>CAYWCK010000780.1:0-1508 GCA_964456685.1 uncultured Bifidobacteriaceae bacterium | reverse complement strand
TTCTCGTGCAACGGAAACCAAAGCCGAAACGTTGTGCCCCGCCCCACGTGGCTTTCCAATTCTATCCGTCCGCCATGAGCGCGCACGATCCGTTGCACGATCATCAGTCCCAGCCCGGTTCCTTTTTTCTTGGTGGTGTAAAACGGCTCAAAGATGCGGTTGATCTGCTCCTGCGGAATGCCGCCGCCGGTGTCGGCCACGCTCACCCAGACGGCTTCGCCGGTTTCACCGGTTTGCAGCGTAAGCGTGCCGCCTTTCGTCATGGCTTGCATGGCGTTCTTCAACAGGTTGACCAGGGCCTGTTGCAATTGGGTCGGATCAACTGGCGTCGCGACCAGCTGCCGGGCCAGCTTCTGCTTCACGGTGATGCCGCGGTTTTCGAGTTCCGGCAGCAGCAAAGTCAGCGTTTTGTCCACCACCTCATTCAGAGTGGCGAGTTTGATCTGCAACGGCGCGGGCCGGATCGCCTGAAGAAATTGCGTGACGATGTAGTCAAGCCGGTTGATCTCGCCCTTGGCCACGGTGAGATACTGGTCCAGTTTGCGGACGGCTTCACGTTGCGCCGGATGCCGGGCAACCGGGGAAGTGGATTTCCCTTCGCCCGCGGCGCGCCACTCGTCGCCTTTGAGCTTCTTCAACTCCCGCTCCATCAGCTGGAGATGGATATGCAACGCATTGAGCGGATTCCCGATTTCATGCGCGACACTCGCCGCGAGCAAGGTCAGCGCCTGCACTCGCTCGCTTTCGATGGCTTCAAAGGTTTTCTGCCGCGCTTCGGTTGCGTCGTGGAGAATGAGCGCGAGACCGGAACTTCCCGCCGCCTCGCCATCGAGCGGCGCGGCGTACAGCCGGAGAAACCGCGGGCGCGGATACTGCACCTCGAACTCGTGCCGGACCACATGGTGGCCGCCTTCCTTGTCGAAGCGCGCGATTTGCTGCCAATCCACCTCCGGCAGAATCTCGCTCAACTTCTTCTCTTCCGCTTCCGATTGCAAACCGATCAACCGGGTCACGGCCTGGTTGAAATAAAGAATGCGCCCGTGTTCATCCACGACGAGCACGCCGTCCTCGATGGCGTTGAACAACGTTTCAAGAAAGCTCCGTTCCCGCGCGAGACGTTGCACGACGGTCTGCAAGCCTTCCGCATCCAGCCGCGAAATGCGGCCGAGCACCTTGTCGAGGAAATTGGACTTCACCGCGGGCATGACTCAAAACCAGTTGCGCTTCTTGAGGTACCAATACGTCAACAATGTCGAAATGGCCGTGATACCGAACGCATAGGCGTACCCATGCGCCCAGTTGATCTCGTGCATGTCCTTCTGAAAGTTCATCCCATACCAACTGGCAATAATCGTCGCCGGGGTGGACAAAATGGTGATCAGCGTGAGCGCCTTCACGATTTCGCCGGTGCGGTTCGAGGACATGTTGAGATAAACCTGGAGAATGCCCGTAAGCGAGTCCGTGTAGCCTTGGGCCAGTTCGGAAATGCGAAACAGATCTTCGTAAAC
>CAYWCK010000779.1:0-1512 GCA_964456685.1 uncultured Bifidobacteriaceae bacterium | reverse complement strand
AGGACCGCCGCGTGCGGCAGGAAGCGCAGTTTGAACTCGTGGCGCGCAAAGCGGTGGCCGAGTTGTACGCTGCATCCTTGCGGGGCACGACGCTCTTCGCCCGGCTGCATGCCGTGTGGGGACTGGGACAACTGGACCGGCGCGGTCCGCGGGCAGAGTTCGATGTGCTCCTCGCTGACAAACAACCGGAAATCCGTGCGCAGACGGCCAAAATCTTGGGCGACGCGCGCGACGAGCGGTACAACAAACAACTGATCAAGCTGCTCGCCGATACCGAACCGCGCGTGCGCTACTTCGCCGCCGTGGCCCTCGGGAAACTGGGCGAGCGCAAGAGTCAGTCGGCGGTGCTGGCTATGCTGCGTGCCAGCGGAAATGATCCGTGGCTGCGACATGCCGGCATGCAGGCTTTGCTGGGCAGTGCGACCGACATTGAATTGGCCGCGTTGAGCAAGGACGATTCGGTAACGGTGCGATTGGCGGCGGTGCTCGCATTGCGGCAACTCGCTTCGCCCCAGTTGGAATTGTTTCTGGCGGATCGTGATCCGGTGGTGGTGGCGGAAGCCGCACGCGCGATCAACGATCTCCCCGTCACCGATGCGCTGCCCGGCGTGGCGGCATTGGCTGACAACCTGACGCGCTTTGCCGCTTTGCCCGCCGGCACGCGCGAGCAACCCACACCGCGCGATGCCATTCTGCGCCGCGTGATCAACGCCAACCGCCGACTCGGGTCGTTGACCGCCGAGTTGCGACTGGCGGCCATGATCGCCAACGCCCAACTGCCCGATGCGATTCGTACCGAAGCGATCACCGCCTTGCGCGACTGGACGAAACCGGATGCGAAGGATCGGGTGACCGGTTTGTGGCGACCGTTGCCAGCCCGAAACGAGCCCGAGTTTTTGCGTTACCAGGCGGCACTTGAGCGCGTACTTACGAATTCCGCGCCTGAGTCCGTTCAGATGGCGTTGTTGAACGTTGCGACCCGTTGGGGTTGGCATGAACTCGGCAGCGCCGCCTTCACGTTGTTTCAAAGCGACAAGACACCGATCCGCACGCGTGTCGCGGTGCTGGACTTTCTCGCGGCGGTCAAGTCGCCGCGCCTGAATGACGCCGTGAAACAGGCCAGCAGTTCGGCGGTGGATGAATTGCGCATCGCTGCGCTGAAGTTCGCGATGGAGACCATGAACTCGGCCCAGCTGGGCGAGGTTTTCACCAAGTTGCTCGGCGCGGGCACGCTGCGGGAGCGGCAGGGCGCTTATGCCTTGCTGGGCGAACTGAAGGATCCGAGTGCGGACCGCTTGTTGGCGGCGCGGCTGGATGAATTGTTGCTCGGGAAAATTCCGGCAAATCTGCAACTGGACCTGGTCGAAGCCGCCAGTCGCCGCAGCGACCCGGAGGTGAAGGACAAGCTGGCGAGTTACGTGGCGCGTCAAGGGGGACGCACGGGCGCGGCGCAGTTCAGCGAATGTTTGCAGGGCGGCATCACTTGCGTCGGCGACATTTCTCGCCGAAATC
>CAYWCK010000778.1:0-1518 GCA_964456685.1 uncultured Bifidobacteriaceae bacterium | reverse complement strand
CATCCGGACAACGTTGGTGGAGGGCGACGCCAATTGGGCCGCAAGCAATCCCAACCGTCAGCCCGGGCGATTCGTCAGTCTTGTGGTCACGGACACCGGCTGCGGGATGGATACCGCCACGCTGCGCCGGATTTTTGAACCGTTCTTCACCACGAAAGAAGCCGGCAAAGGCACGGGCCTCGGCCTGGCCACCGTTCATGGAATCGTGGCCCAGCACAATGGCTGGGTGGAAGTCGCGAGCGAAGTAGGCCGCGGCAGCACCTTCCAGATCTTTCTCGTGGCGCAAGTCGGCGCCCTCGCGGAAGCGGCGCCGGCAGCGGCGCCGACCCCGATCCGACGCGGCCAGGAAACGATTCTGTTGGTCGAGGACGAAACGACCGTCCGCCGGCTGGCGGCGAAGGTCTTGCGCAACTTGGGGTATCACGTGTTCGAGGCGGCCAACGGCCAGGAGGCGCTCAAAGTCTGGCAGGCGCACGGCGCCAAGGTGGACCTGCTCTTCACGGACATGGTGATGCCCGAAGGGATGACCGGATTGGAACTGACCGAGCAATTGCAGTCGCTCAAGCCGGGATTGCGCGCCATCATCTCCAGCGGTTACAGCTCGGAGATGGCGCAAACCGGTGCGCCCAGCCGCGCCGGCATCCTCTATTTGCCAAAACCCTATGCCGCCGAAGTGTTGGGCCAAACGGTGCGTGACTTTTTGGACCAGAATCCCAAAACCCGCTAGTGCCGTTTGAGAAAAATCGCAGCGCTTTGGTTCAGCGAACGACTCTCCCTCCCCCTTTCCCTCTCCCGCTGGGAGAGGGAGAATCGCCCGCCGTCTGTCTCGTAAGGCCAAGGCCGAATTGGCCGGGCACTGTGGAGGAAACCAAAGACAGCCAACGCCTGTTCCCGCTCCCAGCGGAGAGGGTCAGGGTGAGGGACGACGCGCGACAACTTGAGCCCCCGCTAGGGCGGACAGTTTTACCTCGGCCCAAGGGATTGCTTTACATTTCTGCGGCGGCGGAAAACATTCGGGCCGGGTTATGAACAGGGTTTCACCAATCTTCCGGAGTCTTCGATGAAAACCACCGCCGCCACTCGCTTTACTCGTCGCCAATTCCTCCACCGCGCCGCCGCCGCCATCGCCGCGCCGATGATCATTCCCGGTTCGGTGCTCGGCCTCAACGGCGCCGTCGCGCCCAGCAACCGGATTGTTTTTGGCGGCATCGGCCTTGGCAATCGCGCCCGCGCCACGCTGCCAAATTTTTTGTCGTTCAAGGAAGTTCAGTACCTCGCGGTCAGTGACTCGCGCCGGGACCGCTTAAAGAACGCCAAGGACACCGTGGACACGCACTACGGCAACAAGGATTGCCTCGCGTTTCCCGACTTTCGCGAGCTGCTCGCGCGACCGGACATCGACGCGGTGTCCATCGCCACCGGCAACCGCTGGCATTCGATGGCTTCGATGTTTGCGTCGCGGGCGGGCAAGGATATTTATTGCGAGAAACCGATCAGCCTCACCATTCGGGAAGGTCG
>CAYWCK010000777.1:0-1518 GCA_964456685.1 uncultured Bifidobacteriaceae bacterium | reverse complement strand
GCGCGCCGTTCTCCCTCTCCCGGCGGGAGAGGGCCGGGGTGAGGGGGAAACTTCCATACGCACTATGCGACTACAGTTTTATTGAAACCGCTCTAAGCCGCCAGTTTCCGCCAGATCAATACGAAGGCCGAAGCGAAATCCTGCGGGCGTTCGTTCATCCATTGAGTGAGCTTGGCCGGCGCGAACCAGCCGCCCGCGTCAATCTCATCCGGGTGCAACGTGAACGGCCCTTCACTGGCGCAGCGGTAGATCCACACGAACTCCGCATCGGTTTCCGGACACGCCGCGACCTTGAACAGCCGCGTGAGGACCGGCGCCGTCCCCGCCGCCGTTCCGGGAGGCGAGACCGCCAGCCCGATCTCCTCGCGCACTTCGCGCACGGCGGTCGCATCGTATTGCTCACCGGAATCCACGTGACCCGAGGCGGAGGAATCCCACACGCCGGGCTGGCGGTCCTTCTTCAGCGAACGCTTCTGGAGAAAAATTTCGCCACGCGCGTTGAACACCAGCACATGTACGGCACGATGCAGCAGCCCGCGCGCATGCACCACACTGCGCGGCGCGCTGCCGATTACTTCGTCGCGTTCGTTGACGATGTCGAAAATGTCTTCGCTCATAAACTTTGTTTCCGCTGACTCGATTCCGAAATGTTCCTCCATCCTGGCCTGCAACTGGCTGATCAATTGTTCGTCCATGTACTCGAACTCATCCGGAATGAAAAAGCAAACGCACGACTTGTCGGCCATTGCCTCGGGATATTTCTGGAACAGCCGCTCTTTGTGCCGCTTTTCCATCACCACCACCACGTCCGCCCAGCCGAGATGGCCCGGCGTCACTTTGACTCGCGCCGCCTCTTCGGCGCCGACGGAACGCACGTCCCATCGCGGGCTGCCCTTGAAGATGGTCTCCGCCGTTAGACTACGACGTCGGTTTCGACTGCAGACGAAAAGAACTTTCGCGCGATAGCCGCTCATTCCGTTACCTGCTTCGTCAAAGCGACAAATTGCTCCAGACTCAGCTTCTCCGCCCGTTCCTGGGGCGAGATGTTCAGCGCCGCCAATGCGGCCTGCAATTTTTCCAGCGGCCATTCCGTCTTGAGCAGCTTGAGCATCATCTTGCGCCGTTGCGAGAACGCGCGCTTCACGATCTTCACGAAGGCGGCGCGGTGAGTGTCGGGCAACAACGGTTGCGCGCGCCGCACCAGCGTGACACACGCGGAGTCCACCTCCGGCGCGGGGAAGAAACAACCCGCCGGAATCTTGAACCAGCCGCGCGGCTCGTAGTCGAGCTGGACGAGCAAGGTCAGCACGCCGTAATCATCGTCGTCCGCCGCCGCCATCAGGCGCTGCGCGACTTCCAATTGCAACGTCACCACCATGCGCTCCGGCCGTTTGGGCGATTGCGCGAGTTCGACAAGGATCGGCGACGCGACCGAATACGGCAGATTCGCGACGAGTTTCCAATCGCTCCAGTCGCGTGGCTCGCGTTTGATGAATTCGAGCGCATCGTCGTGGAGCA
>CAYWCK010000776.1:0-1525 GCA_964456685.1 uncultured Bifidobacteriaceae bacterium | reverse complement strand
CGAGGCGGTGGAACTTGTCGAGTTCAACCTGCGGCAGGCCGGCTTTGAGACCATTGCCGCGGCCGCGGGCGACGAGGCCCTGAAGCTGGCCAAAGCGCAATTACCGGCGCTCGTCGTCCTCGACCTGATGTTGCCGGAGGTGGACGGTTTGGAAGTCTGCAAATTGCTCCGCCGCGAGCCGAGCACGGCAAAGATTCCCATCCTCATGCTCACCGCGAAGGCCGCGGAGATTGACCGCGTGCTCGGGCTCGAACTCGGCGCGGACGACTACGTGACGAAGCCGTTCAGTCCGCGCGAACTGGTTTTGCGGATCAAGAAACTCCTGCAACGCTCCGTGGCTGCCGCGGAAAAGCCGGAGACCATGCGTTTCGGCGATCTGTTGATCGATCAGCCGAAGCATCTCGTGTCGTGGAAGGGCCGGGCCATCGAACTCACCGCCACGGAATTCAAGCTCGTGACCGTGCTGGCGCAGCGCGCGGGGCGGGTGCAATCCCGCGACACGCTGCTGCGGGACGTCTGGGAGTACGACGCGACGATTGACACGCGCACCGTGGATACGCACATGCGCCGGTTGCGCGAGAAGCTCGGGCCGGCCGCGAAACATCTGGATACCGTGCGCGGCGTCGGCTATCGGTTTGTGGAGTGAATCCGTTTTCCCGCCACGAAGTTTTACACGCGCACAATTGCGCGTGGCCCGCGCCCGCTTTCGCATGTGGCCTGCGTTGACCATTTTAATTTTGTTCGCGGCGGTGGCGCTGCATTTTTGGTGGCGTGCCCGGTGGCGGCGCGAAGCCGAAGCCGCCCGGCAGGAACTCGCCCGGCGGGAGGAGCGCGAGCAATCCGCCACGGCGGATGCGTCCGCGCGCCAGGCGGCGCTGTTCGACAGCATGATTGAAGGCGTGCTGGTGCTCGATGAAACCGGACGCGTCCAGCTCGCCAATCGCGCTTTCGCCGAAATGTTCAATACCACCGGCATCCTGCGCGGGCGGGCGTTGCTGGAAGCGGTGCGGGTGGCGGCCATTTCGGAAATCCTCGAGCGCACCAATGCCGCGGGGCGCGTGGTGGATCACGAACTGGAATTGCCCGGCGATCGCTGGCTGCAGGTGAACGCCGCCGCGCTCAGCAGCGTGGATCGTCGCCGGCTGGGGACGATCCTGGTTTTTCACGACCTCACCCGCATCAAGAAACTGGAACGCACGCGGGAGGAGTTTGTGGGCAACGTCAGCCATGAACTGCGCACGCCGCTTTCCCTGATCAAAGGCTACACGGAAACGCTGCTCGACGGCGCGAAGAACGAGCCCGAGACCGCCACCCGGTTTCTGCAAACCATCGAGCGCAACGCTGGCCGGCTGCAATTGCTCATCGAGGATTTGCTCACCATTTCCCAGCTCGAATCCGGCCGCGTCTCCCTCAACCTCCAGCCGCTGGCGCTCGGCGCCGTCGTGGAAAAGGTCTTGGCCGATTACCAGGAACGCGCCGCGCGCAAGGGCATCACCCTGCGGCACGAGCCCGGCGCGTTTGCCGT
>CAYWCK010000775.1:0-1529 GCA_964456685.1 uncultured Bifidobacteriaceae bacterium | reverse complement strand
TGAACAGATCGTTCAATTCATCCGCCAAACCGCTGAGCGCGCCGGTGCCGGAACCCGCGCTGCCCACGACATCCGCGTTTCGATCAATGAATTCACCGAGCCCGGTCTGGGCATATTGCAACGCCTTTTGCTGGGTGGTCCAATAGCTACTCTCGCTGGTTTCATTGCGGATCTGGCCTTCGACAAGCAGGTCGCGTAATTGCTGGATCGCCACGGCTTGTGCGCCGGTGCCTTGCGGCCCGATCGCGGTCTGGACCGTCGGACTTGTCTGAATCTGAACGCGCTGACGCGTGTAGGCGGTGTTGTTGACGTTCGCGAGATTTTGTCCCGCCACCTCCACCGCGGTTTGTTGCGCTTGGAGTGAACGGACACCGAGATTCAAGGTGCTGAAGAGGCCGATCATAAAATATCAACCGACGGCGTCGTAAATCGAACGTTGCGGCAGCCCGGCGGCGAGCAACAGGCCGGCGTCGTTGTAAGTCGAGGGCTGGGCGCCCGGAAACAGCGAGCCGATGAAGCGCTGCATCAGTTCGACGATGCGGTTCAGGAGGAGATGATTCTGGCGGGCGCGCTGGCGCACGCGCACCAGCAGTTCGTTGTTCTCGGTGACGAGGGCCTCAAGCAAAGGCCGGTAGTCAGTGGGAATCCGGGGGAGGATTTCTGCCAGGGCGGCTTCCTCGGACAGCCCGAGGGCACGGGCGAGTTGGCGCTGGCGTTGTTCCCGTTCGCGGCGCGTGGCGGCGACCGTTTCGGATTGCGTGTTGATGGCAGCGACGCACTGGAGGAGGTCCTGGGTCTGCCGGTGCATCACCATTTGTTGCTGCTGATCGAGGAGGGTGAGCATCTCGCCGTACTCTTTCAGCTCTTCGCGGAGTGATTCGATGAGGTTGTTCAAAATGGCATTCATGGATGTTGGCGCGGGGCGTAAAGGATCGTTCTCCTGCCGGTAGCATCGAGGGGCCGCAGCGACGGCTCGGAATCAAGAGGCCGGCTCACGTCCGAACCGGCTTGCGCGGTGGGCAGCGCTGCCGACGGGTGGGCGTGTCCGGCCAACGAAGCGGGGGTGACCTCATGCGTGAGCTGCCGCCCAAGCGTTTTGGCGAGGCCAACGCTGCCCGTCTTCGAAATGCTATCCGCCAGCTGATTCCCGATCATGTCCCGGTAAATGCTGGCGGCGGTGGAATTATCTGAAAATTTGGATTTGATGAGTGGCTTCTGTGTTTCGGTAAGAATCTGGCGCAACAACACGGCTTCGAACTGGCGCGAAACTTCGGCCACTTTCTCCTTCTCCGTGAGGCTGGCATTGCCGGCGAGCCGTTCCAACGGCACGTCGGCGGAAAGTTTGTTGGGCAGCGCGTTGACGTTCATATCAACGAAGGATCAACTCCGCCTGCAACGCGCCGGCTTGTTTCATGGCCTGAAAGATCGCCATCACCTCACGCGGCGTCGCCCCGAGCGTGTTCAAGGCGCTGGCGATTTTTTCCACCGTCGGCAATTCCGGCAGCACGATGAGTGAGGACTTGGTTTCC
>CAYWCK010000774.1:0-1548 GCA_964456685.1 uncultured Bifidobacteriaceae bacterium | reverse complement strand
TTCCCGATATTGACCGACGCGCATGTAGATATGACCGGGCATGTGGACGAGATGACCGGCTTGGGGCGCGAAGCCACCGAGCCGATCCGCGGAGGGCAGACCAAGTTCCGGATGCGGCCCGGCTTCGACCGCATGAATGAAAAAGTGATTCGCCCCCGGATGATCGGGGTTGCGATTGATGACGTAGCGCAAGGCTGCGAACGCCTCTTCAGTTTCCGGCTTCGGTGAGCGGTCCTTGAGCCAGTAATCCCACGGCATCGTGTCCATCAAGGCCTCTGAGAACATCGTGAACGCGTCGAGATCGTCAGGAAACTGCTTCGTGAGTTCGCGCATGGCGGCGGCGTACGCTTTGTCGAGCGCGGAACGATCCTCAGCAAACTCGGCCTGATACCTTTTGGCCATGGCGTCAATGTAGGCCTGTTCCTTGGCCGTGACTTTGGCCCGCAGGGCCAGCGCCTTTTGCAAAGCATCCCAGGCGCGATCGTTGTCCTCCTTGTCCATCGGCCGGTTGACGTGTGGGCCACTGGCATAGGCGATGCCCCACCAAGCCATCGCGCAATCGGGATCATGCTTCAGCGCGCCGCGGAAGGAGCGAATCGCCTCCTTGTGATTGAACGCATAGCACAGCGTCAGGCCTTGATCGAAGTAGCGTTGGGCCCGCTTCGAGGCGGCGGTGATGGCATGATGATGGTCGCCCAGTCCGTTAAACAATGGCGCCACCGGTTTGGCATTTGACTCGGCTTCGGCGGCGCAAACATCTCCCACGAAAAGCAATAACCCGGCAACGCCGACAGCCATGAATTTGATTTGGTTTTTCATAGCGATCGTTTGGTGTTCCCGGAATGTAATCCGGCCTGCGCGGACGTCCATGGAACTTTCGAGGTATGGGCCGCTCCCCCGCCGGGCCGGATCCGTTCCGTTGCCGGCTCGACTCGCGGCCGCACTTTCCGTCATACTTCGTTGGCCATGCGGTCATCCAGCGTCATTAATTTTGCCATCGTCGGCTGCGGCGGAATCACGCTGCAAAATCATCTGCCCGGACTCGCCCTGTGCCCGGACGTCAAGCTCGTCGCCCTGTGCGACACGGATGCCGCGACCTTGGAGCGAGCGCGGCAGCAAACCGGCGTTCAACTCACCGCCACCCGGCATGAGGAAATCAGCAAGCGGGACGACATTCATGCTGTCATCATCGCCACCCCCAACTTCACCCACGCGCCCATCGCGCTGGACGCCATCGCCCACGGCAAGCACGTCCTCTGCGAGAAGCCGCTGGCGCTGAGTTATCCGGAGGCAAAAGCAATGGCCGACGCCGCTGAGCAGGCGGGCATCCGGCACATGACGGCGTTCACCTATCGCTTCGTTCCTGCCATGCGTTACCTCGCGCATCTCGTGCAGCGCGGTGATCTCGGCCAGCCCTATCACTTCCGCTCGTGTCGGTTGCAGGATTGGGGCACGCGCGGCGTCGGCTGGCGACAGGTCAAAAAACTGGCGGGCACCGGCGAACTCGGCGACATGCTCAGCCACCGGATCAATTTCGCCCACCATCTC
>CAYWCK010000773.1:0-1557 GCA_964456685.1 uncultured Bifidobacteriaceae bacterium | reverse complement strand
CCGGCGCATCAAAGCCGCGTTCACGGTTTGCGAACAACACGTCGGCACGGATGCGCGGATGAAATTGCTCGGCCTGCCCAAGGAAAAAGTGCGCGCCGAGGAATTCGCCGACACGGTCGGCATCGGTTGTTATCGCATTGATCTCCATCCTAGCACCGGCGGCGACAACTACATTGATGTCAGTTCGTTGCCATTTCAGATTCCGCTCGGCGCGCTCATTCCGCGGCGCGTCGAAAATCTTTTGCCCGCCTGCAAGAACCTTGGCACAACGCACATCACCAACGGTTGCTACCGTCTTCATCCGGTCGAATGGAACATCGGCGAATCCGTCGGCGCGCTCGCGGCGTTCTGCCGGGCGAAAAAGAAATTGCCGCGTCAGGTTCACGCCGATGGCGCGCTGCTGAGGGAATTCCAAAATCTGCTGACCAACGAGGGCGTGCCGTTGACCTGGCCGAAGTCTGTCTTTCCCGTTTGAATCCCAGCGATGCGATATGAAATCAGCGAATCAGTTCTCCATCGTGCTGGTGACGGCGCCTGATTTGAAAACGGCGCGCAAACTGGCCCAGGCGGCATTGCAAGCAAAGCTCGTCGCGTGCGCGAACCTCGTGCCGAAGATCGAATCGCACTACTGGTGGCAGGGAAAACTGGAGCGCGGCGACGAAGTGCTGATGATTTTGAAAGCCACGCGCCGCACGCTGAAGGAATTGGAGAAGCTCATCCTCAAGTTGCATCCCTACGACACGGCGGAGTTTGTCGTCCTGCCGGTGCGCGCGGGCAGCGAGCGCTATTTGAAATGGTGGCTGGAGAGTTGCCAACGTGATTAGGGCTCGCGTCTTTTAGCTCTGGCCCGGGTCTGCTTGAAATTCCACGCTCTCCCTCACCCTGACCCTCTCCCGCTGGGAGAGGGAACAGCATTGGGCTGATTCAGATTTCTCGTCGGCTGCGTGGCAAATCCCGCCACACGATTTCGAGAAGAACGGCAAACGGTCCTCCCTCTCCCAGCGGGAGAGGGCCGGGGTGAGGGAGAACCATCGCAATTACAGAACGACCACGGATCATCGAAAACCAACCGCCGCCACCGAACGAGCCCGAACGAGTGCTGGACGCCGCCCGCGGTTTCCGATTTTCTAGCGGTCATTCATCATGACTTGGTCGCAGAACTACGATCCGCTGCACAACCCACTTTTCTCGACGCTCGTCGCGGCGCTGCCGGTGGTCGTGCTACTCGCGGCGATTGCCTGGCTGCAGATTCGCGTTCACCTCGCGGCGCTGGCGGGACTCGTCGTGGCGCTGCTCATCGCCCTGTTCGTTTACAAAATGCCGCTCACGGCCGCCGGCGCGACGACGGCGTACGGCGCGGCGTTCGGGTTGTTTCCGATCGGCTGGATCATTCTCAACGTCATCTTCCTCTATCAACTCACGGTCGAACGCGGCTTGTTCACCGTGCTGCGCAACAGCCTCGCGCACATCGCACCCGATCCGCGGATTCAACTCATCCTCATCGCGTTCTCGTTCGGCGCGTTCATCGAAGGTATGGCGGGATTCGGCACGCCGGTC
>CAYWCK010000772.1:0-1566 GCA_964456685.1 uncultured Bifidobacteriaceae bacterium | reverse complement strand
GCTACAAAATTCCCGGCACGACAGACTATCGCGAGCAGGCGTGGGATGTGCCGTTCAGCGGCAACGCTCCTTCGCTGGAACAATCTTCTCCCGCCATGCGGCTCGCCGGAAGTGCTGCGGCGTTTGCCGAATGGCTCGTGGCGAGTCCGTTCGCCGCCGAGGTCACGCCTGACCGCGTGCTCGGCGTGATGAGCGGCGTGCCGGAAGTTTTCGGCGTCGATTCCCGTCCAAAGAAGCTCGAATGGATGATCCGTCAGGCGAAGAGCATTGAAGGGAAATGATATGAACTCACGAACGGCAAAATGGAATTACCCTCTTCCTGACTCCGGCCCTCTCCCGCCGGGAGAGGGAGAAGCAGTCGTGCGGTTACCAATTCTCCGAAGTTCATTTTCAGATCGCCGCGAATGGGTTGTTCAGAGCGAAGGCCGAACAAAGACCAATGGAGCCGAGAAATGCCTGAAGTTGGCGAAAGGTGCTCCCTCTCCTGGGGGAGAGGGCCGGGGTGAGGGTGAGTCTTCAAACAATCTTCTCGGCTCAAGTCGAATCCCTGCCGGTCTGGCGTGCTTGTTCGCTGTGATGTTCTCCTGCGTTCTCATCGCCAAAGAACCATTGCCGCTGACCAATCCGCCACCCGTCACCGTCACGCTCACGGATTTCAAACTCGCGGGCGACCTCACCGGCGAGCGGGCGACCTTCACGCTCAGCGCAACCGCCGTCGTGGATGATCGAAAGGGCGGTTCGCTCGACTTGCTTTCGGGCGCGCTGGCGCTCACTGAAGTGGCGGCGCATCCGAAATGGCAATTGCGCACGGAGCAGGGGCGCTACGTAGCGGTCTTCGATCAGGCGGGAAAATTTCCCATCATGATCAGGTTCACCGCGGCGGTGAAAAAGAGCGCCGGCTGGAGCGCGGTGGATTTCCGCGTCGCGTCTAGTGCGGTGCAACCGGTGGCGCTGCACGGTTTGGCCGAGGACACGCAATTTGAATTCGCGGGTGCCGCGCGTCCGGAGCGGAAAGGAACGGAGTTCGCCAGCTTCCTGCCGGCCGATGGCGCGGTGAAGTTGTCGTGGAAGGAATCGCGCAAGCAGGAGGAGGGAAAGCTTTTCTTCGCGGCGAACATGCTGTCGCAAGTCAGCCTCAGCCCCGGGCTGATGACGCAAGTGGCGCTGCTCGACTTCAAAGTCATGCAGGGCGAAGTCAGTCGCGTGACGCTGCTGCTGCGCGGCGCGGGCGAGGTGACCCGCGTGCAGGGCGAACAGATTTTGTCGTGGAGCGTGGAGTCGGCGACGGACAAGAAATTTTCCAGCGAACGCCGGCTCGTCATTCAACTGAACCAACCGCAGAAAGATGCGTTTGCGCTGCAAGTGCAGTTGCAGTCGGCGCTCGGCGCGTTTCCGCAAACGGCCGAGGTCATGCGCATCCAGCCGGAAGGCGCGACGCGGTTCGCGGGCTTTTTGCGCATCGTGAATGAAGGCGCGGTGCGGCTCGAAGTCACGCAAGCCAGCGGCCTCTCGCAGATTTCGCCCGAGCAATGTCCCGAGAGCGACGCCACCCGCGCCGCGGGTCGC
>CAYWCK010000771.1:0-1572 GCA_964456685.1 uncultured Bifidobacteriaceae bacterium | reverse complement strand
GGAGGAGAACTCCGCCGAGATCGTTCGGGTGCAGGCAATCGCGCACTTGATGGCCCTGGCCGCCAAAGCCAATAAACTTGAGCGGGCGCCGCGCGGCCACCGAGTGAATCCAGAAGGAAAAAATTCCCTGATCCGCGCGACCGAACTGGCCGGCGCCGGCCAGCACGCCCAAACGATTGATCCAGACGGGAAACTTGAAGGTCAGCCCGTATTCCAGCGCCAGCGCTTCCGAACAGACTTTGCTGGCGCCATAAAGCGACACCGGCGGTGCGATCGAAAAATTCTCGGCGATCCCGCGCTCGCTCACGCCGACCGGGAGCGTCTGGCCGGCCGTGAGGCGAAAAGCGTGGTCGCGCGTTTCCATCTGCAGCGCCGCCAGCGGAGGAATGGAATAGACGCGGCTCGTGCTCAGCAACGTGAACCCAGCCGCATGCCGCCGGCAGTACTCCAGCACGTTGATCGTGCCGTCGAGATTGTGCTGCATCAATTGCCGGCTGCTGGTGCCGCTGCCGCCCGTGCCGGCGAGCACACTCGGATTTGCCGCCGCATCGAGAACCCAATTCGACGCGGGCAACGCTTCCACGTCATCGGCGACCCGCAGATCGGCGTGCAGCACCTTGATGCCGGCGGCCTGCAGGCGTTGCCGGTTCATTTCGCTACCGGCGCGGATGAAGTTGTCCACGCCGAAGATTTCCAACCCCGGCTTGCTCGCGCGCAGCCGCAGCGCGAGCGTGCTGCCCGCGAAGCCGCAAATGCCGGTGATAAGCAGTTTCATCGGTTCAACTCGCGCAGGCGGCGTGGATTTCCTTCAGAATCTCGGCCAGGCCGTAGCGGTATTTCCAATTGGGATAATGCGATTGAAAGCGCCGCACGTCGCTGATGTACCAGATGTGATCGCCGATGCGATTGTCTTCCACATAGGTCCAGTCCAGGTTGCGACCGCTGAGTTGCTGGCAGATTTCAATGGCTTCCAGCATCGAGCAATTCGAGTGGCGACTGCCGCCCAGGTTGTAAACCTCCCCGCTGCGTGGGGCTTGGAAAAATTCCCAGAACGCCGCCACGAGATCGTGACTGTGGATGTTGTCCCGCACCTGCTTGCCCTTGTAACCGAACACACGATACGCCTTGCCCGTGACGGTGCATTTCATCAGGTAGGCGAGGAAACCGTGGAGTTCCGTGCCCGCGTGCGCCGGGCCCGTGAGACAACCGCCGCGGAAACACGCCGTCTTCATGCTGAAGTAACGGCCGTATTCCTGCACCAACACGTCGGCGGCCACCTTGCTCGCGCCAAACAGCGAATGCTTCGTCTGGTCAATGGACATCGTCTCGTCAATGCCGATGAAGAACGGATGCTTCGAATCAATCTCCCAGCGCTTCGCCTGTTCGACGAGGGGCAGCCTATTGGGTGTGTCGCCGTAAACCTTGTTCGTACTGGTGAAGATGAACACCGCTTCGGGGCAATGCTGCCGCGTGCATTCCAGCAGGTTCAATGTGCCATTGGCGTTGACGCCAAAGTCCGCGAACGGATCGCGCGCGGCCCAGTCATGCGACGGCTGGGCCGCTGTGTGGACA
>CAYWCK010000770.1:0-1576 GCA_964456685.1 uncultured Bifidobacteriaceae bacterium | reverse complement strand
GACAGCAAAACGCACGGCAATCAACTCTGCACGTCCAATCCGGAAGTCGTCCGCGAGATCGCTCGCAAAATGATCGCCACGCTCGGCGCCGAGCCCGACATCGAAATCATCGCGCTTTCCCCCAACGACGGCGACGGCTTTTGTGAATGCGCCAACTGCCGTGCGCTCGACGAGCCGGGGCGCGATTGGTTCGCCCGTTACTCGCAACGGCTGGCGACGTTTAACAATCAAGTGGCGCGGCTGGTCGCGGCGAAACATCCGCGTGTCCTGATCAAGGTCGGCGCTTACGCGATGTATGCCCGTCCGCCGCAGGGCGATGATTTCCGCGCCGAGCCCAACCTCCTGTATCAACTCTGCCATCTCTATTTCTGCCACAATCATCCCATCGGCAGCGATCAGTGCCGCGCCGGGGCGACGTTCAAGGCCGGGCCGGAATTTCAGCCGAACCAGGAGTTCCGCCGGTTGCTCGATCAATGGTCCGGGTTGTCGTCGAATCTGTTCGTGTACGAATATTACTCGATCGGCGGCATGGCCAAGGCCGAGCTGCCCTGGCCGATGATTCACACGCTGCGCGACGACATTCCTTATTATCGCAGTCACGGCGCGCAGGGATTTTTTACGCAACTCAGCGACAACCTCTGGCATCGGCTCGGCCTCAATTACTATCTCGCGGCCAAACTGTGCTGGGACGCGGACCTGAACGTGGATGCCTTGCTCGCGGATTACTTCTCGAAGTTCTACGGCCCGGCGGCGGAGCCGATGGAAAAATATTTCCGGACGATGGAGCGCGCGATGCAGTCGTGGAACGGTTGCGTTTCCTATGGCTTGCAAGGCGTGACCGGAATGAAAACCATCGGCCCGAAGATTTTCACGCCCGCCGTCATGCAACAACTGGCCGTCTGTCTGGAACAAGCCGAACACCGCGCTGCCAGCGACCCGCTGCGCGCCAAACGCGTGGCGTTGGCGCGACAAATGTATTCCGAAACACAAAAGGCGCTCGCCGCCATCAAATCTAATTAGGCATGAAATCCAAATCCTCCTCGCGTCCTTGGTCCACCGTCCTGGGCTTGCTGGCGCTGGCGACAACCGTTCTTGCCGCACCCGACCCGCGAAATTTCGCCAACGGCAAACTGATTCCCGACGAAGAATATTCCGACCAGCCGCGCATCGTTGTCACGAAGGACGGCACGTGGGTTTGCGTGCTCACCACCGGGCCGGGCAACGAAGGCGAGCAAGGCCAACACGTCGTCGCTACGAGCAGCCGCGACAAAGGCGAAACGTGGACGCCGCTCGTGGATGTCGAATCTGGCAAGGACAAGCGCTCCGCCTACGCCATCGCGTTGATCACGCCAGCCGATCGCATCTACGCGTTCTATTGCTACAACGGCGACGGCATCAGCACGCTGCCCAACGGCAAATCCATCCGCGATGACATGCAAGGCTGGTGCGCGTTTCGTTACTCCGACGACAAAGGCGCGACGTGGTCCGAGCGGCAGCGCGTGCCGATGCGTTTGACGGCGGCAGATCGCGGCAACGATTGGCAGGGCAAGCTTCAGATGTGGTGGGCCATCGGCAC
>CAYWCK010000769.1:0-1577 GCA_964456685.1 uncultured Bifidobacteriaceae bacterium | reverse complement strand
GAGGAAGCGCACGGTTGTGAAAGCATTCGGTTTGTAGGGGACGGAAATGCCCTCCGGCGTGACCGTCAGCTTGCTCAACTTCTCTTCAACGCCGTTGCACAGCCAGGCCGACTGAAAGCCAAGCAAGCCGGAAAGCTTTGCTTCGCCTTTTTGCCCGCCGACTTCGCGGAAGCGCAGGATGAAGCCCTCGCCATCTTCCGCTTCCTTCAGCGTCACGATCTGGAGGTTGGACGCTTCGAGAGTCAGGAAGGAGCCGCCCTTCGCGGGCATCGGCCGACCGGCTTGCGCAATCGCCGCCGAGAAGGAGGAGAGATGCGGATAAGCAAACACCGGCGTGCGTGTGTTCATGTCGAAGCTGGAGAGTCGGTCACCGCACAGATCGTTGCCGCTGGTGATCGAGTAACGGAACACGAATCGCCCACCCTGCTGCGCGCGGTAATTTGTGAACCAGTAATTGTTCAGCGCGTAGGAATAGACGTGCCCGTTGTTGATCGGCAGATGTTCCAGCCACTTGCCGCGATTGATATCCGTGAGCGTCACCAGCGGCGCATCCGGCGTGGACCAGGCGATGCCGAAATCTCCATCCTGAACGTGAACGAGGTTTTGCGGCGTGAACCATTCGCGGCACGCGCCGGGCATCTGGTCGTCATTGGGGCGGCACCAACCGTTTTGAATCTGGTATTCGAGCGCCGGTTTCGCCGCGGCAAATGGGAAGGCGAAATAAACTGCTTCCTTCGCCCGCGTTTCGTCCTTCTCGATCGTGTTGACGATGTCCACTCGTTTGAGCCGGTCATACAGCAAATACTCGCTGCGAATGCTGGGCGTGTTCTTCGACTTGGCGACGACGACGATGCGATGACCGAGCGGCGACTTAACGTTCTCAATAATCTGCCCGCCCTCGGGTGCGGTGAGCGTGAGATTCGCCGGCGGCGTGCCGAACGTATGGTTCATCATCAACGTGCCTTCACCGCCGCTGACGTAAAGATATTCGTTCAACCCGCGTCCGGCATTCGCATCGGCCAGCTCTCGCTTCGCAACTTTGTCGAACAGGCTCTTGATCGAGCCGGTCAGCGGACCAACTGTGAGGCGATAGAACTCGTTCTCAATCGTCTCGCCGGTGAGCTTTTCGTTCGCCTTGTGCGCGGCAGCGTTGAGTCCACGAATCGCGTAAGCCTTGTAGCCCATCGGCGGAATGTCCGCGGCCAGGAAGCGAATCTTCTTCCAGCCATCGCGCTCGAAATAAACATCCATCGGCACGGGCTGATTGTCGGCGAGGTCAACGAGTTGTTCGCCACCGTTGATTTCCGTTTCGACCGGCCCGGTACGCCAACGGTTCTGCCAGTTGAACACGATGATGCTGCTGCCATCCACGGCGATGGTTTGCGCGAGGCGGTTGTTCGCGCGCGCGAGCAAATTGCGCGCGTCGAGATTCGCCTGCGTGGCGTAGCTCTCCTTGATCTCCCACTGACGCTCGACGAATTGCCGGCCCGGCTGCGAGATGCTGTTGTGCGCGCCCCACGTGTGCTCGTCGTAGAACATCACGTTGCGCCAGGCGTGCCAAAATTCATTGCCGGGAT
>CAYWCK010000768.1:0-1584 GCA_964456685.1 uncultured Bifidobacteriaceae bacterium | reverse complement strand
GGGGTGAAGGACGGCATCGCGTTGAAGGCAGCCGAAGTGGACCGCGCCTGCATGGCGCTAATCACCGATTTGAAGCAGCGCGGGATGCTCGATGAGACACTCATCGTGTGGGCGGGAGAATTCGGCCGCACCCCCATGAGCCAGGGCGGCGATGGCCGGGATCATCACAACGCCGGCTTCAGCGTCTGGCTTTGCGGCGGCGGCGTGCGCCCCGGAACTGTCTTTGGCGCGACGGATGAACTGGGTTATTCCGCCGTGGACAACGTGGTGGATGTTCATGATCTGCACGCCACGATGCTCAAGCTACTGGGAGTCGAACACACGCGGCTCTCAGTCAAGTTTCAGGGCCTTGACATCCGGCTCACCGGCATCTCCGGTAAGGCCATCGATGGAATCGTCGCTTAGCTGATCGCCAAGGCACGCGTGGCTGTGGCTGCCCGGGTGGCAGCTAGTAATTCCTTGGTTTTGACCACAACGTTCTCCGCGGTCAATCCGTAGCGGCGACGCAACTCGTCCTGCGAGGTGGCGTGCTCGATGAATTGATCGGGCCAACCGATTCGGAGGACTGGTGTTGTGACGCCCTTTTCGCTGAGCAACTCCAGTACGGCCGAACCATAACCGCCCATCAGCGCATGGTCCTCCATGGTCACGACCACATCAGCTGAACGCGCAAAGAACTCGTGCGTGCCGGCATCGAGCGGCTTGGTGAAGCGTGGATTGACCACGGCCACGTCGTAGCCCTCCTCCGCCAGCTTGGTTGCGGCCTGCCGCGCCACGGAATTCATGTTGCCCAAGCCAAACAAGGCGATCTTCCGCCCACCTTGGCTGGAAAAATTCTGGACTACTTCCGCCTTTCCAATTTCGAGCAAAGCGGGCTGCTCCTTGATCGGCACGCCCTCGGCGGTGCCGCGCGGGTAACGGATGAAGGTGGGGTGCTTCTGCAGCGTCGCCGTGAACATCATGTCCTGCAGTTCATCCTCATTTTTCGGCGCCATCGCCACCACGTTGGGCAAGCAGCGCAGGTAGGCGATATCGAACAAGCCGTGATGCGTGGGGCCATCATTGGCCGACAGACCGGCGCGGTCCATGCAGAAAATAACCGGCAGATCCTGGAGGCAGACGTCGTGATGAATGCAGTCGTAAGCCCGTTGCAGGAAGGTCGAATAAATGGCGCACACCGGATGAAAGCCCATCGTGGCCATGCCGGCCGCGAAGATGACGGCGTGTTCCTCGGCAATGCCGACGTCGTAATAACGCTCGGGCATGGCTTTCTCCAAATGTTTCAAGCCCGTGCCACTGGGCATGGCAGCGGTGATGCCGATGACGGTGTTGTCCTTGCGGCACAACTTGACCATGGTCTGGCCAAACACGTCCTGATAGTTCGGCGGCGTGCCAGGTTTGGCCGCGGGCGTCTCACCGGTTTTCACGTCGTACGGTCCGAGTCCGTGAAACTTCTCCGGATACTTCAGGGCCGCTTCGAAACCTTTGCCTTTCTGCGTGAGCACGTGAATGACAATCGGGTGGTCGCAGGATTTGGCGAATTCCAAAGTTTGAATCAACAGCGGCAGGTTGTGGCCATCAATC
>CAYWCK010000767.1:0-1586 GCA_964456685.1 uncultured Bifidobacteriaceae bacterium | reverse complement strand
GAACTCATCGTCAACGGTTTCGCCTTGGCCACCAACCGCTTTCGCGCCGATGGTGAACTGCGGGAAGTTTCTTTTGATACAAAGATTGATCGCAGCAGTTGGGTGGCGCTGCGCATTCTGCCCTCCTCGCACACAAATCCGATCTGGGTGAAGGTCGGCGACACGCCGCTGAAGCCGGACAAGCGCAGCGTCGAGTGGTGCCAGAAGAGCGTCGAGCAATGCTGGTCGCAAAAGCAAAAACACATTGCCGCCAAGGAAATGAAGGACGCCGAAGCCGCTTACGATCACGCCCGCGCAACTTACCGCAAATTGCTCGCGCAGGCGGAAGCGCCGTGAAAGGTAAAACCAGGCTGAAGCGCAACCCCTCCAAGAGCGGTGCTGAAGCCACCGCAGTCCAGACGCTGGCGCGCTCGCTGAGGAATCTCAAATTTCGCGGAGCGTCTGGAGTGCGGCGCGTTCACCGCCGCTTTGTGGGGTGGGGCGAGACAGGGGCCTGTTCGGCAAACCGCAGCGCATGGATGCCCCTATTTACGGCATGAATCGGATTGGGCGATTGTAGGTTGGCGGTTGCTCCTGAAAGCGGTGCTGAAGACACGCGCAGTCCAGACGCTTTGCGAATGTCAGGCGCTTCCGAACCGCGCGAAGCGTCTGGACTGCGGCGACTTTAGCGCCGCTTTCCCGTCAGAAATCATCCTCCACCTTCACTCGATCAATCTTGCAACTGTAAATCGTCTTCACCTGTGCCGGCGAAGCCGTCCGCTCAAACCACGCCGCTGAGCACCACGGATACTCATTCGCCACCGACACGAGTTTGTGTTTCAGGGCGTTTTGATGGACGTAATTAAGCCGGGCGAGATAACTGTGCTGAATCGTCAGTTTGGTGTCGCGGAAGTTGAACCACACTTGGCGCTCCGTAACGCCACTCAGCTTGTTCAACTCGCGCGCGGAGACACCATGCAGGTCGTGAAGCATTTCACCCAAGTTCCGCGAATCATGCTGGCCGCGCGCGACGATGTGATAGTGATTGGCAAATACCGCCCACGCTTCCAGTTGCCAGCCGTCCCTTTTAGCAAACGAGAGCAGAAACCGTTCGAGAAAGCCGCGCTTCTCCGGCGTGTCAAACAGATGCTTCTTGTGCAGCGTGCTGGCGGTGACGAAATACACGGCGTTCTCGGCGAGCCGATGAACCGGTGCGTGCGGCCAGTCTTTGGGCGGCAATTGGGACTTCGGATCAACCAATTGAACGGACGGAAGCTTAAAGGTGGTTGGCGACGCGGGCTCGGAGTTGGGCGACTGCGCGTCGGTGGTCATGGGCGGGACAATGCCGGAGGCTGGCGGTTCAGGAAAGGTCAAAGCGTATTGCTGGTTCGGAGTAAAAGCGGTGCTAAAACCACCGCAGTCCAAACGCTTCGCGAATGCCGGGCGTTTCCGAACTGCGCGGAGCGTCTGGAGTGCGGCGCGTTCACCGCCGCTTTGTGAGGTGGGGTGAGACAAGAACATGCTCGGCAAACCGCAGTGCATGGATGCGCCGATTTGCGATGTGTGAATTGGATTCGGTGCTCGCTGGTTGGCGGTTGCTCCTGAAA
>CAYWCK010000766.1:0-1600 GCA_964456685.1 uncultured Bifidobacteriaceae bacterium | reverse complement strand
GACGAACTCTACACCTGCCTCACCGGCGAAGTTCCGATTCACCTGCTAGCCCAGGCAAAATCAAAAGTGGACCAGCGCGAGCATCCGATGGCGTTCACGCGTGAGTACGGCAAGGGCCGCGTGTTTCTCACGACGTTGGGCCATGACGTGAAAGCCTTCACCAATGCCTGCGTGCCGCAATTGTTGCGGCAAGCCTGCGCCTGGACCGCCGGTGCAAAGAACTGATTTATGAACCCAAATGCCAACTCTTCCTTCACCCGGCGTGATTTTTTGAAAACCTCCGCCACCGCGGCTGCCGCCACGGCGCTTAGCTCGCTGGACATCGCGCGCACCGCGCACGCCGCCGGCAGCGACACGATCAAGGTGGGCATGATCGGCTGCGGCGGCCGCAATGCCGGTGCGATCGTGCAGGCCCTGACGGCCGACAAGGGCGCACGACTTGTCGCGATGTGTGACATCTTCATGGATCGCATCCAGGAAAAACTCACTGCCATCCGCACCGCAAAGCCAGATCAAGTGCTGGCGGATAACAACCATTGCTTCACCGGTTTTGACGGTTACAAGCACGTCATCGAAGCCAGTGACGTGGTGCTGATCGCGAACGCAGCGAAGTTTCACCCGCTGCATCTGATGGCCGCGATTCAAGCGGGCAAGCATGTCTTCGTCGAGAAGCCGCACGGAATAGATCCGGCAGGCATCAAGCTCGTCCGCGCCGCTTGCGAACTGGCGAAGCGAAAGAAACTCTCGGTCCAGTCCGGCTTGCACAGCCGGCATCACGTCGGTTACGCGGAAACCATCCAGCGCATTCATGATGGCGCCATCGGTGAGATTGTGGCGCTCGAAGAAAATTTTCTGCGTGCGCCTTACGGCGTGACCGAGCGCAAGCCCGGCCTGACGGAACTGCAATACCAGTGCAGCACGCAGTATCACTTCACGTGGCTGTCCGGCGACGATGTCGTCCAGTCGCTGGTTCACAACTTCGACCGCGCCAACTGGGTGATGCACGGCCAGCCGCCGGCGAAATGCCACGGCCTCGGTGGGCGCTCGACCATGGTCGAGCCGATTTACGGCAATGTGTTCGATCATCACTCCGTGGTTTACGAATGGGCCAACGGCGTGCGCATGTATGGTCTGTGTCGCACGACGACGGGCTGCTACGACGAAGATTCCAGCATCGTACTCGGCGCGAAAGGTCGCGCCTCGATCAAGCATTGCGAAATCCGCGGCGAGAAATCGTGGCGGTGGAAAGGCCAGTGCGATCCGTATCAAATCGAGCACGACAAACTGTTCGCGGCGATCCGTTCGGGGAATCCGATCAATGCCGGTGATTACATGGCGGACAGCACGCTGATTGCGATCATGGGCCAGCTTTCGTGCTACACCGGGCAGGAAATCCATTGGGACGAGGTGAAGTCGTCGGATTTTGCGTATGCGCCGAAGCCGGAAGATTGCCACGATGACATGACGCCACCAACCGTGCCCGGTGCGAACGGGAGTTATCCGGTGTACATTCCCGGCCGAACGAAACTGCTCGGTTAGACCGACGAAAGGAAATGGTATGCGAAACCTGATTCTTGCGGGGGCATTGTCCACCGCGCTC
>CAYWCK010000765.1:0-1605 GCA_964456685.1 uncultured Bifidobacteriaceae bacterium | reverse complement strand
AGGCATCCAGTTTGGCTCTTAAGCACTGGCGATTGCTTTGCGGCTTGTCAAAGCGCGATGGCCGGGGCATACGCTTGGCATGCAATTGCGCCTCCTGCCTGCACTCTTTGTCCTTTGCGCCCTGCCCGTCTTCAGCCAGACGGCACCCCAGAAGTTCCCGGTGCTCAAGGTGGGACTCACGTACTACACCAACGTCACCGTGACCCGGGTTACGGCGACCGATATTAATTTCACCCACTCCCGCGGCATTGGAAACGCCAAGCTCAAAAGCCTCGAACCTGACACGCAGAAGCTTTTCAACTTCGACCCGTCCAAAGCCGCTGCCTTGGAACAACAGCAGGGCCAGTCCAGCGCCGCTTATCGCGCCCAAGCGGCCAAAGAAGCGGCCGAGCAACAACGCAAAACCGCCGCGGCGCGCGCGGCCACTCCCTCCACGCCCGCACCGACGGCAACGGGCGCTCCTGACATCACCACCGGCAAGATCAGTGCGAAATCGTTCCTCGGAAAACCCGCGCCGCGCTTTGCCGCTCAAAAATGGCTCACGCCCGTCCCGAACACCGCCGGCAAGTTCGTCCTCGTTGATTTCTGGGCGACATGGTGTGGACCTTGCCGTCGCTCGATCCCGGACTTGAACAAACTCCACGCAAAGTTTAAGGACCGCATGGTCTTCATTGGATTAAGCGGCGAATCCGAAGCGGACGTGCGCAAGATGAAGTCGCCGGCAATTGATTACGCGGTGGCCGTCGATGAATCCTCGTCCATGATGCGCGCCGTCGGCGTCGAAGGTATTCCCCACGCCCTCATTCTCGATCCCAAAGGCATCGTGCGCTTTGAAGGTCATCCCGGCTATCTCGATGAGCAAAACGTCGCGGCGTTGCTGGCGAAATATTCGCGCTGATCGCGGCCGCCGGCGAACTGGATTGTTTCCGCGGCACCCGCGGGTGTAGAGTGCGCCCGTGGCTGTTCAAAACCGCATCGTCAAAGTCCAGAAACGTAATCGCGCGCTCGTCACCTTCGACGTCTCCCGCATCGGCAAAGCCCTGCTGCGCGCCGCCGGATCGATTGGTGGGTTCCGGGAAGATTTTCTGCCGGGCATCAACGAAAAAATCTTCGAGGCGTACCAAACCGACGAGCGCATCGCGGAATTTCTGGCCGACACCGTGGTCATCTGCCTGAATTCCGATCCGCATCATCTCATCGCGAATTTCCCGCCCACCATCGAGATGATTCAGGACGAAGTTCTGCATGCCCTGCGCAGCTACGGATTTCAGAACACCGCGGATGCTTACGAATGTTATCGCTGGGGCCGACACTGGCTGCGCGAAGGCGCTGTCACCGCCGAAACCTTCGTCGGTAATGGCTTTCCTCGCGCCCAAATGGAGCAAACCCTCGCGTGGAATCGCCAGCACGGCGTTCATACCGTGACCGCCCTCAATGAAGCGGTGCGCAGCGGGCGGATCCGATCCGTCATCGCGGCTTCACTCGCGCAATACGAGCGCTCCCTGGACATCGCCGCTCACAAGGTTCTGGAACGAATTAATTCAGGTGACCGCTTGCGCATGATGTGGGTCAGCGGCCCGAGTTCTTCCGGCAAAACCACCACGA
>CAYWCK010000764.1:0-1608 GCA_964456685.1 uncultured Bifidobacteriaceae bacterium | reverse complement strand
GCAGCAACGGCGCACGCTGCCGCATCCGATTTACACCATCAGTCCGGACGGACGCACCGCCATTGCGCCCGATTTCCGGCGGCTGAACGATTGTCGTCCAGGTTACGGCTACGCCGGCTTGCCCGATCCGAACCGGGAGATCAGCGCGCCGGACGACGCAGGCATCTGGCGCATGGATTTGAAATCCGGCAAGCAGAAGTTGCTCTTCAGTTTTGCGGATGCGGTGAAAGTTCCGTTCGCGGGCCGCGCCGAATCTTCCTTTCAGCCCGGCGCGAAGCATTGGTTCAATCACCTGTTGTTCAACACCGATGGCTCGAGGTTTTTCTTCCTGCACCGCTGGCGCAATCCGGGCCAGCCGCTCACGACCTTCAACACGCGCGCCTTCACGTGCGACCGCGATGGCAAGCACTGGCACTGCCTCGATCCGTTTGGCGCCACGTCGCATTTCATCTGGCGCGACCCGCACCACGTCATGGCCTGGGCGTGGCATCCGTCGCACGGCGATCGGTTTTATCTCTACAAGGATCGGACGGAGGAAGTGCAGGTTGTTGGCCTGAACGACATGATGGTAAACGGTCACAACACGTATTTGCCACGCACGCGAAATCAGTGGGTGCTCAACGACACGTATCCCGACCGGCAACGCCTTCAGCATCCTTATCTCTATCACTTGCCCACGCGGCGAAAAATCTCGCTCGGCCATTTCCGCAGCCCACCGGAATACACCGGCGAATGGCGCTGCGACACGCATCCGCGCGCGAGTCGCGATGGCCGCTGGGTGTGCATTGATTCTCCCCACAACGGCGGGCGGCAGATGTATTTGATCGATTTGCAGGGATTACTCCCTTGAACCGCGAAACCGCTCTTTCCGGAGGATCGAAGCTTGCATCCGTCGCGCGGAACGGACATCAGGAAGCCGTGTTTACCGCTGCTCATCGCTCAATAACTCTCGCGCTGCTTTGCCTGGTCATCGCTCGCGCAAGTGCTGCTAATTTTTACGTTTCACCTGCGGGCGACGACGCCAATTCCGGCACGCGCGAAAAGCCTTTTGCATCGTTGACTCGCGCCCGCGACGCCGTGCGCAGCGCGAAGCAGAAGTCGTCTGTGCGAGAGATCACGGTGTGGTTTCGCGAGGGCTTATATCGGCTGACGAACACGGTGGTGTTTTCGCGCGAAGATTCGGCGGGCGCCTGTCAGCGCATCACCTACGCCGCGTATCGAAATGAAAAGCCCGTTTTCACTTCGGCCGTTCCGCTGACGGGCTGGCGAAACGAAGGCGACTTCTGGGTGACTGATTTGCCGCCGGGAATGAAGCCCTTTCGCACGCTCTACTATAAACAAGGTCCGCTGCCACGTGCGCGCGGAGCAGCGTTTTCGCCGACGCAGGATTATCGCACGGCGGAACAATTGGGAAAATCCACGCTGCCGTTTCCTGCCGGTGCGCTGAAGAACTGGCCCGATCTCGCCGATGCGGAAATCGTCATCCGCCCGAATTACGGTTGGGTGCTAAACATTTTGCCACTCGAATCGGTGGACGAAGCGACCGGGCTTGCGCGCACGCAAATCCCCGCGAGTTATCCGATGGTGAAAGTGCGCTGGGGTTTGCAC
>CAYWCK010000763.1:0-1619 GCA_964456685.1 uncultured Bifidobacteriaceae bacterium | reverse complement strand
TGAAACGCGAATACTACAAACTCGTGGGTCGCCCCACCCTGCTCAAGGGCTACGTTTATGACAAAGAGCCATTGCGCGACGGCGAATCCGTCAAGAGCGGCGAGCGCGTCGAAACGCTCGTGACCATCGAAGCGAAGAACAATTACGAGTACCTCCTGTTCGAGGATTTAAAACCGGCGGGCTTCGAGGCCGCGGAAGTGCGCAGCGGCGAATCGCTTTACGCGCGCGAGCTGAAGTCGGGTGCGGTGGAAAGTAGATTTGGCGGCACCAATCGGACAACGGCGACGGCCGGCACCAGCCCGAAAGCAACCAAGGCAAAAGCGGTCGCCAGCAAGCGGGGTGCAGTGACACGCCCGAAGCCGCAGCCCACGCCGGAGGACAACGACTTCACCGGTCGCCAGCGCTGGGTTTATCAGGAGTTGCGCGATCGCAAGGTGGCGTTGTTCCTCGACAAGTTGCCGGAAGGCGTGTGGCAGATTCGCTACGACCTGCGCGCGGAAGTGCCCGGCCAATTCCACGCATTGCCCGTCGTCGGCCACGCGATGTATGTGCCGGAGATCCGCTGCAACGGCGCGGAGCTGCGGGTGAAAGTGGAGGACGGGAAATGAAGTGGCGTGGCTGAGGCAGGTGGCGTCGTTGGAAATGCCGCCGTCGCCGCTCCGGACAGTGTTGCGCGAAATTGAGACAGCGGAGACGAAATCGCGCTGAACGCGGGCGTCAGTCGCGTGTCAAAACCAGCGTTGGCCCGCTAAAAAGTTGCTCCGGCCAACAACCTGCTCCACCCTATGTTGCCAATGACCGCACCAGGACACAGCAATGCTTCGCTGCGCTTCGAACGCGTCGAGTTTTCTCGACTCGGCTGGGCGTTTGCGGTCTCGCTGGCGTTGCATCTGGCGTGCTGGGGCATTTATTCCGGCGGAAAAAAACTGGGCGTGTGGGAGAAAATGCATCTGCCCGCCTGGGTGCAGCGCCTGACCCAGCCGCTCGCCAAAATCCTGAAGACCGAACCCAAGCCGCTGTTCCAGGAACAGGAGCCGCCGTTGATGTTCGTGAACGTCAACCCGGTCACCGCGACGCCGGAGCCGCCGGAGAAAGCCAAGTTTTATTCCAACCGCAATTCGAAGGCGGCCAATCCCGACCCGGCCAACGAAAATGATCCGAAGCTTTCCGGCGCTCAGGAATTTGTGCCGGAGACCGAAACCACTCCCAAAAACAGCTTTGACCGGTTGCGTCCCGTGGCCCCGGAAGCGACCCCGCAAACGCCCGAGGGACCGAAGCCGAAACCGAAGCAGACGCCCGGCGATCTCGCCCTGGCCAAACCGGAGACCAACCCGAACACCGAGGATAAAGAACCGCAAAAGGAGCGGCCCCGCCGGCTGAGCCAGGTGGACCCGGGCAAGTTGAATCGTCCGCCCAGCCAGATGATGAAGCAGAAGGGCGGCGTGCGCGCTCAGCTTGATGCCCCTTCGCTCGACACGGCAGCCACCGTCACTGGCAACTACGACTACTTTTTCATTCAAGCGGTAAAATCCCGGTGGCTGGACCTGCTGGCTGAACGCGATTACCAGGCGGCGGATGGCTATGTTCGCTTGCGGTTCAAACTGCATTACGACGGACGC
>CAYWCK010000762.1:0-1619 GCA_964456685.1 uncultured Bifidobacteriaceae bacterium | reverse complement strand
GACAACGACGGCGGCTGGAGTTCGTATTATCTCGGCAGTCAGGCGTTTCGTTACGCAGCGACGGGCAGTTCACAGGCCCGTTCCAACGCGTGGGAAATTTTCGCCGCGCTCGAGCGTCTGCAACAATTGCCGAATCGCGACGGCTTTTTCGCGCGCACCTTCGAGCGGCATGGCTTCAAGTTTTCCGATACGGATCGCTGGCGCGATTTGCCCGGTGGCGATTGGGATTGGAAAGGCCACACGAGCAGCGACGAGTTCACGTCGCACACCTTTGCCCACGGCGTGATGTGGCAGCTCGTCGCCAAGACGCTCGCGGAAAAGCAGCGGCTCGCCACCAACTACACGCGCATCCTCGATCACATTATCCGGAACAACTGGTATCTGGTGGACGTGGACGGCAAGCCGACGTTGTGGGGGCGTTGGAATCCGGAATACGTGAACTGGTTTCCGCACACCATCGGCGACCGGCGACTGAATAGCGCGGAGATCATCGCCGGGCTGCAACTCGCCTGGACCATGACCGGCCAGGAATTCTACCGCGAGAAGGCTTATGAGCTGTTCAAGCAGCACGGTTACCTGACCAACATCCTCAGTTCGATGAAGCTGATCGGCCCGACCAAAGGCTACATCCACTTTGGCGACGACATGGGCAACGAATGGAATCATTCCGACGACGAGCTTGCCTTCTTCAACTACTGGACGCTTTACCACTTCGCCTTCACGCCGGAGCTGCGCACAAAATACGCCGCCGCCATTCGCGACCACTGGGAATTCGAACGCGCCGAGCAATACGCCATCTGGAATTTCATCCATTCCGGCTGCGGTGGCGGACACGATTGCGACGCCGCGGGCGCGGTGTGGACGTTACGCAGCACGCCGATGGATACGATTACGTGGCGCGTGGAGAACTCGCATCGGCAGGACCTCACCCAATTCGCTCCCAATTTTTATCACCGCGAACTGAAGGAATTGCTCCCGCCCGGCGAGCGACCCTTTGCCCGCATCAACACACAACCGTTCATTCTGGACGGAGGCGACGGCGGCCACATTGAGCTGCCGGGAGATGAATGCCTTTTCGGCTACTGGCTGGGGCGTTACTTGGGTGAAATCAAGTAAGCGAGCGCCGGGAAAAACTTTGGCTAAAACTTTAGAACCCTAACCGCCTCGTCAGCGAGGTTGAGCAAGGCGCCGGGAAACAAGCCGAGCCAGAAAATTCCGAGGATGCAGAGCGCGACCGAAAGCCGCATCGGCAGCGACATTGTGATGGGCGTCCGCTCCACGGCCTCCCCGCCCCAGAAAATAGCCCGCACGATTCCAAAGTAGTAATACAACGAGACCACCACGCCCACGAGCGCCGTGAACGCGAGGCAATAGTAACCGTGGTTGGCCGCGCCTTGTTCGATGACCGCTTTGAGCAAGAGAAATTTTCCAAAGAACCCGGCGAGTGGAGGAATGCCGGCGAGCGAGACCATCGCCAGCGTCAGCGTCGCGGCGAGCAACGGTGAGCGCTGATTCAAACCGGCCAAGCTGCTCACGTCCTCGCTGTCCAAATGACGCATCACCAGTGCAATGACGGTAAAGGCCGCGATTGTTGTGAAGAGATAGCCGCTCAGATAATA
>CAYWCK010000761.1:0-1644 GCA_964456685.1 uncultured Bifidobacteriaceae bacterium | reverse complement strand
CGTTTCGTAATGAGCTTGGCGAGGTGCGCCAGCCGGACGGCGCGGTTTGTCGATGTTTCCATTTCACCCAGTTGCGGGTAAATGAATTTGGGCGCTGCGGTTTTGCCCGTGGGCTTATCGCACAACACCATCTCCAGCGGGCCGTCGGCGTAGATTCCGGCCAGGCCGTAGGCATCGCTCAACTGCCAGTCATTGATGAAACTGTCGTGGCAGCTGGCGCATTTGGGGTTCACGCCCATGAAAACCTGGGCAATGCTTTGTGCGGCCTGCATGGGCGGCGTCTGGCTGGAATTCACCACGCCGCGCCACACGATGCCCTTCGTGAAACCCTCGCAATCGGGGGTGGGGTTGATCAATTCGGCCACGAAGCGATCAAAAGGCTTGTTCGTTTCCAGCGCGGAGAACAGCCACTGCGTGATCTGCTTGCGCCCGCCGTCAATGTAGCCGGTGCCCTTGTAATCGTTGCGCAACATGTCGTTCCAAAACGAAAGCCAGTGCAGCGCGTAATTCTCGTCGTCCGCGAGCAGCCGTCGCACCAGCTTCGCCCGCTTGTCGCGATCCTTGGCGGCAACGAATTTTTCCAGTTCTGCCGGCGGCGGCAACAATCCGAGGACATCCAGGTAAACGCGCCGGGCGAACACGCGATCTTCCACCGGCTTCGCCGGCTTGATCTTGTGCGCCGCGAAATACGGCTCCAGCAAACGGTCAACGGCATGTGCGTTTTTGGCTGGCGCGGCTGGCAGCGCCGGTCGGCGCGCGGCGAGATTCAATGGTTCGGCGCGCGCAAAGGAAGTATCGCCATCCCATTTGGCGCCCTGGTCAATCCAGGCGCGCAACAGGCCAACCTGCTCCGGAGTCAGCTTGGTGCCCTTCTTCGGCATCACACTGTCCGGGTCGAAGCCCATTACCAGATCGATGACCAGACTCTCCGCACTCTTGCCGACGGTGAGCGCCGCGCCCGAGCCGCCGCCTTTGACGAAAGTTTCCCGGGAATCAATTCGGAAATCGCCTTTTGCCCGACCATGGCCGTGACAATTCACACAGCGCGCCTCCAGGATCGGCTTGATTTCCGCGGCGAAATTAACGGGATGACTTGCGGGTGGCGGTAGCTGCGCGAGTTGCTCCGGCGTGAGCGCGGCGTTTGCTTTGCACACCGCCGCAACCAGTGCAGCGCCAAACCATTTTGACCAACGAGGCTTCACGCTGGGAAAGTTAATCCGGGCCCGCGGCCAGGACAAAACAAATTCCACCGCATTGCGGCGGCGATTTTGCGAAGCTAAACTCTCGGGCGGATGAGCAATTCGTTTTACGCCCCCGGTGAGCAGCGCGCGGAAAAGGTCCACGCCCTGTTCGCCACCATCGCGCGGCGTTACGATCTCATCAACGATGTCCAGAGTTTCGGGATGCACCGGCTTTGGAAACGCAGGCTGGTGGCGCTGACCGGTGTGCGCCCCGGCGACCGCGCCCTCGATGTTTGCAGTGGCACGGGCGACATCGCGCTGGCGCTGGCGGCCGGCGGGGCGGACACCACGGGACTCGATTTCACGGCTGCCATGCTCGCGGTCGCGGAACACAAACCTGCGGTGGGCCGCGTGCGGTTCGTGCAAGGCGACGCCCAGAAACTTCCCTTTGCCGACAACACTT
>CAYWCK010000760.1:0-1655 GCA_964456685.1 uncultured Bifidobacteriaceae bacterium | reverse complement strand
TCGAAAGCGGCCCGCTGGAGTTTCGCCACGCAATACAGCATTCCGAAGCGCGAGGCGTTGGGCATCATTGTGCCTGGACTTTTCGGTTTCCGATTTGATACGCCGGATGGGGGCGAATACTGGGGCCGCGCCGGCAGCGATCCCTCGTGGGATGAATTTGTCGCATCGGGCGGGCAACGCGGGCGTCCCGGCGGCGCTTTCCGCGCCGGTGCGGGCAGCAATTACGCCGGCTTGCTCGTCATCGTGCTCGCGGTGTTTGGCGTGGCTCAATCATTCCGCAAACAAGGAAGTCCGTTCACCAACACTCAACGGCGCTTGATCTGGTTTTGGCTGGGCGCAATGCTGGTGGCACTGGCGCTGATGTTCGGCCGCTTCGCGCCATTCTACCAATTTTTCTACGCGTTGCCCTACGTTTCCACAATTCGCAACCCGGCCAAATTCCTGCACGTGGCGGAATGGTGTTTGTTAATCCTCTGCGCGTACGGTGCGGAGGCCCTGTGCCGTCAGGGCCTGGCCGGCGCTGCGAAGGCGGGCGAAGGTCTCGCCGCACACTGGAAGACGTTTTGGGCGCGAGCGCGTGGCTTTGACCGTCGCTGGGTGCAGTTGTCCGGTCTGGCGGTGGGCGCGTTTGCCCTGGTGTGGTTGATTTATGCCGGCGCCCGTCCGCAGTTGGAGAAGCACTTGATGGAACTGACGCGGCTGCAATATCTCGCCCAGGGTGCGACCCCGGATCAGGCGGCCCGCGGCGCGGAAACCACGGCGGACAGCGCGCGCGCGATTGCGAAGTACAGCGTCGGTCAGGTGGGGCGCACCATGATCTTTCTGGTGCCCACGATCGCCTTGGTAGCGCTGGTGTTAAGCGGATACTTTGCCGGCCGGCGGGCGGTCCTTGCCGGCGCACTGCTGCTCGGTTTGTTGATCGCGGATCTTTTGCCAGTGAACCGACACTGGATTCGCACGCCCAACTGGAAGCTGAAATACGAAACGAATCCCGTCATCGAATTCCTGCGCGAGAAACCTTATGAGCATCGCGTCGCGATTGTGCCGGTGAATCAAGGCATGTTCAGTTCCTGGTACGGCGCCGAGTGGACGCAGCATCTTTTCCCGTACTACAACATCCAGACGCTCGACATCGTGCAGGAGCCGCGCGTGGGGCAGGACAAGGCGGCCTACGAAGCGGCGCTGAGCGGGTCGTTGCTGCGTCGTTGGGAGTTGAGCAACACGCGCTACTTGTTCGCGCCGACGAACGCCCTCGGAGCGTTGAACCAACAGTTGGATCCCGGCCGCAGCCGCTTCCGCATTGCCTTGAAATTTGATCCGGTCGCGAAGCCGGGCACGGCGGGGCAGAGCATTGAGGAAATTACCACGGCCGTGCACGCGAACGGTCAGATGGCGTTGTATGATTTCACCGGCGCCTTGCCGCGGGCGAAGCTTTACGCCCGCTGGAAAACCACCACCAACGATCTGGCGGCGGCGCAGAACTGGCTGACGAACCTGATCGCGAATTTCGAGGCCCGTCCGCCCGGGCAACGCCCGCCCCGGGAATGGACCACGGCGCTTCTGGCGCAGAACCCCATCGACCTGGCCACGCTGAAGGAATTGTCTGATCCGACGTTCGATCCGATTGCAAAGGGCCGCGCGAGCGGCCCTTTTGT
>CAYWCK010000759.1:0-1655 GCA_964456685.1 uncultured Bifidobacteriaceae bacterium | reverse complement strand
AAGGCGCTCGTCAACATGGTCATGAACATCAACACCGCCGGCCTCGCGGAAGGTCTGGGGCTCGGCGCCGCGCTCGGCCTCGACATTCCGACGCTGCGCGAGGTCTTTTCCCAGACCGGCGCAAATTCCCGCGTGCTGGCGACCGACGGCGAGGACATGCAGAACCGGGATCACTCGTGCTTTTTCTCTGCGGCCCATGCCGCCAAGGATTCCGGCATCGCATTCAAGTTGGGCAAGGAACAAGGATTGGACCTGCCGCTCGCCGCTGCGACCAAGAAGCAATACGATCGCATGGTCAAGGAAGGCTTGGGCGAACTGGATAAATCCGGCATTGCCGAACTCACTTTCAAAGGCCGGCACCAAACGCCACCCGCGTAAGTCGGCGTTCGTCGCGAACCAAATGGAATTTGACCAAGTTCCGCTTCCGCTCTATCTGAAATACGCATAGCACCAAACAACCAAAAACTAATATGGCAAAAATTGTTCCTCTCATCAGTTCCGGCGTTGCCGGTCCACTCGGCGTGCTGCACCTGCCGCGGCTCTGGCTGAAAGTTTCGCTCGAAGCCCGTGGCAAACTCGCCGACGGTTACCCGGGCCTCGGCAAGGGTTACGACTCGATGGTTTGCAGCGCGCTCGGTTTGAACCCGGACGCCGTGAAGAAATTTATCAATGAATCGCGCCCGACCTATCCGCAATTCGAGGCTTGGATCGCCAAGCAGCCGGGCGTGAAGCTCGACAAAGCCACCATTCACAAACTCAATGTGGCGATTCAAGGCTACATCCACGACGACGTCACGCGCGCCGGGATTCTGAAGAGCAACGCCATTGCGGATGAAAAGTCGGTTTGCCCGGATGCCATCAATCTGAACAACCTCGATGACTGGTACGAGTTTCACCAGGCGGAGTTGAAGTAATCTGGCCCGACTATTTGCTGACGGCGGCGCGCTCGAGCAGTGCGCCGCCGTTTTTATTTCCCGCTTTCGCTCCCCGCTGGCTTTGCCATACTCCGCGCGCCCATGAAAACTTTCTCTGTCAAAACCATTGTCGTTTTGTGCTCCGCTGCGTTGGCCGTTTCGGCGTTGGCCCACGAAGGGGTGGCGCCTGAATTCGCGGTGACCAATGTTACGATGTTGCCGTTCACGGTCGAAACGAGCGGCCCGGTGCGCGCGCCCAAAGCGACCACATTGGCGCCCGGCCAGAAAGCCAGCGGTCAGGGCTTCTGGAAGTTTGTGGCCGCGCGCGACCTTGTTCCCGTGCCGGCGGCGGCGCAGCCGAAAGTTCCCGGCGCCCACGGCACGATCATCGTGGATAAGGCCACCGACACCGTTTACTGGGGTTTGCAGGGCGTGGGCTGGATTGGTTTCAGCAACAAGTTGAAAGACTCGTGGGTGGTGGCGGGCAACGCCGCTTTCTCCGCTGGCAACTTGCACGGGGCGGACATTTTTCCGCGCGGCAAGAAAGCGCCACTCATCGCCGCCGCCGACAACAACTCCGGAAAGATTTATCTCACGGACACGGCGTTTCAGAACGTGGAGACGCTGGTCAAGCCGGACTTCGGCACTTACGCTACGAACAAAACTTTCGCGCCGACCGACGTGGCGTTTGCCAGCTTGAAGGAACTCTGGATCGTGTACGGTTATGGCCGGCAGAAGTTT
>CAYWCK010000758.1:0-1661 GCA_964456685.1 uncultured Bifidobacteriaceae bacterium | reverse complement strand
ATGGCCATCGAGCGACTAAGCCAGGATGAAGCAGGGCGACGTACGGAAGATGCGGCTGCGCCGCCTGCGGAGCGTAGTTCTTCACGTATGGTGGACAACATTGTGGTGATGGGGATGGGTGAGCCGCTGGCCAACTACGAAAATTTGCTCAAGGCTCTCCGTATTCTGAACGCACCGTGGGGTGGGGGAATCGGAGCCCGGAAAATCACCATCAGCACCAGCGGTCTCGCCCCCCAAATTCGGAAACTTGCGGATGAGCCCGAACAGTTCCGTCTCGCCATTTCGCTTCACGGCGCGACCGACGAGGTGCGCGCGAAGATCATGCCTGTGAATCGCAAATTTCCGCTGAAGGAACTGACTGCGGCGCTGGATTATTACCAATCCAAGAAGAACAAAATGCTCACCTTTGAATTTATCTTGATCGCGGGCGTGAACGATTCCCTGGAGCAGACCAAACCGCTGGCGACGCTGGCCAAGCGCTTGCACGCGAAGGTGAATCTGATTCCCTACAACACGGTCGAGGGCCTCGAATGGGCACGCCCGGACGAAGCGACTTGCGAAGCCTTTCTCGCCGCCCTGGAAAAGCAAAAAGTCATCGCCACGCTGCGCCGCGAGAAAGGCCACGACATTGATGCCGCGTGCGGGCAGTTGCGGTTGAAGACGGAAAAGGGGTTGGTGGCGAAGTAACCGGATTATTGCTGCATGAAATCGAAGCGGTTACTCCTCATGGGAAGCGTGGTGATAATCCTTTTCGCCTCGATTTTGTTTAATTGCCTTTCGCAAAGACCGCTTTTATGGAATTCCGGACCCAGACTCAAAATGGCACTGCGATCTCAAAATGGGTCATTTGGTACAAACTGGTGGAACTCGTTTAACCGTGAGCTGCAAGTTGTGAGCAATCACTTCGCTACCCCGAGAATGACCGCCTCCTTGGCACAGAGTTTGGGGGCCGATTCAGGCAGTTTTCAATTTTCCACAGTTCGACCTGTGCGAGGCACATCGTTGATTGAAGTACATTTTAGATCGGGTACAAGCAATATTGCTTGGTGCATTGCTCAAATCGCAAGCAAAGAGTTGGTTGGTTTCTGTGCGACCAACAATCCAGACGTTGTCTTGGAGAAAATTGATGACCGGGGCGTCTTTTGTTTCCGGGAACGTCCATGGTGGAAGGATGAAATAGATCGGCTCGTAAGGCTGTTTCGCCGTTGATTTACTGATGGGTAGATTGTGCGCTGGATCTTTATTGAATGAACGCTGTAACTCTTTTTGGTTGGACAGATACGTGTTTCATCCGTGTTCCGTCTGTGGCTAAATGTTCGCGATGATTGCATTGCTCGATTACGGCTCCGGCAACTTGCGTAGCGTCCACAAAGCGCTGCTGAAGGTCGGCGCGAACGTGCGCGTGACGCAGACGCCTGCCGGTATGAAGGACGCGCGCGGTGTGGTACTGCCCGGCGTTGGGGCGTTTGACGATTGCATCAACGCTCTGCGGAAGCAGGAGTTGCTGGAAGCCTCGCGAGACTTCATCCAATCCGGCCGGCCCTTCTTGGGTATTTGCGTCGGCTATCAGGCGCTGTTTGAGAAGAGCGAGGAGTTCAATAGTTGCGCGGCGGGACTGCGTGTTTTCGAGGGGAAAGTGGTCCGGTTCGCGGGCGACAACG
>CAYWCK010000757.1:0-1664 GCA_964456685.1 uncultured Bifidobacteriaceae bacterium | reverse complement strand
CGCTTCCTCCGAGAGGATTTCTCCGGTGGTCAGTTTGACGTCTCCGTCAGCGGTTCGCAACGTGACCGCATCGCCGGTGATCATGACTTTGCGCCCGATCACCGTTCGGCCGTCCTTGAGCCGAAACAGCTTCGGCCGCTCCTTCAACTTCGGATTATCGAAGGCGGTCCAGGCAGCCGGAATATTTTTCTTTCCGTCGCAGAGCGCACACACCGTCGTGCCTTTGCCCTGGCATCGCGCGCAGTTCACCGTCGCCGCGCCGTTGCACACTTTGCATTTCGGCGAAGAGGCCGTGCCGTCGGGCGCCATCGTTGGAACTTCGCCGATGTGCCCGTTGCTCCAATAGCCAGACTTCTTGCCGAACTTCACCTTCTGCCAGCGCTCGTTGGGATCGGTGTGGCCCGGCACATCTCGCTTCTCCCAAATGCCTTTGGTCAACTTGAGGCAAGGTCCGGGGCAATCCCTTCGCCCTTCCCGACACCCGAACTCCGGGCACTTCGCTTCACCCGCGCCACGGCACTGGAAGCACGGCTTCGTCTGGCTGTTTGTGGATGGCGCGCTTGGGGGCGCTTGGGCGAAGGCGGGCGTAAAAGTCGTCGCGGCCAAACCCAAGGCCAGTGAAATGATGAGTGCATTTGTCTTCATGGATGGTGGCGTGCCCGGAAACTAACCCTTGCACCACCGGCGCGCAGCAAGAATTCGCTGCCGGTTCAAATTCAGATTCTGCCTTTCGGTTTGAGTTGCCGAGCGAGGAAACGACTCGTAGTTTTTGGCAGAGTTTCCATCCACCTGAAGCCTATGCGCAAATCTCAGAAATCATCGGGCCAAAGTTCCAAAGCCGCAAAGGAACAAGAACCGGCGAGCCTCAGCCGCCGATCCATGCTGAAGGGCGCCTTGGGTTTCGCCGCACTGAATGCCCTCGCCGGCTGCGCCACCACGCCGCAGCGACGGGACGCAACCTTGATCACGCGCGAGAACCGCCGTCCCGGCACGCGCGATTGGATGCTCACCAACACGCGCATTGATCCCGCGACGAAATATCGGTGCCCGTGGATCGAGGGTTATTGCTCGCGCACGAGTGTTCGTGCGGGCGAGGAAATTTCCTTCCACGTCAGCACGAATCCTCCTTCATCTTTTCGACTCGATCTGTTTCGCATGGGCTATTACGGCGGACTCGGCGGTCGCCAGATGGCGAGCCTCGGACCGTTTGTGGGCCGGATTCAACCGGATCCACCAGTCGGTCCGAAGCGCGTGCGCGATTGCCGCTGGGAAGCCTGCACGTCCTTCAAAATTCCGCACGACTGGCCCAGCGGTGTCTATCTCGGCAAACTCACCGCCGAGCGCGAAGGCTTGCAAAGCTACGTGATCTTCATCGTGCGCGATGACCGCCGCGCCGATTTCATTTTCCAATGCTCCGACACGACCTGGCAGGCGTACAACCGCTGGCCCAATCAATTCGCGCTCTACGACGACGGCAAGGATCAATGGTATTGGGGCGGCAACGTGCAGGTGAGCTTCAATCGGCCGTACGGAAAGTATTGCCAGATTCTCGATGCGCCGCTTTCCACTGGCTCGGGCGAATTCTTCCTGTGGGAATTCCCGTTCGTCTTCTGGCTCGAATCACTGGGCTACGATGTCACCTACATCTCCAACCTCGATACTCA
>CAYWCK010000756.1:0-1689 GCA_964456685.1 uncultured Bifidobacteriaceae bacterium | reverse complement strand
TTTCGTGCTTCCTCAGTTCAGTCTCAAGTGCCGGAATTACCTCTTGATCGATTTTTCCTTCAAACGAAATACTCCGAACAAGCCCTGAGTATTCCCCAAAGAATCCGGCACTCAGTTCTGAATCTGCACCAAGTAGTTTTCGAAAATCATCCTGCGTAAACGTCGGCTTGTGTTGATGTTGAAATTCCTGATTTAGAATTTCGAAAAAATTATTCATCGCCTCAAAGGAATGCATGTTAAACCCTTGAAGCAGTCCGATCGGCGGAGAAACTTGGCCAAGTTCAACGCCGGGTAAAGCAACAGGGATCACTCGGATTCTCTTCGCGTGCATGAATCCAGCTTCAAATGCGACCCACGTTGATCCAATAGAATTTGCCGTTAGAAGCAGAAATGCCAGTTTGGCTTCGTCCAAAGAGTGCTCAATACTCGCAACCCAGTTGTGACCCAGAGGAATGCTCTGGCCGTCTGACGAAAGAAAGAACCTTATCGTGCCGTTGGTTTTTTCTTCAAGAGCATTTCGGAATGGGATCAGTTGCTTTTTGTCTTTCGACGAGTGGCTAAGAAAGACGATGTCTTTTTTCATAGTGTGTCGAGTGTGGCCGATTTGGACAGCGCGAAACATTTAGCAAAGTGGACGGAGATCTGCGAGGAGTTTTGGTCTGTAAGGCCACCCTCCTTCTTCCCGACCAACGCTCAACATGAACGAGCATTTTGACGTCATCATCATCGGCACGGGGGCGGGCGGCGGAACTTTGTTGCACCGGCTCGCGGCGAGTGGCAAGCGCATCCTCGTGCTGGAACGCGGGCCGTTCCTGCCGCGCGAGAAGGAGAATTGGAATTACTTCGGCTCGTTCAAGTATTATTCGTCCGAGGTGATGTTCAACAAGGACGGCGGCGAAATCCGGCCCGGCTTTTCGTATCACGTCGGCGGCAACACGAAGGTCTATGGCGCGGCGCTGTTCCGGTTGCGCGAGAAGGATTTTGAAGCGTATCGCCATCGCGACGGTCTGTCGCCCGAGTGGCCGATCAAGTATCGCGATTGGGAAAATTATTATTCGCAGGCGGAGGAGCTTTTCCAGGTGCACGGCCAGGCCGGCGCAGACCCGACCGAGCCGTGGCGCGCAGGAGATTATCCGTTTCCGCCCATCAGTCACGAGCCGCGCATCGCCGAGACGTTTGCTGCGCTGAAGCAACGCGGGCTCAAGCCGTATCCCGCGCCGATGGGCGTGCGGCTGAACGAAGCCGCGCCGCACTTGAGCGCGTGCATCCGTTGCGACACGTGCGACGGTTATCCGTGCCTGGTCGGCGCGAAGTCGGATGCGGATGTGTTGTGTGTGCGGCCGGCGATCTATGGTCAATCGCACAACCACCAGGAGCGCGGAGCATCGCTCCGCACGAACCTTCCCGCGGACTCGCGGAGCAATGCTCCGCGCTCCGGCGGCGACGATTCTCGCAGCCTCATCACGTTGCTCACCGAAGCGAAGGTGTTGCGATTGCACACGAGTCCGTCGGGCCGGGAAATCACCGGAGTGGTGGCGGAGGTGATGGGTAAGTTGCGCGAGTTCAGCAGTGACATCGTGGTGGTGGCGTGCGGCGCGGTGAATTCAGCGGCGTTGCTGTTGCGTTCCGCGAACGACCGGCATCCGCGCGGGCTGGCGAACAATTCGTCCGGGCTCGTCGGGCGCAATT
>CAYWCK010000755.1:0-1689 GCA_964456685.1 uncultured Bifidobacteriaceae bacterium | reverse complement strand
GCCGGCGCAGGCCGCAGCCGAACGGCGATGGGTCGGACTGAACCGGCTGACGAACCGGTTTGCCGTTCGGTCAGCCGTCCCGTGCGCCGATGGCCAACGGTTTCGGTGCGAAGCCGCACGGGCGAAGCAGCGAAAGCCGTTGGCGTTCGGCGATATTGCGGTGTCTGCGGGCGACATGCGAAGCATCGCGCCCTACTGCGGTGGCTTTGGCCGGACGAAGTCTCGCGGCCTCGGGTTGTTCCGTGTTTTGCTCGGGCGCGCCCGGTTGGTTTCCTCGCTGGTCTCGGCAGTTTGCGGTTGCGGAGTGAGCGAGAGCCAGGCGAAGCCATGGCGTCAGCGAGCGCAGCGGCCGGAAAGCTGCCGAGTCCAGGCCGAAGTTCGGCCTCCCCCAGGGCGCGGGCTGAACCGGGCCGGCACTTGCGAAGCTGGTGACGGCTCGGTGAGGCCGGGACTTCGGTCATAGCCAATGGCCAATCGCCGATCAGCAAGTGGATCGAGGAGCGGAGCGACGAGGCGACAAACCAGTTTTCCGCGACAGCGGCCATCTTTCGATGTCTGACCCGCGCGCGCCTGGCGTTGGTAAACCCGCAACGGTGAGTTGGAACTGAACCGTTCGCACGTGTTGACGGGTGGACGCGCGCGCGGGTAGGCCAAGCGACGCCGACCGTGGCGTTCGTGAACCCGCGATGGCGGCGCGGCCCACCACCGTTAGGTGGTAGGGTGGCCGTCAGACATCGCGCGCGCGGCGGTGGCGTCCGTGAATGGAAAGCCTGGCTGTGGTTGCGCGCCTCGTGGTTGCTGAGGCGGCGAACGCAGTGCAGCGCGAACCAACTTTCCATCGAGCGCAGCGAGCCGACTTCAATGTCAGCAGCGAACGAGGATCAAGGCGCGTTCAAATCGAGTGGGACGTGCAACTTCACCTGGCTGCATGTGTCGAGAAACCTGAACAGTTGTAAACGACCAGAGCGGCTAGGATGACGTAGGAGTAAAGGCAAGTTCAGTCTTCTCGACCAAAGTTTTGAGAAAGCGAATGCCCTTTTCCAGTTCCTCGCGGCGGATCAAATGAGCTTCGTGACCTTCGATGACGCGAGAGCGATGCACGGCATCACCGCGTTTGGCGAGCAAACCGTCGAGTCGCTGTCTCACCATCTTCCCATCCATGTTGGACCAAGCCCAATGTTGCGCGACGTCGATGCCCACATAATCGGCGAACAGATTGCAGGTCTTGGTGGAGTTGGGATTGTGGAGCTTTTTCAAATCTTCACTGAATTTCTTCTGCACCAAAGCGGCAAAGGGACTGCCGGCGAGCGCTTTGAGCCGTTCTTCTAAGGCTTCGGCGGCGCGATCTTCGACATAAGTTTCCCAAGCGGTCAGGGCCATGATGAGGCTGGCGCGCTTCAAGACCTCCGCGTGCGGCGGTGGCGGCTTGGCGTTGATGGAGTCAAAATGAGCCAACAAGATTTCCGCATCTTTGATGGCTTCCAGGAAGGTGATGGATGCGCGCGACATTGGGTTGCGTTTCGTTTGACGAGAGCAAGGCAGAATCACGAAACACCTTGGCCTTGGCAACAGAAACCCCATTCACTACCGCACCGTGCCCCGCTCACTCCGCCCACGGCGGGCGCGGGCGCGAGGGGCGCAACCACCCGGTGATGACGAGGTAACGATAGACGAAGGACTGCCACCACG
>CAYWCK010000754.1:0-1691 GCA_964456685.1 uncultured Bifidobacteriaceae bacterium | reverse complement strand
TTGGCAACATCGTTTCCCTTTGGTTGTTGCAGCCGGTAGGCCACGGAGCCAACTCTGCGTCCGTCCCGCCCCGCTTGTCGAGCTCTTCCGGCAGCGCCGCCCTACCAGAATCGCCGTTCTGAAAGGGCGACCAACTTGAATCAAACGCGCGTTGACCGCACGGGGCTCGATGGTCCGGAAGTTCGTTGCCGATGAAAAATTTTTGTCCGGAGGCGAACGAATTTACGGTCTGGCCGTACGATTTTGGCGCACGGCTGTATGAATTTCCCAATGTGCCGAATGAATTTGCCGCTGCGCTCACCGATTTTGCCGGCTCGTCCAGCGATTTTCCGGCGTTGGCGAACGAATTTCCGGTGTTGGTGTACGATTTTGGGAGGCCAAAGTAGGATTTCCCGCGTGCGACCAGCGATTTTTCGGCGTTGACGAATGAAATCGCGGGGTCGCTGTTCGATTTTGGAATACCCAAAACGCAAACAACCCCGTTCCCAATCCCACTCCCGAACGAATCGGGCGCGAGCGGCTATCCGGGTCGCCGCCGCAACGCCCGTTCATGAACTTCCGCGCCGCGGCCACTGTCACCTTGTTGGAGCGCGTCGCACCAATATGGGATTTGACCTGAGCCAACTCTTGTCCGTGAAGAACGCGGCGGCCTGGCCTTCAATTCTCCACGATCACCGGTGAGTCGTAAAACTCGATGGTGGGCTCGACGTGAAACTTCTCGCGAATCATGGGGGCCACCCGCTCATTCATGAAAGCGCGCGCGGCACGTTCATCATTCCACAAATAGACTCCGCCAGCAGTCCGGCCGTCCTTCGACCGAAGAAATTGTTTCCGGACCAAACCGGGCACGTTGCGGAACTTGGGCGCGACGGCTGCAAACGCCGCGCGCAGCTGCTCGGCCGCCAGGCCCGCCGGCAGGGGGAAACGGGTAATGACCGTGATCATGTTGTCCATGGGCCAAGGGATAGGCGACGCATGGCATTCTGTGAATGGGACGAAAGAGGTAGGACGATTTCGCCAAGGTGGGGCGAGCGTCCCCGCGAGCCGGTCTTGGCGCGCCAACGTGAAGCGCCAGCGCAGTTACGAGTCCAACCGGATGAGTTGGTCGAAAACTGCGGGTTTAAGATTCGTCAGCGAATCGAGTCCGGCCGCAGGGAGTGTGAGCGTGGATGAAACCAAGGCGCGTCCGCCGGGCATCGTGCCCTCGAACATGCTGTAGTATTTCACCTTCCCGGGCTCCTTGGGCTTGAAGTAGTGAAAATAGTTCAGCGCGGCGGGAGTTCCCGGCTGACGGCTCACGGTCAGCACCAGGAGGTTGAGCGCCGAGAGCGTGTGTTCCTTGAGCACCGGCAGCGCGGACTCCAGGCTGCCCCGCGCGATGACCTGTTCCAGCGCCCATTCGCTGTCCACCTTTCGTTCCGGCAGGCCCGGCACTTGCACGCCGCCGTTGTGGGCGAAGTAAATCGTTTGCGTATCGTCGCTGGCCACGAATGGATGCGCGAATATCGGGCCGGCCAATTCCGGCTTGCTGGCGTAGCGCCCATGGAAGACCGCGCGGATGGGGCCTTTCAGTTTCGGCAGAACGATTTCGTCCTCATAGATGGAGCAGCCGGTGCGGTAATGAAACAGGCCGTTCGCAGCGTGGATGACGTAGCCCCAGCCGTGGCAGTGGGCGGAACAGCCCGGGGCGA
>CAYWCK010000753.1:867-1709 GCA_964456685.1 uncultured Bifidobacteriaceae bacterium | reverse complement strand
AAGCACGGTGGACGCGAACGCGATGGCCGTCTGCACCGCGAAAGCCGGCTGCGGCTTGCGGCTGGTGGCGTTCACCCAGTCGGTGATCGTGCCCAGCATTCCGGGCGGTTTTTCGATGTAGGCCGGCGTCTTCTTGCGCGCCGTCTCCTCGGGCACCTTCATCTTGATGTTCTCGACCGGGACCGGCTTGGGAAGGAGCGCCGCGGCCAGCGTGGCGCCGTCTTCGATGCGCTTGTCGTCGCGCGTTTGCGCCCAGGACTGGATCGTTTCAATGTCCCGGTCATCAATCGGGTCGGCCGGGTCGAAGTACGTGGCGCACATGCCGTGCACCATCGTCATGATGTCGTCGCCGCGAATGCCGCGCCCGACGCGACTGGCCACGAACGATTTCAGCAAGTCACGCCGGCCGTCTCCTGTTTTCAGGCGCCTGCCGAGCTGCTGCACGCGCTGCTTGAACGCATCCGCCGGATCGACCGGCGCCATGGGATCGCCAAGCGGGGCGGCCACCGGAGCAGCGGAAGTTCTGCCCTTTGCAATGGCGTCCAGCTCCGGCAATTCATCGATGCACACGCCATCATCCGGGTCATCGAACGTGACGGCGACGCGGTATTCCGGCGCTCCGTCAACCTGGCCGTAGTAGTAGCTCTGCGACAACGTGAACGACTCGCCTGCCAGCACGCCGCCCAGGGCGCCATTCAGGCGCGCCAGCAGGCCGCTGCGCTGCTCTGGCAGGCATGGGCTATTCAATGGCGCCAGAACGCGCCCGCGCGGTTTCTCCGGCGTGTGCGACGGGCTGGTGTAGACCGCGCCCCGGATGTTGTGAGACTCCAGACGGCTGATCG
>CAYWCK010000753.1:0-857 GCA_964456685.1 uncultured Bifidobacteriaceae bacterium | reverse complement strand
TCCAGCCCGTACACGACCTGCACATTGGCATTGTTGCGAAGGCTTCCACCATCGGTGCGATGGTCCCCGAACAGCGCCATCTTGATCCAGGGGCACGACGCTTTGTTCGGATGCGGGCCGGAGCTTTTCAGGTGGCTGAGCAGGTCCGACCAATCGCCGCTGCCACGTGTCACGCGGCTTGCGGCATGGGAACCGAAAATCGACCAGTTGATTGCGCCCATCATGATGCAACCCGAACCGATGCGCTCGGGGCCTTGTCAAACGACACCAGATCGACCGATCCATTCGGCCACAAAGTGTTCTGCCCGCCGACGTGATACCTAGCGACCGGCTTGTTGCGCATGGTCAAGATAAACCCTCCCCACAATGACGGGTGGCTTTCCTGCCCGCTTGCGCACTGAATGAAGAACAGCCCGACGTTGACGCGCCCGGCAATCGCGGAAAAGGCCGCAGTAGACGACCGCTGCGCCGCGCCGCCGGAAAAGTAGTCGCAAAGCCCCATGGTCGGCACGAAGAACGGGCCAAGGAACACCGGAAGGCCGGTCGAGCGCTGGTATTTCACGCACTGCTCAAAATAGCCTGCCAGATCGGACACCGATGTCTTTTGCGGATGCAGGCCGCGCTTGACTTCAAGAATGCACCAGGGATCGCGCAAGCCTTGCTGATAGGACAAGGTGAAATCTGCGATTCCGCTGCAGGTGCTGGCCTGAGCCTCAAACGGCAAACCTATCTTGGTGAACCACCGCTCGATGTCGGCCTGCAGTGCCGCTTCGGTCCCTGCCCTGTGACCGAAAACAAACTCACTGATGGGTGTCACGCTCGCCGTCATTTCGCCTCACTCCGCCTGGATTCCGGAT
>CAYWCK010000752.1:0-1715 GCA_964456685.1 uncultured Bifidobacteriaceae bacterium | reverse complement strand
CGCCATGTTTCATTACGAGCGCAGCCCGGCGAGATGATCGCGCTGGTCGGGCCGACCGGCGCGGGCAAATCCACCATCGTGAACCTGCTGCCGGCGTTTTACGAAGTGGGCGAGGGGAGGATCTTGATCGACGGTCAGGATATTGCCGGCATCGACCTTGGTTCGCTGCGCGAGCAAATCAGCGTCGTCAGTCAGGAAGCCTTCCTGTTCAACGGCACAATTCGCGAGAACATCCTGTACGGTAAACTGGACGCAACCGAGGAGGAGCTGCTCGCGGCAACGCAGGCGGCGAACTGCCATGATTTCATCACCCGCCTGCCGCAGGGTTACGATTCGCGCGTGGGTGAACGCGGTGTGAAATTGAGCGTCGGCGAGAAACAGCGCGTCAGCATCGCCCGCGCGCTTTTGAAAAATGCGCCGATTCTCATCCTGGACGAAGCGACGGCCAGTGTGGATACCGCCACGGAGCGGTTGATCCAGGAGGCGCTGGAGCATCTCATGGCGGGGCGCACCAGCTTTGTGATTGCGCACCGTTTGAGCACGATCCGCCGGGCGGATCAGATTCTGGTGGTGCGACAGGGACAGATTGTCGAGCGCGGGTCGCATGAGCAATTGCTGGCGGCCAATGGGCTTTACGCAAAACTCGCCCGCATCCAGAGCGCCGCGAGTATCGAAGAAAGTTTCGAGCGTCTGGACGCCGTGGGCCAAGTCTCAACTCCGGTTTCAGTTTGACTCCGGCAGGGAAGAGAACCAACCATTCCCTGGTTCACATGAAAACGCCTTCCCGCAAACCGATGGCAGCCGTCCGTTTGCCCAAGCTCGCGCGTTGCGGATTCACGTTGATCGAATTGCTGGTGGTCATCGCCATCATTGCCATCCTGGCGGCGATGCTGCTCCCGGCTCTCGCCAAGGCAAAGGAGAAGGCCGATCGGATTTCCTGCCTCAACAACCTGCGTCAGATCAATGTCCACCTCCAACTCTACACCGACGATCAGCGTGACGCTTATCCCGCGCACCGGAATCAGAATTTGAACACGGCCGACGCCGGACCTTCGCTGACCAATTGGTGGGGCACCACGATCATCGGCTACGCGCAGAATCAATCCAATCTCTACCGCTGTCCGTCCATCAAAGGCCGTCGCCTCGATAATGGTCTCGCGTGGGATTGGGCTTTCGATTGCCACAAGGTCGGCTACGGCATGAACAGTTGGTTTCTCGGCATCTGGCCCTACGGTCCGGCGAGCATGACGGTTGGTGGCGTCCGCTTCGACACCGCGCCTTGGTTCAAGCGCACGCAAATCAAATCGCCGGCGGACAGTTTCGCCATCGGTGATTCGATGCCCAAGGTGGACGGATTTTGGAGCAGCAGTTGTTGGTGGCCGTGGTCCTGCATGGATCCAAAGAACTCTCAGTACGGGGGCTTCGAGGGCATTGATCAGCGCCGTCACCGCAATACCGGCGTGGTGGGTTTCAACGACGGTCACGCGGAGGCGCGCAAAGATGCGCAGATCAACCCGCCGCGCGATCCCGCTTTCGGGGATGCGCGTGGCTTGGTGAATTCGCGGTATTGGGATCCGCTAAAACGCGCGGGCGATCGCTGAGGCAAGCTTGGCTTGCTTGACTCGGTCCTCACGAAACTCGCGCGGGCCACAGAAGTTGAAGCCGCCGCCTTCCGTCCGTGGGTTGGCGCACGCGATTTTCTTTTGCAGGCAGTT
>CAYWCK010000751.1:0-1729 GCA_964456685.1 uncultured Bifidobacteriaceae bacterium | reverse complement strand
CTACGCATTGGACACGTTACGCCGCGACGAACCGGAGCGGGCGCTTGTGGCGCTGTACGGCATGCTCGCGCAAGGCTTCACGCGCAACACGTTCATCTGCGGCGAGGGCTGCGACCTCGAATCGGTTGATGCCGGCGGACGTGTTTTCTATTGCCCGCCCAACAGCGCGGCCAACGCGCATTTCCTTTCGATGCTCCGTTACGCGCTCGTGCAGGATTGGGATCTGGACGGTGATGGGAAACCGGAAACTCTGCGCCTCGGTTTCGCGACGCCAAAACGGTGGCTCGAAGACGGGAAGCAAATCAAAGTTGAGCGTGCCCCAACGGCATTTGGGCCGGTGTCGTGGACGATCGAGTCCAGACTCAAGGCGGGCGAAGTGGTGGTGCACGTGGACTTGCCTCAGCGCAATCCGGCCGCAAAGTCCCTGCTGCGAGTCCGCTTGCCGGACGGGTGGCGGGTGAATTCTGGCGAGCACGACGGAAAAGTCGTGACGGTGGACCCGCAGGGAACGGCGGATGTCACCGCACTTCGCGGCAGTGCTAGTTTGATTTTTCGGGTGACGAGAGCACCGTAGCCGTTGCGGGAGAGCCCCATTGCCGCCGCCATTTGCCGACCGCCCACAACGCCAACAATCCGGCGCCCGCACCCAGCGAATCAATCACCACGTCGTGGAAACGCCCTTCGCGATTCGGGACGTAGCACTGATGAATCTCGTCGCTGGCGGCGTAAGCAGCACACAGCAGGAGCGCCAGAGCCGCCTGCCGCGGGTTCCACTGGCGATGGTCGCGGCGCACAGGTTTGCGGATGGCGCGCCAGCACAGCAGGGCGAGAATGGCGTACTCGGTCAGGTGGGCGCATTTGCGAACGAGGAATACAATCAGATTGATGGTGGGTTGCTCCATCTGCGGGAACAGCCACCGCAAGATGGGTTCAATGATGCGCGAGGAGTGCTTCGCTGAGCCGGTGTCCGCCGAGGCCGAGAAGATGAGCACCATCCAAACGACGACGGGCAGCCAATAAATCAGAAAGCTCTTTGCGCGCGACACGGCGGATAGGAAGCCGGGCCGAAGCCAATTGTGCAATCGAAAACAAATTTCGTTGCGTCGGAGGGGCGATGCGCTCATACCATTTTCCCATCATGCTCAAACTCGGTGTAAACATTGATCACGTGGCGACGATCCGTGAAGCGCGTTATCGCGGACTGGGGCACGGTGAACCAGACCCTGTTGCCGCGGCGCAGATTTGTGAGGCGGCGGGCGCGCACGGCATCACGATTCATTTGCGCGAGGATCGCCGCCACATTCAAGACCGCGACGTGTGGGCGATTCGCAAGGTGGTTCGCACGCGGCTGAATCTGGAGATGGCGAACGCGCCGGAGATTGTCGAGATCGCACTCAAACTGAAACCGGAAATCGTGTGTATCGTTCCCGAGCGACGGCAGGAAGTGACGACAGAGGGCGGACTGGATGTTGTCGGCAACGAAGCTGCGCTCACCGAGACGCGGCAACGGATGAACGCGGCGGGCATCGAAGTGAGTTTGTTCATCGCGCCGGACGAAGCGCAGATCGCCGCCTCGGCGCGGACGGGTGCGCAGTTTATTGAATTGCACACCGGTTCATTCGCGGAGCATTTCGATGATGCCGCGGCGCGGGCGACGGAATTGAATCGGCTCGTCGCTGGCGCGAAGCAGGCGCACGCGCTCGGTTTGCACGTGAATGCCGGGCACGGC
>CAYWCK010000750.1:0-1734 GCA_964456685.1 uncultured Bifidobacteriaceae bacterium | reverse complement strand
GCACCAATACGGCGACTTGTTTGCCGCCCATCACGGCTTTGAAAGCCGCGCGAATGGCCACCTCCGTCTTACCGAAGCCGACATCCCCGCAAATCAGCCGGTCCATCGGCTTTGCACGCTCCAGATCGGCCTTGGTTTCGCTGATGGCTTTCAGTTGATCGGGCGTCTCCTCGTAGATGAAGGCACTTTCGAATTCGCGCTGCCAGGGCACATCCGGCGGAAACGCATGCCCCGCTTGCGATTCACGGACTGCCTGGATTTGGAGCAACTCCGCCGCGACGTCCCGCACGGAGCGCTCGGCATGTTCCTTCGCCTTGGCCCAGCGCGTGCCGCCGAGGGTGTTGAGGGGCGGACGGATTTTTCCCGCACCGACGTATTTGCTGACCAAGTGCGCTTCGCTCACCGGCACATAAAGCTTCGGGGGCTCACGGTCGTAGTCAGACGGGGCGTATTCGATGGCGAGACATTCCGTGGTCGCTTCTTCCTCGGCCGCACTTTTCCCGCGCAATCCACCACCCATCGGCAGGTTCTTCAATCCGAGATAACGCCCGATGCCGTGCTGCAAGTGCACGACAAGATCGCCTTCCTCCAGGTCCGCAAAATCAATCTCCAGCGCGGACTTCATTGCGTTCGCGTGGGGTGATTTCAACCGCCGCGGACGCGGGACCTTGTAGCGGCCAAAAATTTCCGCGTCGGTCACAACCACCAGTTTTGCCGCGTCGCTGATGAACCCGCGCGCCAACGTGCCGAGCCGGGGCGCCAGCGGCGCGTCGAAACCGAACTCCTTCCAAATCTCGGCAAACCGTTGGCGCTCGCCTTCGTTGTTGCAAAACACGTGGACGACGTAGTCCTGACGCGACCAGCGGTGCAGTTGCGCGAAGAATTCCTGCCGTTGCGCTTCGGCGATCTGCGGCTCGGCGGGGCGATCGGTCAACGGACGAAAAGCTTCAAGGGACGAAAATGACACGATGCCATCCGACTGCTCGTCGCTGGCTTCATGAAGGTCCACCCGGGCCATGCCGCGGTGATCGATTTGCTGGAGCAAGTCGTCCCACGCGAGCGTGAGCGGATCGCCCTCGGGGATTTGCGCGCTGTATTCATCGGCGCGAGCCGTCAGCTGTTCGGGTTCACACAGCAGGAAGATGGTTTCCCGCGGCAGATAGTCGAGCAACGTCGCCAACGCGTCACCGCGGTCGCCTTGAGTTTGCGACTTGAGGAGACCCAATTCCCCGGCGGGAGGCAGGACGACCATGGTGGTTTCTTCGCGCGAGATTTGTGTCAGCGGATCAAACTCCCGCAGGGATTCGAGTTCATCACCGAAGAATTCCAGCCGCACCGGCCAGGGACTGGTCGGCGGGAAGACGTCCACAATACCGCCGCGCATGGCCAGATCGCCTTTCTGGGTAACTTGCGCTTCCGGTTCGTAGCCTTGTTCCTCGAGCCATTCGACCAGATCGAGCGGGTTGGCGCGATCACCGCGCGCCAGGGTGCGCGTGCGCTGCGGGAGTTGCGCCGCCGGAAAGGTTTTCTGGAGCAGAGCCGCAACGCTCGTGACGATCAATTTCGGATCAGTCGATGCGCTGCGGTTTGATTTTGGAGCAAGGGCGACGAGGGTTTGCAGGCGTTCCGCAATCACATCCGCGTGAGGCAGTTTGCTTTCGTGCGGCAGCACTTCCCAAGCGGGATAAAAGAGCGGCGATGTCCCAAGCCAAGTTTCCAAATCCTGCTGGCAGC
>CAYWCK010000749.1:0-1734 GCA_964456685.1 uncultured Bifidobacteriaceae bacterium | reverse complement strand
GGCGACGCGCCGGGTTCCTGGCATGACCGCGCATGTGGCTTTTCGTTCGCCGACGGTCACTCGGAAATTCACAAATGGCGGCAATACGACAAAAAGAAAAAAATGAAGCCGTCGGCGGCGGATGTGGATTGGCTGCAGTCCAAAACCACGGCCAAACGTGACCGCCCGATTACGCGTTGAAGTATGAAATCTCAAGTCTCACCTCGTCTGCGGACACGCCGCTGGGCGTTTACCTTGATTGAATTGCTCGTGGTCATCGCTATCATTGCCATTCTCGCCGCGATGCTGCTGCCGGCCTTGAGCAAGGCGAAGATCAAGGCGCAAGCGGTGCAGTGCATGAACAACTCCAAGCAGCTCACCCTTGGCTGGATGATGTACAACAGCGACGACAACGATCGCTGTCTCAGTTCGCTGGGCTGGTGTGGCAGCAGCATGATGCGGGATACCTCGAGTTTTGATTTCACGGATTACGAACTGCTCCGCAATCTGCCTTTGAGTCCCTACGTGGGCCGGAGCGTCACCGTTTGGCAGTGCCCCGGAACGACTCGCCGGAGCACCGCGCCCGCCACGATGGGCAAGCCGGGGGCTCGCAGTTATTCCATGAACAACCACATCGGCTCCTACGCCAACCGTGACGCCAGCTATCCCTTTTTCGAGTTTCTCAAGATGAACGATTTCGTGCGCCCCGGCCCGGTGAACACATTCGTTCTGCTGGACGAGAGCAGCAGCATCAACGACGGCTGGTTCATGGCCAGCATGGGCGGTTACGATCCGCGCAACCGTGCGGAACAGGAATCCAGTGGGTTTGGTGACGCGCCGGGCTCCTGGCACGCGCGGGCCTGTGGTTTCTCCTTTGCGGATGGTCACTCGGAAATCCACAAATGGCGGCAATATGATCAATTGTCGAAAGCCAAACCTTCCGCCGACGATGTGGATTGGATGCAATCCAAAACCACCGCCAAACGCGAACGCCCCATCACGCGGTGAGGCTGCGGTCCCGCCGCGCACTTTTGCCGCGCCCTGAAGGCATTACCTCAAATGAGGGATTGCCCCTTTCGAGTGGAGAGCAATACCTTGAAGCCATGCATTCCCAGAGGCGACGGGTTCGAGGATTCACTTTGATCGAGCTTTTGGTGGTTATCGCCATCATCGCCATTTTGGCGGCGATGCTTTTGCCTGCCTTGGGCCGGGCCAGGCGCAAGGCGTTGCAAACTTCCTGCCTTAGCAACCTTCGCCAGATCGGCGTGGCATTGCACATGTACACGGGCGATAACGCCAAATACCCCGGCTGTCTCTGGGTCGGCAGTCCCTTTTACTACGTCTGGACGGCGCGCACGTTCGAATACATGGGCAACAACCGCAAAGCTTACTGGTGCCCGGCGGCGAATCCGAATTCCGCCTGGGACACCAACCTCAACAAGACCATCTTCGCCAACATCTCGCCGCTCACCGGCCAGTTGGATCGCTTCGCCGTGTCGCACACGACGCGCTTCAGTTACGGCTACAACGACTGGGGCTCCTTTCCCGCTGGCGGAACTTTCGGTTTGGGTGGTGACGTCAACGTGATCCCCGAAATCAAAGACACCGTGGTGAAGCGCCCCTCCGAAATGATCGCCATGGCGGACAGCAAACCAGACGCCTCCTTCGACGGCAACGTGGACCCAACCACCGCCACCGAGTGGCCGGCGAACCGGCATGAACGGCGCACGGTGTTGAACTTCGCCGACGGCCATG
>CAYWCK010000748.1:0-1734 GCA_964456685.1 uncultured Bifidobacteriaceae bacterium | reverse complement strand
CGAGCGGCACGGTGATGGGATTGAGAATCACGCGGCCTTCGGGATTCTTCGGGCCCAGCGCCGCTTTCTGAAAGAGGATTTTTTGCGCGCGATCCAACCGATAAATAACACAGTCCGCAAAACCGATTTGGGAAATGCAATTTTTCGCCAGATCCCACAGCACATCGTCCTCGGTGTCGCGTTCGAGCAAAGAAGTGGCGAAGTAATTGATCGTGCGGGTGACGGCTTCGGAGCGCTTGGCCGCTTCGTCAGCAGCGCGCATACGACGAAATTGCCGGCGCTCGTAGGCAATCCAGCCGGCGGCCAGCAACAAAATGGCGGCAATAATTCCCGTCACGCGTTGAACGTCGGGGCGCATCCAAAGTGGCGGTGAGGTGGTGAGGACGATGTCCTCCGGCGAGCGCAGAAGGAGGTGGAACGTTCGCGCCTTTTTCAGATCGCCTGACTCCACGTCGTTCACGCCGGTGATCTGGACGAAGCGATCCGGCTCAAGATTCCAACGCAGCGGTTTTTCGCCTTCCCACCGGGCTTGAAAGACGCGGCCGTCAGTTTCGAGAACGACCCATTGATGCCACGTGTTTGCGACGCTGGTGGTTCGTTGATCCAGCAAATGCGCCTTCAGCGTGACGAGATGGCCGGCGAACTGACCGGATTCCAGTTCGTGAATCGAGACGGGGCGGGCCGGCGGTAAATCGTCGCTGCCGACACGGCGAAATTCACCGTCTTTGAACCCCGGCGTCAGCGCGAACCCGGCGTCCGCTACGCCAATGACTTCGACCCGTTCGCCCGGTTGCAGTTGCGTTTGCGGTTCGTGTTCGAGCTGCTGTGTTTCTTCGACGGGTTTCGGCAGCAGCGACAACAATTCAACGCGAGCCACGCTGGTCGTGTCCTGAATGAAAAGCGTTTTGCCGGGGATGTGCGCCAGCACGGTGCCGGCAATTTTGATGCGCAGGGGCGAATTGTTGGTGGCTTGAGCGGCCTCACGAATCGTCAACAGCGGCCGATCGAATAATTGCGGCGTGCCGGGGCGGATCACCGTGGTGAGTTCCGGGCTGGCTTGATAAAGGACAAAACCAAACGCGTTGCCGTAATTGTCGGAGATGGGCCGCGACATCCCGGAGGCTTCGATGGTGGCATCGAGCAGTTCGCGAGGAATGGGTGAAGCGGCGCGCATCTTGACGAAGACGCGATAGGTCGTCGCGCCGTCCACTACCAGCAGCATCAGGTTATGACGCGAAAGGACCATCAGGTCGCGAACAACTCCGCGTACGCGCACGAAGCGCATCGCGTCTTCGCCCACAGCGAGTCGAGCGGGCGCGGCGGGTTTGGCTTCCGGCAATGGTCCGAAGCCGGTGGCGTGAAGGTTTTTGGCAACTACGCGTGGCACCAGGAAGCCACGCTGGACGCTGCCATTGAATTCCACAATTTCACCGGCCTTGCGTTCGTTCGTGGACTCGGCGGCATCGAGATAGGTCGCGGCGTCGCCGTCTTGAATGTAGAGCCGGGAACTTTGCGGCGGGACGTAGGTGATGACCGCCCGGGCCCGAACTGCGTAATTGGTTTTGCTCAAGGCTTCGTTGGAGAGCGCGAGGACCTGCTGAAGATTCGTCAACAGAACTGCTGGTGCGGTGGGCGATGCCGACGGGGCAGCGGCGGCCGCACGGAAAATGCACGTCGCGACCACGAAGATCGTGGCGAGAACCGGGCGCAGTTCAGTGCGGCGGTGCAATTGCA
>CAYWCK010000747.1:0-1736 GCA_964456685.1 uncultured Bifidobacteriaceae bacterium | reverse complement strand
CCATTTTCACCTGGCGGCTGGTGGCGCCCAGCGCCTTCATCAGACCGATCTCGCGCGTCTTCATCATGATGAACGTGATCAGCGTGCAGGTGATCCCGAACGCGGCCACGATGACGATGAAGAACAGAATGTACAGCATCACGTTTTTCTCGACCATCACCGCGGCCATGAGCGGGCTGTCCTCCATCCAGGTCGTGACTAGAAATTCCGGTCCGAGTTCGGATTGCAACGCGCGCTTCACCGTGTCCGCTTGCAAAGGATTTCGCACCGCCGCCATGAGCCCGTGAACCGTGTCGCCGGATTCCAGCCCGAAAAACTCCTGCGCGTTCTCCAGCGACGTGATAGCGAAGAGCGAGTTGAATTCGTTATAGCCCGCGTCAAACGTGCCGGTGATCTTGTAGTCGCTCGGGGCAACGCGGATCTCCCGGCCTTCCTTTTGCGCGGCTTTCATCTTCTGCAATTCACGCGGCGACCAGACGGAAACCGAATCGCCCACTTGCAAGCCGAGGTTGTGCGCCATCTCCGCGCCGATGACCAGGCTGCGCCCGTTGACGTCGAACGCGCCGTCCACGATGTTCGTGATGAACGAATTTACGCGCGCCTCGGTTTGCGGGTCGGCACCGCGCACCAGCGGCGCCAGCACCATGCCTTCGCCCACGGCGGGTTGCGTCTCCAGAATGACCTGCGCGACAACGAAGGGCGTGACACCCGTCACATTGGCATTGGACGAGACGGTGCTGGCGATGAGGGCGTAATTGTCCATCGTCCGTCCGCGTGTCTTGATGGTGAGGTGCGCGTTGAAGCCGAAAACTTTTTCGCGCAGATCGCGGTCGAAGCCGCTCATCACGCTGATGACGATGATGAGGACCGCCACGCCGAGCATGACGCCAATCACGGAGATGAGCGTGATGATGGAGACGAAAGTCCGTTTGGGCCGCAGGTAACGCAGCGCGACCAAGAGTTCAAACGGCAACTTCGACATCGTTGAAAGATTGGCGAAGCGAGCGGAAAATCCAAGCACCAACCACGGAATGCTGCACAGACGATCAGTTGGAGGCATAGCGGTACAGCGCCGCAGGGAATGCGAAAACCGGGCCGGGAATTCGAACTCAATTCCGAGCCGAGTTCATGATGCCAACCGGAATCACCGGTGCACTTGCTTCTTTGATGGATGTCAGCCGGCCGCGGGCTGCCACGTGGACTTGACAATCGTTGGTTTGCGCGGGCTCTTATTGCACGAGGTAAAACTCGACCGGAAAATGCCAGCCGAGAACGTTTGTGGATTGATGGACTTGGTATTGAAAAACCTTCCGATCCTTTTTGGTCACCAGGCTTATGCTTTGCGGCAGGGCCAGTTCGTCGTTGAAAGTTTTTGTTATGTCGGAGAACTCCCACGGCCCCGTGTTCTTCCACATGTCGCTTGGCGGGAAAATTTGCCGGCCTTCACGTTGGAGGCTGGGGCCAGAACAGAAGGCCAGCCAAGCTACCTGTTCCCGGAAGTGCATCAAATTGGCGACCCGTACCGGCCGGCCGGGATTCCCATCGGTGGACTGGTGAACTCTCGTAGACCGTGCACCAATCTCTGGCGGCCCGCCTCCCAGCCCGAGCGCCCGCACTTTCTGCGCAATTTCTTCGGCGGGTGGTTTCGCCACGAGCATGTGTTCGATCAAGTTGGTTCCAGTAAACCAGATTGTAACCCTTGCGTTCTGGGCAAAGCCGTCGCTTTCCACCATCCA
>CAYWCK010000746.1:0-1742 GCA_964456685.1 uncultured Bifidobacteriaceae bacterium | reverse complement strand
ATGCCGGTGTCGGCCCATTGATGGCCATCGGCGCTGAGGATGCCGGAGCAATAGGTGTTGTCCAACAGCACGAAGTCGCGCACCAGCTTGTGCTGGTTGGGGGTGAACTTCTCACCGAACGTGCACAGGGATGGATCGCCGTTGCCCTGCGGCACGTCGCCGAAAACCTGATCGTAGGTGCGGTTCTCCTTGATGATGTAAACCACGTGCTTGAACACGCTCGGCTCGCCGACGCGTTCGGGCACGGGCTGCGGCGCGCGACCGGGGCGGGCCGGCCGGGCGGCCTCGCGCAGCAAACCGTAGCGCATGTTGGCCAGGGCAACCGCGGTGTGCTTCTTCAATTCGCGCGCCGACGGCACTTTCACGAGGGAAAGCGTGCCGAAGTAATCGTGCGAGCCGAACTGTTTCTTGTCCCCGGGTTTCAGCTTCTTGGTCGAGCCGATGCCTTTGATGTTGGCGACGTGAATGGATTTGCGGCCCGCATCATACGCGATCGCGCCGGGAAACCAGCCGACGGGAATCAGTCCGCGCAACTCGGACCGGCCGGGTTGAAAATCAATCACCGCGATCGCGTTCTGCGAACCGTTGGCGACGAAAAGCGTTTTGCCGCGCGGATCGAAGGTCAGGGCGTTGGGCTGCGCGCCAAAAAGATCCGCGGGGTTCTGCCGCGTCCAGATGGTTTCGACGATTGCGTCGCTGCGGGTGTCCAGGACGCTGAGGGTGTCGCTGCCGGTGTTGGCAACGATCACGTAACGGCCATTCGGTGAAACGGCGAGCGCCGAGGCGTGCAAGCCAGTCAACAGTTCCGAGTTGCGCGTTCCGAGTTCCGAGCTTGACGCGATTTGAATCACGCTCACCGAGCCTTCGCTGGCGATGTGACGCACAGGATCCACCCGGACCAGAGTGCCTTTGCCGGCCGGGCCGGTGAGGTCGCCCGGGCCGGGGCGGCGGCCGCCCCAATTGCTCACGTAAACTTTCTGGCCCGCGAGAGCGACGTCGTACGGCGCGAAGCCCACATCCCAAGTGCGCAGAACTTTGCCGTCGGCAGCGTCGAGTTCGAGGAGTTTGTTCGAGAGGTTGCCAGCGACGTAGAGCCGGCGTCCGTCTTTCGAGATCGCGAGGCCGGCGGGGATTTCCGCCTTCCGGCCGGGGGCATTCGCGGGCGGCAGGGTGATGGAAAACAGGCCGACGACTTTTCCGTCCTCCGGGACGCCGAACACCTTGATGCTGCCGCGCACGTTGGAAAGGTAAATGCGCCCGCCGTCGGGGGAGAAAATCAATCCGGTGAAACTGACTTCGGCGTCCTTGTCCGGATGCAGGAGCCGATCCGGGCCGACGCCCGGCGCGGGGTCGGTGTCGGCGTCCGAAGGCAGCGGGACTTTTTGCAAAATCTGTCCCGAAGCGGGATCAACGACGACGAGGTCATGAGTTTTGCCGCTGGTGACGAGCAGCTTGCCGTTGGGACTCAGCGCGATCGCTTGCGGCCGCATCTCCGGCAGTTCCACCTGGATGCCGGCAGGACTGATGATCTGATTGGCCGGAGTGTACCAACGATTCGTGCCGATCTGGCCAACAGGATCGCGCGTGGTGAATGCGTCGGCGGCATGGCCTGACAGGGCGAACGGAGATAGCAAGGCGAGGGCGGTGGCGCGGAAGTTCATGAACGCAGCATGCTAACGGCGGCGGGGGCGAGGCAACTCTGCGGTTGCGGCAACGGCGAGCCAGCTCCTCGGTGTGGCGGC
>CAYWCK010000745.1:0-1747 GCA_964456685.1 uncultured Bifidobacteriaceae bacterium | reverse complement strand
AACTCTCCGCACGCGTTTCGTGGATGCAGCCAAAGCCATTGCAAGCGGGCCGGAAGTTTCTCCTCAAGCACAACACTCAGACGGTGCAGGCGATGGTGACGAGCATCGAAAACAAGGTGGATATCCACACGTTTGATCCACAACTCGCGCCCGGCGAATTGGCCATGAACGACATCGGCGAGGTGAAACTCAAGACCGCCACGCCGCTGGTCTTCGACGGCTACCATGGCAACCGGCTGACGGGCTCCTTTATCCTGATCGAGCCGGGCACGAATCTGACCGTGGGTGCCGGCATGTTGCTGCCGCCGACGGAGACGGTGAAGCCCGAGTACAACGATTTCGCGATTTAGGCCGCGTATCTTTCGTGTGGATTTTTTCGCGGGCCTGCGGCTACATTGCCTTGCCATGTCCGAGAAATCAGCCAACGAAATTCCGCCCGACCTGCGGCGCATCTTCATCAAAGGGAACGAGGCCTTGCAGCGGGATAACTTCGATTACGCCGTCAGCCTTTTCGAGCAGGTGCTTACCCGGGAGCCGGCTTTCTTCGACTGTCGCAAAGCGCTCCGCGCCGCCCAGCAGGGTAAAGCCGGTGGCAAGAGCGGCTTTTTCAAAAAGGCCTGGAGCAGCGCCAGTTCCTCGCCATTGGTGGCCAAGGCGCAGATTGCCTTGCGCAACAACCCTGCCGAGGCGTTGGTCATTGCCGAGCAGATTCTCAACAGCGATCCGGAAAGCTCCGCCGGCCATCGCATCATTGTGGAGGCCGCCAACGCCCTCGAGTTGCCGAGTACCGCGGTCATGTCGCTCGACGTGCTGGTGCGAAATTCGCCCAAGGACAAGAACCTGGCGATTGATTTTGCCACGCGGCTGGCCGACACCGGCGACGTGAAGCGTGCCGAGCGAATTTTGCAGGAAGTGCTGCGGCTTTCGCCCACCGATCCGGAGCTGAACCAGGCGCTCAAGAATATTTCCGCCCGCCGCACGATGAACGAAGGCGGCTACGAGAAGGTGGCGACGGGGGAGGGGTCGTATCGCGACATCCTCAAGAACGAAAAGCAGGCCGTCGAACTCGAGCAGGAGCAGCGGGTGCAGAAATCCGAGAACGTGGCTGAGCGTTTGATTGAGGAATACGAGGGCCGGTTAAAAGCGGAGCCGAACAACCTCAAAATGGTCCGCTCTCTGGCCGAACTTTACACGCAGCAGAAGCAATTCGAGCGCGCGCTGGAACTGTATGCCCGCGTGAAGAATTCCGAGATGGGCAATGACCCGTCCCTCGACAGCGCCATTGCCAACACCAAGGTGCGCCGTTTTGATTACGAGGCCGGGCAACTGGATCCCACCGCGCCGGATTTTGCGGAGCGCACCGCGGCCTTGCAGTCGGAGAAGCTGGCCTTCCAAGTGGCGGAATGCCAGCAGCGCGTCGAGCGCTTTCCGACCGATCTTGCCATCCGCTATGAAATGGGCGTGCTCTATTTTCAAGCCGGGAAGGTCAGCGAGGCGCAGAAGGAATTCCAAAAATCCCAGGGCAATCCGAACAAGCGCATCGCATCGCTGAACTATCTGGCGCAATGCTTCGCCCGGCGGAAGATTTTCGACCTCGCCGCCACCACGCTGGAAGACGCCATCAAGGAGAAGACGCTCTTCGACGAGGAGAAGAAGGACCTCATTTACAATCTCGGATGCGTGCTCGAAACCATGGGCAAGAAGAACGAAGCCATCGAGCAGTTCAAGATCATCTACAAGGTGGACA
>CAYWCK010000744.1:0-1751 GCA_964456685.1 uncultured Bifidobacteriaceae bacterium | reverse complement strand
CGCTTACACGAGCGATCTCAAGATTCATCCGCATGCTCACCCTACCGATACGAAAGGCCGCCCCGTCACGCGCGCGGGAGATTTGTTCGCCGTCCAGTTGGTGGCCGATGCGGAAGCGAATCCCGCCACGCTCAACTTGATCGCGCAACTCCAGTTCGCTCCCATTCAACAGCAGTTTCAAATCCTGGATTATCTGAACGTCATCGTGCGGCTACCCGCGACAAGTCTGGCGGAGATCGCTGCCCGCCCGGACGTGGTTTCGATCCAGCCCTATCTGCCGCGCCGAAAGTTCGATGAGCGGCAAGACCAGATCGTCGCCGGAAATTTGTCGGGAAACCTGCCCAGCGGTCCCGGTTACCTTACGTGGCTGACGAATAAGGGTTTTACGCAGGCGCAATTCGCCGCTTCAGGTTTCATCGTGGATGTGACCGATAGCGGCATCGACAACGGCACCGTTACGCCGGGACATTTTGGTTTGTACCAAGATGGCAACAAGACTTCCTCGAGCCGGGTGGCGTACAATCGGCTCGTCGGCACAGCCAATCCCGGGAGCACGCTCGCCGGATGTGACGGGCACGGCACTTTGAATGCCCACATCATAGCCGGCTACGATAATGCCAGCGGTTTCCCGTTCGCCGATTCCAGCGGTTACCACTATGGACTGGGCGTGTGCCCGTTTGTGTCGGTCGGCTCGTCGGTGATCTTTGACGCTACAAATTTCACCACGCCAAATTACGCGGACTTGCAATCGCGGGCTTACAGCAGCGGCGCCCGAGTCAGCGCGAACAGTTGGGGCGGAGGCGCTGACGGGGTTTACGACGTGGACGCCCAAACCTACGACGCGCTCGTGCGTGACGCGCAACCCGCCGGGGCCACAAATGCGGCCACGGGCAATCAGCCGATGATCATAGTTTTTGCCGCCGGCAACGACGGTCCCACCGCCACCACTATCGGCTCACCCGGCACGGCCAAGAACGTCATTTGCGTCGGCGCGGGCGAGGGCGTGCAAGCTTTCAGTGGCACGGACGGCAGTAACGTTTCCGATAACGGCGCGAACAGCGCCAACGACATCATCAGCTTTTCGAGTCGCGGCCCTTGTGCGGACGGCCGTCGGAAGCCGGATTTGTGCGCGCCCGGCACCCACATCAGCGGAGGCGTGCCGCAGGTTAATTCGCCTTCCGCCACCGGCACCGCCATCTCGTGTTTCAATGGTGAGGGCGTAAGCGGCGGCGTTTATCCGTCGCTGTATTGGCCCAGCGGTCAGCAGTTTTACACCGCCAGTTCTGGCACGAGCCATTCCACGCCCGCGATCGCCGGCTGCTGCGCTCTCGTTCGGCAATACTTTATCAACCAATCCCTGCCCGTCCCGAGTCCGGCCATGACCAAGGCCTATCTGATGAACTCGGCGCGTTACATGAACGGGACGATGGCCGGCGACACGCTCCCCTCGAACGCGCAAGGCATGGGCGAGGCGAATCTCGGGATGGCATTCGATGGCGCGGGGCGCGTGCTTCGGGATCAGTTGGCAGCGGATAAATTCACCGCGAGCGGCCAGGTCCGCACTTTCACCGGCACCGTGAGCGATGTCAGCAAACCTTTTCGGGTAACACTCGCCTGGACAGACGCACCCGGAAATACCTTCGGCAATTCTTACAACAACGACCTCGATCTGGTGGTGACCATCAACGGGAATACTTACCGCGGCAATTTCTTCACCACTTCAGCCAGCGCCACGGGCGGCGCCGCCGATG
>CAYWCK010000743.1:0-1772 GCA_964456685.1 uncultured Bifidobacteriaceae bacterium | reverse complement strand
CGCCGGCGCCCGTGTTGGGGGCGGCGGTGTCCACGCCGTTCACGTACAACTTCGCGCTGGTGCCGTCCCAGACACCAACCACGTGGCTCCACTCATCCAAGTTGGCCGTGCCGCCGGTCAGGTTCCAACCCACCGTGCTGCCGCTGCCGTTGTACAAGCGCCAATTCCAACCCGTCGCGGCATTCCGTTGGAAGAAGGCCCAACCCGAGCGATCTCCCGGCGTCACGCGGTTGAACAGCGGGCAGTCGTCGTTATCCGAGTTCTCGGGCTTGGCCCAGAACTCAATGGTAAACGGGCTGCCTGAAGGCGGGTTAAGCGCCGCCTGCCAGGGCATCGTGGTGCGTGCGCCGCTTTCATAGTACGACGCGTGATCGTCATTGGCGGCCAGCGCTCCGGCCTGATCAATGGCGAGGTCGGGGGTATTCGTCGGGTTCGCAGCACTCCCCGCACTTCCCTGATTGTAAGCGATCAAATTCTGCTTCGGATTCTGGTCGAAATACAGGACCGCGCCGTCGGCGACCACCAATGCGCGGTAATAGGTGCCATGCACGGGAGTGGTTGCCGCGGCGAAGTGCGCTTGGATCTGCGTGTCACTCAGCGCTGAAGGGTAGAACGCAACCTCGTCGAGGAAGCTGTTGCAAGCCGTCGCGCCGTCGTCGTAGGAGCCGATCGAGAAGGTAGCTGTTGTGCTAGCGGCGTACCCGCCTGCTCCTGTGTTAACAGCTCCCGTGTCCACGCCGTTCACGTAAAGCTTCGCGGTGGTGCCGTCCCAGACGCCAACAATATGGCTCCATTCATCCAAGTTGGCTGTGCCGCCGGTCAGGTTCCAGCCCACCGTGCTGCCGCTGCCGTTATACAGGCGCCAGTTCCAACCCGTGGCAGCGTCCCGTTGAAAGAAAGCCCAGCCCGAACGATCCCCCGGGGTAACGCGGTTGAACAAGGGGCAATCGTCGTTATCTGAACTCTGGGGCTTGGCCCAGAACTCAATCGTGAACGGACTGCCTGAGGCCGGATTTAGGGCTGCCTGCCAAGGAAGGGTCGTACGTGAACCGCTGGCATAGTGCGATGAATGATCCGGTCCCATTCCCACCGCTCCGGGTTCGTAAAGGGCAACGTCGCTAAGGTTTGTTCCGTCCCCGGCGGCGCCCAGGCTGCCGAGATTATAGGCTGGCGGAACCGCGGCATTAACGGTTGGGGCTACGAATGCCGCAGCAGATACTGCGAGTATCAGGAGGTATGCGTTTGATCTTCTCATGATTGGTTGGGGTGTTTCGTTGTACGGAACTCAGACAGCATTTGCGCTCATGCCGAGGTCCATTAGGCTTACGACCCAATCTTGTTAGCGCTAGTGACACTTGGCAACTATTTATCGAGCGGGTTCCGGAGATTTCCGCTTTGGGAGTGAATGTCCCACCGCCTCATCGTGCACATCGGATTGCGCGCAACCGAGACCGCTATAACTGCGGTCAAGTTCTTGCCCGTCCAGCCGTATAGCCACGGAAGGCGACTCCTTACACCGGATTGCTTGGACTTTCAACGCACTTGGCCAAACGTGTGCCCGAAGAACTCCGCCATCGAGCCGGGATAAACTGCGCGCTTCAGCTTTGTCCACGTCCGTTGATCGCCAACGCTGTAGTAGAGGTAGGTCTTGCCGCGAAACTCGGTGATGTCCGGATCCGAGGCGTTCACGCCATCTGTGAGGCCGGGGGTGAGCACGGGATTCGCCGGGCTGAGTTCCCAATGCTTCAGGTCTTTTGAGCGGGCCAGATAGG
>CAYWCK010000742.1:0-1777 GCA_964456685.1 uncultured Bifidobacteriaceae bacterium | reverse complement strand
TGTAGAGGCCTCGCAGGCGCTCATTTGGCGGTCCTCGCCCTTGGTCGCGCTGTCGCTGGATGATTTGGCGACGATCCGGCTCGCCACGCGCGGACATTTTTGGACGGCGCTGGTTCGTTGGGCGGGAACTCCGGAATCCGCAGTTAACGCTCCGCAACTCGCGTCCAAGGTCAGCCAGTTTCTAACGCGCTTTCACGCCTGGCGCCAGCTCGCCCGACACGCTTCGCTTTCCACGTGTCTCGAGGAAATTCTCGCCGCCACGCATTACGATCAGTGGTTGTCGGCCCAGGAACGGGGCGATCAGCGCAATGGGAACGTCCAGCAGCTGCTGGGTCTGGCCGGGCAGTTCGATCAGTTTCAGCGGCAAGGACTGTTCCGCTTCCTGCGTTTCGTCGAAGCCCAACAGGCGGCGGGCACCGAACCGGAATCCTCCGCCACCACTGCCACCAACGCCGTCCGGTTGATGAGCGTGCACCAGAGCAAAGGGCTGGAATTCCCGGTCGTGGTCGTGGCCGATCTCGGCAAGCGTTTCAACGACCGCGATCTCAATGCGGACATTGTGTTGGATGAGGAGTACGGGCTCTGTCCGCGCGTCCGACCGCCCGATGGCGGCGCGCATTACCCCAGCCTCGTCCACTGGCTGGCCCGGCAAAGGCAGGAGCGCGAACTACTCGGCGAGGAATTGCGCCTGCTCTATGTGGCGATGACCCGTGCCCGCGAGAAACTCATTCTTACCGGCTCGATCGCGCGCACCAAATGGGAAGCGTTACCCACCCGCTGGCCCAAGCTCTCGCCGCGCGCCGTCGGTTCGGTGCGGAGTTGTGCCGAATGGCTGCGGCTCTGGCAGGTGCAGAGCGGAGAATTGACGGCGAAGCTATTCACGCTGCACGAATTGAATGAGGCCGTTTTGCCGGAAGCCGATGCGAGAGACCCGCAGAGCACGGCCACCCGCGCGGCGCTGCCGGAACTCGAGGACGCAACGCTCGAAAAGCTCCGCCAGCGGCTCGCATGGAATTATTCCTTCCTGCCGGGGACAACGCGGGCCGCAAAAACATCCGTCACGGCACTGCGCCGGTCGGCCGCGGAAGAAACAGAGAGCGAAGCCGAGCCAGTGTTTCGTCCGCGAGGTGAGCGACCGGCGCGCCTGCAGCCGGCGGGAAAGCTAAACGCTTCGGAAATCGGCATCGCGCATCATAAATTTCAACAGTACGTCCGGCTTGAACACGCCGGGAGCACGACCGGCCTGAAGGCGGAAGCGGAGCGTTTACTCGCCGAACACCGGCTTTCCGCCGACGAAGCGGCGGCGATAGACTTTGCGGCCCTCGAAAAATTCTGGAGCTCCGAGATCGGGGCGCGAATCCGGAAGCAGGCGGCGCAGGTACGCCGGGAGTTGCCCTTTACCGCCCGGTTTGCGCCCGCCGAACTGGATTCGCTTCTGGGCCGGACGGCCGCAACCGGCGCCGAGGATTTTGTGGTCGTGCAAGGTATTGTGGACCTCGCGGTATTGTGCCCGGAGGAAATCTGGCTGCTTGATTTCAAGACGGATGCCATCACTCCGAGCGAGGTCGCTGCCAGAACAGGATTCTACGCACCGCAGTTGCAACTCTACGCGCTCGCGTTAACGCGGATTTTCCAGCGACCCGTCACGCAGGCGTGGCTGCACTTTTTTGCCACCGGCCAGACCGTGCCGGTTACTTCGGCCACCACTTCTCGGGAATCGAGGCGTCGAGCGGATTGATGGTGGTAGGCGGCAACTCGGCGACCACCAGCCGGAGTT
>CAYWCK010000741.1:0-1793 GCA_964456685.1 uncultured Bifidobacteriaceae bacterium | reverse complement strand
GATTTACCTCGCGCAAACCCTGCGCCTCGTCACGCGTCATGCGCAAATGCCGCCGAAGGGCCACGCCCAAAACTGGCTCATGGCGCTCGCGCCCAAGCTTGGCAACTGCGTCACCGCCGGCGCCCTGACCGCGCCGAATCAGCTTTCGTTCACGCGCACTTCCAGTTTCGGTTTCACGGCGCTTGAACTTCAATTGCTCGCGGATTGGCTGGAATCGCCCGACTTTCCGCGCGGCCTTCATTCACTTAATGCCGAGCCCGACCCCCGTTTGTACCAGACCGCGCCTCGCCCGCCTGGAGGCGCTTCTTCTGCGCCGGTTCCGACGCCTCCGCCCGCGCCCCGTTGAACATGCCCGTAGGGCGCGCCTTTCCGTTGCGCGCTGGCCGCAAAATCAAACCCGGTAGGGCGCGCAGTCCCCTGCGCGCCGCCCGCATTCGTCCACCTCCTGCCATCATCTCTCACGTCTTGAAAAATCCGTGTTTCATCCGCGCGCCTCTGCGGCTAAAACTTTCCCGTGTTCGACACCCCCAAAACCATGTCCGCCGTTGTCTATCGCGGCCCGGATGACCTTCGCCTCGAAACCCTCCCCGTTCCGCGCATCGGCCCGCAAGAACTGCTCGTTCGCGTCGCCGTTTGCGGCGTTTGCCCCACGGACATCAAGAAAATCAAATACGGCACCGTCCCGCCGCCGCGCGTATTTGGTCACGAAACCGCCGGGACCATCGTAAAAATGGGTCCGCGCGTCCGCGGGTTTCGCCTCGGCGACCGCGTCGCGCTGCACCATCACGTGCCTTGCCTGGATTGCCATTACTGTCGCCATCACGCCTTTGCTCAGTGCGCGCAATACAAACGCACCGGCATCACCGCCGGTTTTGAACCCGCCGGTGGTGGCTACGCCGAATACGTCCGCGTGCTGCCGTTCGTCCTGCCCGGCGTGGTGAAGATTCCGGCCGCCAACAGCTTCGCGGAAGGCGCCATGCTTGAACCGGTAAATACCGTTTTGAAGGCCGTCCGCCGTCTCCACCTCCAGCCGGGTGACCGCGTCCTCGTCGCGGGCCAGGGGCCGATTGGCCTTATGTTCACCCGTCTCCTGCAACTGGCTGGTGCGCGTGTGCTCGCCACCGATTTGTTGCCCCACCGCCTCCGCCTCGCCAAAAAGTTTGGGGCGCGCTGGACGCAGCAGGTGGGGCGCGCCGTCCCTTGCGCGCCGCCCGCTCCTCTCAACCGCGCCCTCGACGCCGCCATCATTTGCGTCCCCTCGGACGCTGCCGCTCTGGACGCGCTGGCCCGCTTGCGGGGCGGCGGACAGCTGCTTTTGTTCGCGCATACCAAACGCGGCGACCAGTTCGCCCTCGATCCCGCTGCCGTTTGCGTGGATGAAAAGGACATTTTGGGCAGCTATTCCGCGGATTTCACCCTCCAAAAGGAGGTGGCGCGACTGGTCTTCTCCCGCCGGCTCGATGTTCGCCCACTGTTGAGCCACCACTTCCCGTTGGCCCAGACCGCCGCCGCCGTGAACCTCGCGGCTCATCCCACGCCCGATTCCCTCAAAGTCTTGGTGCAGGTTGGTCGGTCGCAGGCCGGAGAATGATCGGCAAAGGAATGATCTGGCCTGACTTCGGATCGGAAGCGCAGGGCGCACCCTCCGCTACGCGTCGCCCGGAAAGAATCTGTGTTTCATCCGTGTCCATCTGTGGCTAGAGCGGTTTCAATAAAACTGTAGCCGAATGATGCGTATGGAGAGTTGCTCCCTCACCCCGGCCCTCTCCCGCTGGGAGAGGGAGAATCGTTTG
>CAYWCK010000740.1:0-1796 GCA_964456685.1 uncultured Bifidobacteriaceae bacterium | reverse complement strand
ATCTGTCCCGTGGCGGTGCGCGTGGATCAGTCGCAACCGCACGCCGGCGTGCAGATTGCCAACGGCCAGTTCATGTCCACGATCGAGATCGGCCCGAAGAATCGCGGCCCCGTGAAGCTGGCAAATTGCGGATTCTGGGGCACGGAACTCACGCGCGAGCACATCCGGCATCAGGGTGACAGTTCGCTCGTGTTGACGGCGTGTCATTTCAACGGCTGGGACTGGCACAAGCAGGGCGAGCCCTGCGTGCGCGCCGGTGCCGGGCGGCTGCTGGTGAACGGCTGCGATTTTCAAGACGCTGCGAAACTTCCGATCCGGCTGGAGAAAGGGCTCAAGGCCGCGAGCATCTTCGGCTGCGCGTTTCGCCACGCCGCGCCGGTGGACAATCAGGCGGCGGGCGAGGTGCAGATTGGCTTGAACACCACCCATGCATGAACCTGCTGGCCCGAATCAAAGCGCGGTTGGTCGGCAAACCGTTGCCGGAGCATCTCCGGCGGGGGCAATTGGGCGAGCGCGCGGCCCGGAAGCATCTCCAGGGATTGGGGCTGAAGTTTCTGACGGCGAATTTTCGTTCGGACCGCGGGGAGATTGATCTGATCTTCCGCGACGACGATTGCCTCGTGTTCGTGGAAGTGAAAGCGCGCTCGTCCGAGGAATGGACGCGTCCCGCCGCCGCCGTGGATGCACGCAAGAAGCGTCTGCTCTCGCAAACCGCGCTGGACTACCTGCGCCGGCTGAATAATCCGGAGGTGAAATTCCGCTTCGACATCGTGGAAGTCCTGCTGACCGATGGCGCGGTGCGCGAGGTAAGGCACTTGCCCAACAGCTTCACGCTCTCGAAGCCGTATCGGTATGGGTGAAAGTTTCGTGGACAAAGTTTGCCTCGAAGCTAACCATTTCCACGGATATGAAAGAAGATGCCTTCTGGAGGGTGATTTCTCAATTTGATTGGGATGAAACTGGTGACGATGATGCAGTGATTGAACCAGCTGTCCAGTCACTCGCGGAAATGGAGGTCGAGGAAATATTCCAGTTCGAGGATATACTTGCCGAAAAGTTGCACGCACTGGACACCAGAGAACACTGCAGAGCCTGCTATGCTGGTGAACTCAATCCCGATAATGGGGACGATTATATTTCGGCAGATGATTTTCTCTACTGTCGCTGCGTTGTTGTGGCGAATGGCCCCAAGTTGTTTTGCAAGGTGCTTGCAGCCCCAACCAAGATGCCGCAGAACATGGAGTTTGAAGCGCTTCTTAGTCTGGCACAGACCGCGTATGAACGAAAAACCGGGAAATCCTTTGAGCATGTCTCACCTGTCAGCTACGAGAGCTTTCGGAATGTAGACGGCTGGAAGCCCACTGAAGCAACTCGCCCTGGAAAATATACCGGAGACAGAATACCTCCAGGAAACAGGCGACCGACCTAACCCAAGGTTTAACCTCAGGGTGACAATCCGAACCGCCCAGTCTAGCCTTCATCGCGCCGCATTTTCACTATGCGAATTGCGAATGCGCCCGCAGCTTCTCCCAACTCGCCGGCGAGAGCAAGGCGCGGTGGTACGTCGGCTCAAGCAATGGCTCGGCGCTATCCGAACGGCGCGCCCGCTCCAGCCATTTCGTATCAAGGGGTTGGTCGAGCAGTGTCAGTGAGTTCGCCGCGACGGTGGTTTCCTCCTTCAGGCCGGTCGGAACGCCTCGGCCAACGAAGAATCCGGCCAGCAGCAGCGTCGTGCGGATCAGTGTGCTGCGGGAATAGGTCGTGAGCGAACACGGCTGTTCAGGATCAAGCTGGCG
>CAYWCK010000739.1:0-1796 GCA_964456685.1 uncultured Bifidobacteriaceae bacterium | reverse complement strand
AGAAGTCGCGCGGGCCGCCGCCAAGTGGGAAAGCGGCATCGGCTGCTTCATCAAGTTGCGCCTGATGAGTGCGCGCCGCACGGGCCACCCCTTGAGAGGCGAAAAGCGGTCCCAAGGACGGGTGACGATCACGGTGACGCCGGCGCCGGGGAACACCTCAACCAGCCTGCGGCCGCCTGCTCCCCAGCGCGGAGAAGGAGTAATGCCGCGGTTTGACTCGCCTGTTCCCACAGGCTCGGTCGTGCCGACCTCTGCCTCCGGCAGATTCCTTTCGCCGATTCCCAATCAGCTCAAGTCTTCATGCCCATCAACCGCGCGTAGCCCACAATGTGCTGTTCCAGCTCCGCGTTGACCGGGCACAAACGACGCAGCCACGCAAACGCACGCTCCGTTTCATGACTCAACGCCACATCCGGCAGTTCCGACCGCACCCCGGCCTGGGCGGGCACCTGACCTTTGATCGAAATCTCGACGAGGTCGGCGCCCGGGCCGACGCGGGCATCCATGCACCGCGCGGCGACGAGTTCGGCCTGATCGCGCGGGTCGCGGCGGAAGGCGCGCAGCAGCACGGCGAAATCCTCGTCGGTGATGCTGCGCTGGTCGCCATTGCAGACGCGCGACACGTGGCTGCGGGTGAGGCCGGTTTCGCGGGCGACATCGGCCTGCTTCCATTGGTAGCGGTCGAGCGTACGATTCAGGGCGGTGCTGAGGTAACTCATGGCAGGGGAAATGACGAAGGTGGAATGACGAATAACGAAAGGGAAGCGTTGGGGACGAATGATCCCGGGCCGCGCACATGTAATATTAGGTGGCGCCGCCGCTTGACGGCGCGCTGGTCACGAAACGCGAATGGGAGCGCTATTTTTTTGCCCACGGCCTCCCAGTTTACGCGACATCGCTGGGATTGAAAACAGGGAACTTGAGTTGACGGCGCACCAATAGAGAAGACATGGCGGCACGGGCGGCAATTGAATCGGAACTGCTGTTGCGTTTGATGAACGCAACACCGGAGCAGTATGCCGCAGTGGAGCGCATCTTGGGATGCGCAGGAGATTGGAGTTGGGAGTTAGGAGATAGGGAATCGAAGCCGGGAGCGCGGTTTGTGCTGCGGCGGGAGTTTCGGAATTGGACGCTGGTGTATGAGGGCGCAACCGGCGTGTTGCGAGACTGCCGCGCCGTGCGGTTGCTGGATTACCTCCTGAAGCATCCCCCGGATGAACCGCTGCACGCCACGGAATGGGAACTCCGGGTGGACGGACGACCGTTGGTGGAGGGTGCGGGTGCGATGGGTCGCGCGGAGGACGACGGCCGGCCGGGCGACGATGCGTCCGGCCTGGGCGGCTTGATGCAGGAGGGAACGGGCCGGGATTTCGCCGGCCGGATTTCGTTGCCGGCGTTGAAGGCGAAACTGATGGAGCTGCGCGCCGCGAAAGAGGACCCGACGCTGCCCGGCGAGGAACGCGCGGCGGCGGCAACTGAGTATCGGACCCTGCTGCGGGCACATGCCCGCGGCGGAAAGCTGAACGGTGAGGCGGAGCGCGCAGTGGACCGCGTGCGCAAGCAAATCAAGACACTGATCCGGGAGTTGCAGGCCGCGGAGGTGACGCGCGGCAAGGCCAACGCGGTGTTGCGCGCCTTTGGCCGGCATCTGGAGGAATGTTTGTGGCTGCCGTCGGTGGGCGGGCGGAAGCGGGTGGGCGCCGCCGGCAAGCCCGGTTGTTTCACGTATGAACCGCCGGCTGGCGTGAACTGGATTGATTGACCACGGCGCCGCCCGCGAATCCGCGAAGGACAAC
>CAYWCK010000738.1:0-1803 GCA_964456685.1 uncultured Bifidobacteriaceae bacterium | reverse complement strand
CTGTTGCTCATTGAGAACGTGGGGAATCTGGTGTGCCCGGCGATGTTCGACCTGGGCGAGAAGTTCAAGGTCGTGGTGGCTTCGGTCACCGAGGGTGAGGACAAGCCGCTGAAGTATCCTCACATGTTTCGGTCGGCTGACGTAATAATTTTAAACAAGGTGGACCTGTTGCCGTACGTGAACTTCGATGTCGGCGCCTTTGAGCAGGCGGCACGAGAGTTGAAACCGACGGTAAAGATTTTCCAATTTTCCGCTACGCGAGGTGACGGTTTGGCGCAATGGTTTGAGTGGCTACAGTCCGGCGTTCGTGGCTGAGTCTCATTTATCCGCCGCCTCAAACTCCGCGACCAGCGGCCGGTGATCTGAGCCAAGGCCCCAGTTCGCAAGCGTAGGGATGTACGTGCCTTCCTTGCGCCATTCCTTCGCCATTCCGGGACTGATGAGGATGTAATCAATTCGCGAGTAGGTATCCTCTTTGCCGTAAAAATGCGTCCATGTGATGTTCTTGGGTTCCCAGGCCGGATTCGGGTTCGGCAAATTGTCCCCGTTGCGCTCGGCGGGGCGGGTGTCCACCAGTTTGGTTTTGCCAAAGCCAACGACTGCCTTGGTGGATTTGCTGTCCTTGTTGTCGTTGAAATCGCCCAGCACAACGAGATTGGCGTTCGGATTGATTTTTAGGTGCTCGTTGATTTTTTCCCGCAAGAGCTTGGCTTCCTCCAGTCGAAGTTCGGCTTCGTCCGCATCGGCAACCGTGCGTTTCGATTTCAGGTGAGCGCCAAGCAAGGTAAAGAAATAATGATCATTGACCTTGATGTCCAGATCCGTGAAGCCGCGCCCAACATGGAAGCGCTTTCCATTCAATAGAAATGACTCATTGGTTCGCGGACGGCGGGCGACGATGGGAAACTTGCTGAGCACGGCCACGTGGATATTCGTGTCCCAACCGGTGATGTGCTCGTAATGGGGCAGGTCCAAGCCTTCCTTTTTTAGCGAGTCACGCAGTTCCAGCAGCGCGCTGACTTCGCCCATTTCCTCGAAGGCAATGACATCCGGTTTCATGGCCAGGATGCTCTCGCGGACCTTGGCTTTGGCGGCCGCGGATTTGGCTTCCCGACGCGAATCCGTTGGACGGTCGAGGTAGTTCTCGACGTTGTACGCGGCGACGCGAAAAGTCTCGGCCACGACCGGGCTGCAAATGAAGAAGTGTGCGAGTAGTAAACCGCTGAAGGGCAGCAAGAGGCGTCGATTCATGGAGGGCGTAATAGACGGCGTTGGGGCGCAAGTCAAAGGACAATTTGCGGGCAACAGCGTGAGGATTACTTGAATATCAGACCGACGGCACAATTCATTAGACTAAAGTCATCGAATGAGTATCGTCCTTGGCCGATGGACGCTGAAGAACGCGAGATTTATTACTATTTAAAGGGCTGGAAGAACCAGTTCATCTCAAATCGCGAGATTTCTCGGCGTGCGGGTGGCAAAAGACGTTTCCATCGGGAGCCCGAATGGGCCAAGCCGGTCCTGCAACGGATGGTGGAGCGCGGCATCTTGGAGACGGATCCGGCCGGGCATTACCGGATCAAGCCGGTGGATGAAAAGATTGCAGGCAAGAAGCGCCACTGGGTTTCACCGCAGATCGCTCATATTCTGAAATACAGCGGCAAGGATTTCACGGATATTGTGATGTCCGAGGACGAGTTGGATCGGTACTACGATCAGCTTTGACTTCAGCCGGTCTGGCGCGTCTCAACTCATGCGCCACTTCAAGTCCACGATTTGGCCGTGATCCTTGTGGGCGCGATC
>CAYWCK010000737.1:0-1812 GCA_964456685.1 uncultured Bifidobacteriaceae bacterium | reverse complement strand
GTTACAACCAATATGCCAGAGAAAATAACCGCCTCCGTAGGCGACAAGCAAATCACCATCGAAACCGGCAAGCTCGCGAAGCAAGCCGACGGCGCCGTGACCGTTCAACTCGGCGAAACCATCGTCATCGTGGCCGCCGTGGCGGCGACCAAGGCCAAGGAAGGCCAGGACTTTTTCCCGCTCACCGTGGATTACCGCGAGAAGGCCGCTGCTGCTGGAAAATTTCCCGGTGGCTACTTCAAGCGCGAAGGCCGGCCGACGGAAAAGGAAATCCTCACGTGTCGTCTCACCGACCGCCCCATTCGCCCGCTCTTTCCCAAGGGTTGGTACAATGAAGTCCAAGTCCAGACCGTCGTCCTCAGCGCCGACGGCGAAAACGATCCGGACATCCTCAGCATCATCGGCGCGAGCGCGTCGCTGATGGTGAGCGACATTCCGTGGGCCGGGCCGCTCGGCGCCGTGCGCGTCGGTCGCGTCGGCGGAAAATTCGTTGCGAATCCCACCCATGCCGAACTCGCGGAGAGCGATCTCGACCTCGTTTATGTTGGCAACGACAAAGACGTGGTGATGTATGAAGGTTCGGCCAAGGAAATCACCGAAGCTGACTTCGTCGCCGCGCTCAAGTTCGGCCAGGAATGTTGCCAGCCACTGATCGCCGCGCAGAAGGAACTCGCCGCGAAAGCAGGCAAAGCCAAGCGCCAGATCACCCTCAACATTGTCCCCGACGAAATCCTCGAAGAAGCCAAGAAACTCGCCGGCAATCGGATCGTTGAAGCCCTCCTCACGCCTGGCAAACTCGCTCGTGAAGGCAAAGCGAACGCGATTTTTGACGAAGTCGGCAAAAAACTCGTTGAGAAATTTGGGGCGGAAAAGGTCACCAACTTTGTCATCAAGGACGCGCAGTATTACATCCAGAAGGAAGCGGTCCGCGGCTTGATTCTCAACGACAAGAAGCGCCTCGACGGCCGCACGCCCGATCAGATCCGCCCGATCAGCAGTTCGGTGGGAATTCTCCCGCGCGCACACGGCTCGGCCCTGTTCGCCCGTGGCGAAACGCAGGCCGTTACGCTCGCCACGCTCGGTACTGGCGACGATGTCCAAGAATTCGATTCCTACACCGGCGGCGAGAACCAGAAGAAATTCCTGCTGCATTACAACTTCCCGAATTTCTCGGTCGGAGAAACCGGCCGCATCAGCGGTCCCGGTCGCCGCGAAATCGGGCACGGCGCGCTCGCCGAGCGCAGCATTGAACCGATGATCCCCCTCGACACGTATCCCTACGCGATTCGCGTCACCAGCGAGATCATGGAGTCCAACGGCTCGACCTCGATGGGCTCGGTTTGCGGCGGCACCCTGGCGTTGCTCGACGCAGGCGTTCCGATGAAACGTCCGGTCGCAGGCATCAGCGTCGGCATCTGCACCGAATACGGCGCAGACAAGAACATTTCCCGCTACCAGCTCCTCACCGACATCATCGGCTGGGAAGACGCTTTCTGCGACATGGATTGCAAGATCGCCGGCACGGAGAAAGGCATCACCGGCTTCCAGCTCGACTTGAAACTGAAGGGCCTGCCGCTCGACATCATGACCCAGGCGATCGAGAACGCCCGCGTGGCCCGGCTCAGCATCCTCGCCGACATGGCGAAGACGATTTCCGAACCGCGCAAGGAAATCAGCAAGTACGCTCCGCGCATCACGACGCTGAAGATCAACCCGGAGAAAATCGGCGCGCTGATCGGCCCCGGCGGCAAGAACATCAAGAAGCTTGTCGAAGAATCCGGCTGCGAGATTGACATCGAAGATGATGGCACG
>CAYWCK010000736.1:0-1812 GCA_964456685.1 uncultured Bifidobacteriaceae bacterium | reverse complement strand
CGGTGTAGCACGTCCGTGACGAATGGAACCATGACCATGAAGCCGCTGCTGAAATTCTCGCTCCTCCTTGCGCTGCTGCTCACGACGCCCGCCCCGGCTCAAACCTCCGCTCTCTGGGGCCGCGACGGCGAGGCGTGGTCGCCCCAAAGTCGCCTGCCGGATTTTTCTTACGCTGGTTATCACCGCGGCGAAACGCCACTGCCCACCCGACCGGCCACCGCGGACGTGAAAACTTTCGGCGCGGTGGGCGATGGGGTGACGGACGACACCGCCGCGTTCCAGAAAGCTATCGCAGCCGCCAAGGGCAAGGTCATCCGCATTCCCGCCGGCCGTTATCTGATCACCGACTTCCTGACGATTCGCGACAGCGGCACGGTGTTGCAAGGCGCCAGCCCGGAGGAATCGGTGTTGGTGTTCACCACGCCGCTCAACACGATCAAACCCAATTGGGGCGCAACGACCACCGGTGATCGCACGTCCAATTACTCCTGGTCCGGCGGTTTTCTCCAGGTGCTCGGTTCGTTCCCACAACAGGCTCTGGCTAAAGTGACCACGCCGGCCAAACGCGGCGACCGAGTGCTGACCGTCTCCGCATGCGAAAAGTTCAAGGTTGGCGATGAGGTGGTTTTGCGCCTGAGCGACACACCCGACAAGTCCCTCGCGCGCCACCTTTACGCCAACGATCCCGGCCCGCTCGACAAACTCAGCGGCGCGCACGCGTCCTTCGCCTGCCGGTTGACCAAAGCGGATGTCGCAGCCCGGAGCATCGAGTTTGATCGCCCGCTCCGAACTGATGTCCAGCCCGAGTGGCAGCCGACACTGTTCGTTGCCGCCAGCAGCGTCGAGGAGGTGGGCATTGAGAACCTTGGCTTTTTGTTTCCCAACACGCCGTATCGCGGCCACTTCACCGAGCTGGGTTTTAACGCCATTGCCATCAGCGGCGCGCGAAACTGCTGGGTGCGCCACGTGCGGATTCACAATTGCGACAGCGGCGCCTTCATCAGCGGCGCGAACATCACCTTGCAGGGCATCGTTCTCACCTCGGAACGCGCTATCGAGAAATCCCGCCAGGCCACGGGCCATCACGGCGTCACGCTCAGCGGACAGGATAATTTGCTGGGCGATTTTGATTTCCGCACCCGCTTCATGCACGACATCACCATGACGAGCGGTTCGGCGGGCAATGTGGTGATGGCCGGGCGGGGCGTGGATCTTTGTTTCGATCATCACAAATACGCGCCGCACGCCAACCTCTTCACCGACCTCGACCTGGGCCAGGGCAGCCGCATGTTTCAATCCGGCGGCGGCGCCAATCTCGGCCGGAACAGCGCGGCGCACGAAACCTTTTGGAACATACGGGCCCGTCAGCCGCAGGCCTGGCCCAAAGGCTGGGGACCGGACCTGATGAACTTCATCGGCGTGCAGAGCAACGGCACCTCGGACACTAGCCCGACGGGCCGTTGGTTCGAAGCAATTGAGCCGGGCAAATTGACGCCACCCAATCTCTACACCGCGCAACTGGCGAAGCGAGTGGGCACGCTGTCGAAAGCCAGCGAGCCGAAAGGAAGATAGCCTCGGAACGCGGCTGGGTGCAAAGCATCAGCCGCAGCGCCGCAACCGGTGGGGCGAGCGTCCCCGCGAGCCGGCTCGTCGGTAGCCTCGCCCCACCGACCGCGGCTGAATATGCACAGGCTGCCCCGGTTAGGGTGCGATTTGTTGGCCGCCCGTGAATGGAACTTTGGTTGCGGAAAAATGGTGCGTAACCTTTCACGCGTTGGCGGCTCGGTGATAAAAAGGAATTTATGAGTGAAC
>CAYWCK010000735.1:0-1819 GCA_964456685.1 uncultured Bifidobacteriaceae bacterium | reverse complement strand
AGTAGAACGGCGTCGGCACCAGCCAGGAAACGCGCGCGCCGGGATTGCGCAAACCGTCCTCTCCGAAAAACCGGCCATTCACCAGTGGCACGTCCACAAACGCCCACGAGTGCGGATGCTGCGTGTTGATGCGCCCAAAGTCGGTGAGGATTTGTCCCGCCCGCACTTGCAAGTTCCAAGGCAGTGACACTGTTTCGAGCCAGGCCTCTTCGAGTTCCACGCCCGTTTCCCCTCCGGAATCCAAAGTGAATGCGATGTTTGCGTTGCCGCGGAAGTAGGGATCAATCGCGCCCTGCAAATTCAGTTCCGCTCCCTGCACCGTGAACCCGCGCACATGCGGATCGTGTCCGCCGAGTTGCGTGCCGCCTTCGATGTCGCTCGCTGTCGAGCCGCCCGCCGCGAACGTGGCCACAAGGCCGATGTCTGCGTAAGTGCCCCCTTTCCCAACCCGTATCGGATCAGTCGGTGACCATGCTTTTGCCACAGGCGACGGGGAGACCGGGTCGGTCGCAGGGGCGGCGGCGGTTGGTGGCGGTTGAGCGACGGGAGTGGCTTTTCTTTCAAAGCTTTCCAGTTTCTGTTCGAGCATTTGCGTGCGCGTCCGCAATTCGCGAAGTTCTTTGCGCAACAATTCCAGTTCGTTGGTTTCTTGCGCGTTGGCCGCACTCACAGCCAGCGCCCCCATCAGACCGAGACAAATCAAATAATTCCGTTTCATAGAAGTTTTCCAGATTCACTCCGCCAGCATCGGTGAAAAAATCGATGTGCGGATTTCAGTTTCAATTTTACAACCCCACCACCCAGCGAGGGCGGCCCCTAAACGACACTTAACGAATCAGAGGAGAGAAACGGAAATGGGCGGGCCACGACTGGAGGCGGAGGAGAGATCCACCAGTTGCAAACGGAGACCTGGATCGACGCCAGCGGTCCAGACCAGCACCTGACTGAAGAGGGCCAGACACGGAATTGTGGCAACGGAGTCCACCTGCCCCTTCGCCAGTGTGCAAGCCGAACAGCTCGCGTGCTTGGCCGAGCCATCGGAATGAAGCCAAGCATGGAAGCCTTCACTAGCCGCCACCAAGCCGAGCAGGAGCAACAGCCCGGCAAGCAGAGCCGCCAGTATCGACTGATACCAACGGCTGGTTTTGGTACGGCCCAAAGGCATGGGCGGATTTGAGCAGGGCTGATGCCGAATGACAAGAAATTTACCCGACGCGCAGTCATCCCACGTCGAGACAACCGATTTCACCCGATTAAAGGCTTTACACGACCTAGTGAGCTACCTACCCTAACGCGTCTTAAATTTGACGAAACTGTCTAGTATGGAAGCCAAAACCAAGACCATCCAACAATTCAAGTTGCACGAGAAGGACACCGGTTCCGCCGACGTGCAGATTGCGCTGCTCACCGAGCGCATCAATCACCTTACCGGACACCTTCAGGGCAATAACAAGGACCACAGCTCGCGCCGTGGCCTGCTCATGATGGTCGGTCAACGCCGTCGGTTGCTGGACTATCTCCATGACACCGATATCGCGCGCTATCAAGCCGTCACCAAGAAACTGAAACTCCGTCACTGATTTTCCGGGACGCGGCCCGGGCGAGTTTCATCAGCTCACGCGTCTCTTTCCGAGCCGGAGGGTTCGAACCGCGGGCGACCCTCCTGCAAAAACCAGCCCGCTAAAAATTCTCCGTTGCCGCTGGGCAATTTCACTCAGACCCGAAGGCTTTCGGGTTTCACTGAAGTTTCTCGGCGGGCAACGGAGGTGTTACAACCAATATGCCAGAGAAAATAACCGCCTCCGTAGGCGACAAGCAA
>CAYWCK010000734.1:0-1824 GCA_964456685.1 uncultured Bifidobacteriaceae bacterium | reverse complement strand
GCGGCGGGCGCCGACCCAAACCAGGCCAATCACCACTCCGGCCCCGACCAGCCCCGACGTCCAGCGGAACCACGTAGCTTCCCAAAGATAAGGCGCAACGGTCAGCGCCAGCACGGCGCCCTGCCGATTCCAAATGCCGTCCGCGTTGCACGCCGTCACGCGAAACCGGTAACGCCCGGGCGGAACGCGCGGGTAGCGAGCCACGCGGGTTGAACCCGCCTCCACCCAATCCTGCTCCAGTCCCTCGAGCTGATACCGAAACGAGACATTCTCCGGCGACCCGAGACTGAGCGCGGTGAATTCCACCTCCAGACGATTCACGCCGGGTGCGAGGTGCAGATGCAAGCCCGGCTGCCGCAAGGAAACAGGTGGCGTTTCGGTGGGCGCAACCAGACTCCCCGGCAAATCATAAGCGGCGACCAGCCGGCCATTCACCGCCAATCGCTCGAGCACTACCGGAGGCGGCAGCGGATTCCGCCGCAGAAACCGCGGCTGCACTGTCAGCAAACCGGTAAGCGTGGGCATGAAAAGCCTTTCATCCGCGGTGCGCGCCGCGACGGGGGACACCCCAAAGCTCGCCTGCAAGTTCGGCACGCCTTCGCCCCGGCCGAAGACGCGCGCTTTCATGCGCGTCGCCTGTCCGGTGGCCACGGCTTCGAGTTCCTCCATGGCCAGTTGAAAGGCGCCACGATTACCCGCCAGCCACAGCCCACCGCGATCATCCGGCAGAATCTGAGAAACATATTCGTCCCACAAACCCTGCGCTTTCCGATACTGGAAAAACTTCCCTTGCTTGAGCCGCCCGAGGCCCTGACCGGCGAAGCCAAACCACAAACTGCCGTCGCTCGTGCTTTGCAAACAGCGAATGTGTCGCGCCTGCCCCATGACGTTGGTGGTCTCGTTGATCAACGCATCAGCATGGATGCGGAGCAACAAGCCATCGGAAGTTGTGCCCATCCAGACATCGCCGTCGGTCGAATGAGCCAGCGCCCGGACGTCACTGGCTCCGGGCGGCATGGCGAAAATTTGCAACTGTCCCGTCTGGACCGGGCAACGGACCACGAAGCCGCTGACTGCAATCCAGAGATTGCTGCGCGCATCCACGTGGAGCGCATGCACCGAGCGGTTTGGCAGCTGGCCATTGAACTCCCAAGGTGAAAGTCCCCCGTCCCGCAGTTGAAACAAACCGGCGTCATGCGTGCCGACCCACAAACTGCCATCGTGATGGTTCGCCACGCAATTGGCGCCGCCCCGCCAGGTGGCGTTGTTGGGCGTCAAGTGCCAGACGCCGTTGCTGCGCCAAGCCAGGCCACCGTTTTGTCCCACGACCCACAAGCGGCCGGCTTTGTCCTCGCACGCGGATTGCACGGCTGCAAACGGCAGGCCGCTGGCCGGGCCCAGCAATTGGAGCGCTCGCGGGCTCAGACGATTCAACCCGCCGCCGCGCGTACCCACCCAGAGGTTGCCTTCGGAATCTTCCAGCACCTTGATGATGTTTGGGTGGACTCCATCGACGCGGTGCCATTCTCCATCCGTCAGCTGGAACAAACCGCTGGAGCCCGTCCCCAACCACAAACCGCCATTGCGATCTTCCACCAGCGAACTCACCATCAGTTCCACCTGCCCCGGCGCGAGTTTCAGTTCCGCCATGGGCGTCAGCGTTTTGCCATCGCGGGTGCGAAACAGCTTCAACCCGGCACAAACCCAGACGCCCTCCTCGCGGGCGGGGAAAATTCTCACTCCCGCCCAGCCGGTATCCGTCAAAGATTCAAATCGTCCCTCGCGAACGATTCCGACACGGCTGCCCTGTGCAAACCACAATTG
>CAYWCK010000733.1:0-1827 GCA_964456685.1 uncultured Bifidobacteriaceae bacterium | reverse complement strand
CGCCCGATAAACGGCGTTGGAATAAAGATCGCCACCCTTCTGCCAACGCTCCAGCGGCGTGCCGCCCAGCGAACACGGCACGAGTCCGATCGTCGCCACACGGGATTTTTCCGCCATGGCCTTGCCGAAGGACAGCCCTGGACCAACGCCCAAAAGCTTCGGACGGTCATGCGTCACCGGCTCCATGGCTGGCTGCCAAATGACATTCGTGGTGAACATCAACACCCGCGGATGCGGAGTGCGGTCCTCATCCCCCACGACACCCCGCCCCGACATGTTGGACTGCCCCATCATCAGATAGAGGTGCAATTTAGATTTGGATGGTAATTTCAACACGGTGCTCGTGGACTGGGCTTTCGCGGGCATGGACAATAAACCGAAGGTGAGGGTGAGGGTTAGGAGAATTTTCTTCATGGGAGCGACGGGCTCATTTCAGCACGAAATCAATTTCGAAGAACTTGTAGTGCGATTCCGTCATGCCTAGGCGGACATAAGCTTTCTGTGCGCGGAGGTTGTTTTCGTCCACGTAGAGCCGCAACCCGCAAACGTCCCGCCGCGACTTCGCCAGCTTGTGAACGTGCGCATAGAGCGAACGGAACACGCCGCACTCGCGAAACTCCGGCGCGACATAGACGCTTTGAATCCACCAGAAGTTGGCGTTGCGCCAATCACTCCACTCGAAGGTGATCAAGAGCTGGCCGGCAACAACACCCTTTTCCTCCGCGACGAAATAAATTCCCTTCGCCTTGTCCCGCAGCAATCCGTGCACGCCGCGCAGCACTCGGGCGGCGTTGAGCCGACGCCGTTCCGTCTCCCAAGCCATGCGCGCGTTGAAGTCGGCAATGATTTTCGCTTCCGCTGGTCGGGCAATTCGGATTCTCATGGTTCGGCGGGACTATAAATGGAAACCCGATTTGCGAACCAGAAAATCCGTGTTCATCCGTGTCCATCCGTGGTTAAAATTTTCGTGTGACCGACGACGAGCCCATCCAACTGCCGATTGACGGCGTGCTGGACCTGCACACCTTCCGACCGAACGAAGTGAAGGACCTCGTGACCGATTATCTCGCCGAGTGCCGCGCCCGCGGCATCCTGCGCGTGCGCATTATCCATGGCAAAGGCATTGGCCATTTGCGGAGGACCGTACACGCGCTGCTCGCCAAAAATCCCACGGTCGCAGAGTTTCACCTGGCCAGCGCGCCGTTCGGTGGCTGGGGCGCAACGATTGTGCACCTGAATCCCCGGGACACGTCCGCATCCAACCCGACCGACGATCAGTTGCACGAGTGAGCCGGGCGTGCTAACCGTTACATCTGAAGCATTCGCGGGTCGTTGATAATCTTAGCGGCCACGCACCAAACCAGGAGTAAAAATGAAGAAAACATTGGCAGTATTATTGTCGGCAGCTGCGGTATCCCAGGCAGCAGTCGTAAAATTTGATCTTTCACCGGCGGGCAAGGATGCCGCCGTTGGACTCAGCCCGCTCAATGAAGTGCCGGCGGTCACCAATAGCACCGGCTCGGGCAATGCCATTTCCGGCGGCATCTGGTTCGACACCACCACGGCGACATTGCAATTCGCCGTCGGCTACGGCGCGGCCGCCGGCTTCTCGGATCTGACCGGCCTGCCGACCGCAATGCACATTCACGCCGCTGCGCCCGCGGGCCAAAAGGCCGGCGTGTTGTTCGATCTTTCGCCGTTCCATTTCCCATTCGCCAATCCGGCCAACGGTGGCGTCATCCTCGGCGCGGTGGTCTATAACACCAATGACATTGCCGCTTTGCTGGGTGGCTCGAACTACATCAACATCCACACGGAATTGAATCC
>CAYWCK010000732.1:0-1836 GCA_964456685.1 uncultured Bifidobacteriaceae bacterium | reverse complement strand
GGAGATACGCCTGAGTCCGTGAATGAAGCATTGAATGAAGCCGTCACGAAGATGTCCTGGAGCCAGGATCGCCACGTGCTCAAAATCATCTTCCTCGTGGGCGACGCGCCGCCCCACATGGACTACGCGAATGGCCCCAAGTATCCCGATGTTTGCCAGGCGGCGATGAAGAAGGATCTCATCATCAATACCATTCAATGCGGCGGTATGACCGGAACGACGCCCATTTGGCGTGAGATCGCGAAGTTGAGTGAGGGTAGTTACGCGGCCATCGCGCAGGAAGGCGGCATGGTGGCCATCGCCACGCCGATGGACGACGAACTCGCCCGGCTCAACCGCGAACTCGGCGCCACGATTGTCGCGTACGGCGGTGAACGGACTCGCCGCGGAGTTTACGCCAAACAAGCCGCCGCGGAGACCGCGCCGGCAGCGGTGGCGGCGGACCGGCTGTCGTTCAATGTGAAAGCCGGCAAGACCGTGCAAGGAGAGGGCGAGTTGCTCGACTCACTGGCCAGCGGCAAACTGAAAGTCGGCGAACTTAAGAAGGATCAATTGCCGAAAGAATGGCAGGGCTTGAGCGAAACCAAACTCAAGGCGGCCATTGCAAATAAGCAGGCCGAACGCGCCGCGTTACAGGCGAAGATTCTGAAGCTGAACACGGAGCGTGATGATTATCTTGCCGCCGAGCGCAAGAAGGTCGCCAAGGCGGATTCGTTCGATGAACAGGTGGCTTCGACCATTCGCGCACAGGCAGCGAGGAAGGGCATTGCTTACGGCAGAAAATAGTTGCGGGCGCTTGCGGCGTTGGGGTTTTCGTACATTTTGGGTTGCCGATGATTTTGGCGTCGTGCCCGAGTCGCGGCACAATCGACAACAAGAATTATGGCTAAATACCCTGCACCTGATTTGACGAAGCAACCGCCCCGCAGTCCCCGCGTCCGGCTCGGTGGCTACGCCCTCCTGCCGCGGATGCTCGACAAAGGCCGCGCGACGCTCGCGGGCAAGAACGGCGATTACAAGTATGCCTGTCCGCTGGATCAGCGGTTTCTCGATTTCACAGGAGTGGATGCCGCAGCGTTGAAAAAGCAACTCGCCAAAGGCAAAGGCGATGGCGAGATTTTGAAATGGATCAATGCCAACAGCCAACCCCGGCGTACCGCGGCGGAAATCGAGGCGTGGTCGGCGTGGCAGGAACGCCGTGCGCCGGACAATCCTGAGGGTCGCGAGTATTTCAACGAAATCCACAAAACCGTCGCCCCGGATCGAGAAGACATCACCTCCTGGGCGGATTTGCTCGACGTGGATGACTACGCCAGCTTCGGCGGCAAAGTTTGAAATGAATCAGCCGCGCTCTGACGAGCGCGGCTGATTTAACGATTCGCTGAAAGTCACTCAGACCGCCGGGGCGTCCGCCGGCGGTGGTGGCGGTGGCGGAGTCTGGTAAGCTTCAATCTTCTCAATGCGGTGGCGATGTTTCACGCCGCCAACCTCGGCTTCCACTTCCTCGCCAACTTTGCGGCCCAGGAGGGCCTGACCGACGGGCGTGAGATAGCTGATGATTCCTTTGTCCGCGTCGAAATCCCATGCGCCCAAAAGTGTGAATGTTTCGGATTTGTTGGAATCAAGGTCGAGTGCGGTGACCACGGTGCCGATGCTCACGACGTCCGTGCGGGCGTTGGCGAAATCCGTGCCTCGGGCACGGGCGAGCAGAACTTCGAGCTCCGCCTTGCGCCGCTTGAGGATGCCCTGCATTTCCTTCGCCGCCTTGAACTCGTGATTTTCGCTGAGATCGCCATAGCTGCGGGCGATGGCGATTTCCTTCGAGTTGGCGGGACT
>CAYWCK010000731.1:0-1844 GCA_964456685.1 uncultured Bifidobacteriaceae bacterium | reverse complement strand
AAGCCATCGCACTCGCCAACGCCGCCGCCTCGGTGGTGATTCACCAACTCGGCACCACTGGCACGGCTTCGGTAAAGCAGATTCGCGAACTGGTTTGTCCGGAGGCAATTTAGCGCCCGGTGGCGGCAGGGTGGACTTGCAGATGCCGGAGTGAACAATTAGATTCCGCTCATGCCGGTGCAGACACAACATCGCTTCAGCGTGAAGGACTACTACCGCATGGCGGAAACCGGCGTGCTGCGCCCTGATGCGCGCGTGGAACTCCTGGACGGAAGGATCATTGACATGTCACCGATCGGCCCATTCCACGGCGGCGTTACCAAGTATCTCAACAAACTGTTCAGCGCCGCCGCCAACGGGCGCTGGCTTACCCAAGTCCAGGACCCGGTGCATTTGGACGACCATTCCGAACCCGAACCCGATCTGGCCTTGCTCAAGCCGGCCGCCGATTTTTATCGTCGCCGGCATCCGCAGCCGGAGGATGTTTTTCTGCTCGTCGAAGTTTCCGACGCGACCCTGGCAACGGATCAGGAGGACAAGCTTCCCGCTTACGGGCGCGCGGGCATTGCCGAAGTGTGGATTGTGAACCTCAACGAACTGACGGTTGAGGTTTATCGCGACCCGAATTTTGCGGGCTACGCTGCGAAGACCATCCTGCGCGCCGGCGATCAAGCCAGCCCGCAAGCCTTCCCCGATACGGCAGTGGACGTGGCCGAATTGCTGAAGCGCTGAAGCTTTCCGGCGACGACGAAGAGGGCGTTTTGCCAATGGCGGCCGCGGGCGCGAGCTTGCCGGAAGCCATCGCACTCGCCAACGCCGCCGCCTCGGTGGTGATTCACCAACTCGGCACGACCGGCACGGCTTCGGTGAAGCAGATTCGGGAGCTGGCGGCTGAGGAACGACGCCCGGCATGATTCATCTGGATACGAATTACCTCATCGGCCTGCTTCGGAAAGGGTCCGCGGCAGCGCTGGAGGTGGGCGGCATTGCGTGAACCGAACTTCGCACGAACTTCCCCTTTGCTTTTGGTAGGGACGCGTTCCATCCGCGTCCCAAATCTCTCCCCGAAAAAGTGGGACGCGGGTGGAACGCGTCCCTACCGGGTTCAAGGAGCGGCCGGAAGCGGAGAGGTCTTCTTGCGCACTTCACGGTTTCCATTGGGCTTCGGGGCTTTCAGTCGTCCGAGTTTGTTTTGCAGCTTGCGCCTCGGTGGGGCTAGGCGATGATTCGCGGCATGAATCTCCGTCGGGCTTTTTGGTTGAGTCTGAAAATCATCGGGGCGCTATTGCTGCTGGTGGTGATTTTGGCGGCGTCGGTGTGGATTTATTTTCATCCGAGCTACACGCGCACGGATGACGTCGTTTACGGTCAGCGGCACGGTAAGGATCTGACCATTGACATTGTGAAGCCGGCGCATCCGAATGGGCTGGGCGTGTTGTTTCTCCAGAGCGGCGGTTGGAAGTCGGGCAAGAACAAGTTCTGGCCGCTGCTGGGCGCGCCGTTGATCCGCCACGGTTACACGGTGTTCGCCGCGTATCACGTCTCGCAGCCCGAGGCGACCATCATGGAGATCAACGACGACATGCATCGCGCGGTGCGCTTCGTGCGGCATCACGCTAAGGAATACGGCGTGGACCCGAACCGGCTCGGTGTCACCGGCGGCAGCGCGGGCGGGCATCTGAGCCTCATGCTCGCGACGCGTGACGAGCCGTTGCCCGAGGACAAGCAGAGCGACGCGATTGATCGTGAGAGCAGTGCGGTGCAGGCAGTGGCGATTTTCTACCCGGTCACGGATTTGTTGAACCTCGGTGATTCGACCGAGAACCAGCACGACGCCCGCGCCG
>CAYWCK010000730.1:0-1862 GCA_964456685.1 uncultured Bifidobacteriaceae bacterium | reverse complement strand
GGCGACGATGAGCGCGTGGAGCTTTCGGACATTTGGTTCGACATTCATCGCATCAAGCACAAGCGCGATCGCGACGCGCATCCCTGCCAGTTGCCGGAAAAATTGATGGAGCGCATCATCCGCCTGACCACGAATCGCGGCGGGCTGGTGTTCGATCCGTTTTGCGGCGCGGGTACGACGGCCATCGCAGCGCGCAAGCTGGGCCGGCATTTCGTGATGGTGGATTGCGATCCGAAATACGTCCGCATCACGAACGAGAAACTGGCGGCCATGAAGGAGCACGCGGATTTGTTCGGCGAGTACATCGTGCCGCGCAGCTCCACGAAGCGCGAACGCGGCTACACCACCAAGAAAGCCGTGGAAACTTTCCTCCAGGAACTTGCGCTGAAGCTCGGTCGCGTGCCGACCGAGGAGGAAATCCATGCCGCTGACGGCGAAATGCTGGCGACGATTGACCGCTATTATCCGAATCGCGGCGCGGCCTTGAAGCGGTGCAAAGTGGCGCTGGCGTAGGACAGGCGTCGCGCCTGTCTCCCTTTTCATGAACTAGATTCGGGCCGAAGCGAGACAGGCGTGACGCCTGTCCTACGGGAGCAGATCACGACTTTACGGTGTGCTGACTTTCGAGTAGCACTGCCGCGCACAGTTTGTATGACATCCAAGCATCCAATTCGCCGTCGCGACTTCATCAAATCCATTTCCCTTGCCGCGCCCGTGATCGCGTCCGGCTGCCAGCTTTCTTCCGGCAACAAACACGCGAAGGAACTGTCGGCCGATCTCGTCATCATTGGTGGCGGTGTGGGCGGTTGCGCCGCGGCGCTCGCGGCGGCGCGAAAGGGATTGCGCGTCATCATGACCGAAGAAACGGATTGGATCGGCGGCCAGCTCACGTCGCAAGCCGTGCCGCCGGACGAGAATCCGTGGATTGAAACTTTCGGTGGCACGCGCAGCTATGCGGACTTTCGCGAACGCGTGCGCGAGCATTACCGGAAAAATTATCCGCTGACCGAGGCCGCGCGTGCAAACAAGCAATTGAATCCCGGCGGCGGCGGCGTTTCGCGGCTCTGTCACGAACCACGCGTGGCCCTGGCGGTGTTGAACGACATGCTTGCGCCGTTCGTCAGCAGCGGAAAGGTGCAGATCCTTTTGCAGCACGCGGCGCGGCACGCCTGGACGAAAGGCGACAAAGTTGAAGCCGTTCTCGTGCGCAGCGTGGAGTCCGGAAGCGAAGTGACTTTGCGCGCACCTGTATTTGTGGACGCCACCGAGATGGGCGATCTGCTGCCGCTCACGAACACGGAATTCGTCACCGGCGCGGAGGCGCAATCCGAAACCGGCGAGCCGCACGCGAAAGCGGCAGCGCAGCCGCACAACATGCAGGCGTTCACGGTCTGCTTTCCGTTGGAATATCGGCCGGGCGAAGATCACACGATCGAGAAACCGCGCGAGTGGACTTTCTGGCGCGACTACAAACCGGAGTTGCGCCCGCCGTGGACCGGCCGGCTGCTTGATTTCACTTATTCGCACCCGCACACGCTCGAACCGCGCAACATCGGCTTTGACGCTGTCAAACGCGAGGGACTGTTCCGCTACCGGCAGATCGTGGAGCGTAGGAATCTGACGGATGACTCACGCGGCCTCGACGTCACGCTCGTGAACTGGCCGCAGAACGATTACCTGCTCGGCAATCCGTTTGCGTGCCCCGCGGACGTCGCGGCCAAACACATCGAGCGCGCGAAGCAACTCAGCCTCTCCCTCGTTTACTGGCTGCAAACCGAAGCGCCGCGACCCGACGGCGGCACGGGCTGGAAGGGCTTGCGACTACGGCCCGACATCGTCGGCACGAAGGACGGCCTCGCGAA
>CAYWCK010000729.1:0-1865 GCA_964456685.1 uncultured Bifidobacteriaceae bacterium | reverse complement strand
CGACGTACAGGATATGCGAGGGCTGTGATGCAAAAATTCAGTAAGAGACTCTACGATCAATTAACCGACTCGCGAATCGACTGGCAACTCCGCGAGCAACTCCGAGGTCAACTCTACGGGCAACTCGATTGGCGGCTCCACCAACACGGTCCATATCTACACCGCGGCGGAAATCGCCTTCGATACGGAAGTTGGCAAAACTTACCAGATCCAGGGCGTCTCGACCCTCGGTGGCGGATGGCAGAACATTGGGACGCCTATTCCGGGCACGGGCTCGGCGATCAGCTACGTGACGCCGACACGCGCCAAGGCCCAGCAGTTCTACCGCGTCATGACTACGCCTTGATTGACTCGATCGCTTTCGACCTGTGAAAGCAAGCAGACCCCTCCCCATTCTGTGGGGAGGGGTTTTTGTTTCGTTCAGTGTGGCATGTGCTGGTTTGCTGCTTGGATCGGGTGCAACCGGCGCTCTTTTGGCCCAGGATGCTCCTCACCATGACTCGTTGAGTCCGACGTGCCTGGCGTGTCATTTGGAGCAGGAGGTCTTCGGCAATCAGATCGGTACGACTGCTGGCAACGCCAATCTATGCCTGAGCTGTCATCAACCGGGAGGTTCTGCTGCCCGCCAGTCTTTCGCCATGAGCCAGCAGGCGGAATTGCGGTCGGTGCTTCCGGCGCAACCGCCCGCGCGCGGCAATTCGCATCGTTGGGATTCCGGACCTGCTGGCCGCGTCGTCTCAGCGGGGAAGGCATCAGTTGACGCGCTGATCGTAAGCGGAGTTTACACGGGGCGGTATGCCGCCAGTTACACGATCACCATCATATCATCTGGCAAGTCCGGTGAAGCGTACTTTGACTGGGTTCGCTCCGGTCCAACTCCGGCTGTAGTGACCAATCTCCTAACCGGTACCAACGTTCCCCTCGAAGCCGGCGTGGCTTTGACTTTTCGTGGAGCCGGGTCGGCTGCGGTTCTCACCGTGGGTGACCAATGGCAATTGCTAGTCCGGCCGGCGAACCAATTACCACTCGACGAGTCCATGCGGCACACGATGTCGGAGGGCAGGGTGGTTTGCTCGACTTGCCATGATCAACATTTTCAAGTGAATGAACCGTTTGACGCAAAGGCGCCGCCGTATGCCGCTGGCAACGGCGCTGGGCGACACTTCCTGCACCGGGCCAACGACGAAAATCAATTATGTGCGGAGTGCCACGGCGGCTTCTTCGTGACCAATGCTTTGGCGGGCGCGCATCCGGTTGGCATCACGGTGCAGAGTAACAGGGTCGTGCATCCGCCCGGGAATTTGCCCATGGACAAAGTGCGCGGAAACCTGGCTTGCATGACCTGTCACGAAATTCACAACAGCGCGAGCGATGATGGCTGGCTGTTGCGTCAGGCGCGCGGTCAGCAACTTTGCGCCGAATGCCACTCGCTCGCGGACCTTGGGACGCCAGCCAGCCACTTGAACCCTGAGACCGGGGCATTGTGGCCGGGCGGAGCGTATGGCTCGCAGCTCCCGGCGGATGCGGATCAATCGCATCGCGGTGGTTGCAGCAACTGTCATCGAGTTCATGGCTGGCCGGATGGCCTGAATTCAACCACCAACTACCCGTCGCTCCTCGTCGAGCGGGAGGAGAACCTGTGCTTTACTTGTCACGACGGCGCCCCCAACGGCAAAAATCTGCGCGGCAACTTCAACAAGACTTACCGCCACCCCGTGAGCTACACCGGGCGGCACACAACCACAGAAGATGGAATCAGTGCCCGATACGGGACGAGCAATCGCCACTCTGAATGTGCCGACTGTCATAACGTTCATCAGCTTTCGATTGATGCCTACACGCCGTCGCCGCCGCTTGGTTCGACG
>CAYWCK010000728.1:0-1865 GCA_964456685.1 uncultured Bifidobacteriaceae bacterium | reverse complement strand
CAGTGCCGCCGTCAGCAGATGACGTCCGCCCAGCCGCCAGGCCCGCTCCACGGTGAGCACCACGAACGGCATCCAAGCCAGACTGGCGATGTAGTTTGGCCACATGAGGCAATTGAGGGTGAAGCCGTTGAAGGCAAACGCCAGCCCCGCAATCGTTGCGGCCCGACGACTGCCCGTCCAGTTCCACGTCAGCCAATACATCCCCAGCCCGCACAGGAAGAGATGCAGCAGGTTGAAGACGCCCAGCGACCATTCGAGCGGGAGCAGCAGATAAAAAAGCGATCCCGGATAAAGCACCAACGTGTTCCACTGCGCGAGAAAGGGCAGGCCGCAGTAGCTCAGCGGATTCCACAGCGGGATTTCACCCCGCCAGAAACTGTCCCGGAAATATTGCGCGAGCGGATAACCGAACAATCCGAAATCCCGCAGGATGAAGGTGCGCCCGCCCAGAAGGACGTCCGGAAACATCACCAAAATCAGCAGCGCCAGCAGGGCCGCAAATCGCCCCGGGCTGAACCACGCGTCCAGCTCCTGGTCGGAAGGCCCGGTGGGCAACTTGAAAAAACGGACAGACATGTCGCGTCACTCTGAGGAAAAGCTCATGGCGCACAAGAAAATTACGCCCCGCTGCCATCTTGAGGCTGGCATTTGCCGGCCATGACTGGCAGATACAGCGCGATGATTGACCGCCGCGCGTTTTACGATCAACGAGCCGCCGCCCGTCCGGCCGAAGCGAATCGTTTTTATCAGCGCCTGCTCCGAAAATACTTCGCGTTCCTGATCCCGCCCGGCCAGCGCGTCCTGGAAGTGGGTTGTTCGTTGGGCGATCTGCTCGCCGAGCTGAAACCCGCCCGCGGCGTCGGCGTGGATTTCAGCCCGCAGATGATCGCCCACGCGCGGCAACGCCATCCCGAACTGGAGTTCCACGCCGCCGACGCGGTGGAGTTTTCCGCGAACGACCAGTTTGATTACATCGTCCTCTCCGACCTGGTGAACGATCTGTCAGACGTCCAGGCCGTGTTTGAGAAATTGCGCGGCGTGGCCACGCCCCGCACGCGGCTGGTGGTGAACTTTTTCAACAACCTCTGGCGACCCATTCTCGGCTTGGGCGAAAAACTCGGCCTGAAAGCGCCCGCCCCCCTGCCCAACTGGCTTTCCTCCGCCGACGTCCAAAACCTGCTCCACCTCGCCGGGTGGGAAATCGTCAAACAGGACACCCGCATCCTGTGGCCGGTGCCCACGCCCTTGCTCGACACCCTCCTCAACCGCTGGCTCGCCCCACTGCTGCCGCACTTTTGCCTGACGATCTTCATCGTGGCCCGCCCGAAACCGCAGCTCGTGGCCCAAGCGCATTACAAATGCTCCGTGGTCATCCCGGCCCGCAATGAAGCCGGCAATATTGAAGCCGCGGTCCAACGCACCCCGGAAATGGGTTTGGGCACGGAGATCATTTTCATCGAGGGTCACTCGAAGGACAACACGTGGGACGAAATCCAGCGCATTGCCAAAAAGTATCCCCAGCGCAACATCAAAGCCCTGAAGCAAACCACCAAGGGCAAGGGCGGCGCGGTGCGCGAGGCCTTTGCCGCCGCGAACGGCGACATTCTTTTCATTCTCGACGCCGACCTCACGATGCCGCCGGAAGAGTTGCCGAAGTTTTATGAGATCGCCCGCACCGGCACGGCGGAGTTCGTGAACGGCGTGCGGCTGGTGTACCCGATGGAAAAGGAAGCCATGCAGTTCCTGAACATGATCGCGAACAAGGCGTTCGGGTTGACGTTCTCCTTCCTGCTCGGGCAGCAGATCAAGGATACGCTTTGCGGCACAAAAGTTCTGTTTCGCGCGGACTACGAACGCATTGCCGC
>CAYWCK010000727.1:0-1870 GCA_964456685.1 uncultured Bifidobacteriaceae bacterium | reverse complement strand
ATGGGCAAGAAGAACGAAGCCATCGAGCAGTTCAAGATCATCTACAAGGTGGACACCGGCTACCGCGACGTCGAAAAGAAGGTGGATGATTTTTACTCCGGCGCGTAAGCAGTGCGGAAAGGTGGAGCCATGTTCAACTGGTTTCTGCCCTCCAAACCGCCCTCGCACTCTGAATGGGCGGTTCTCTTCTGGACGTTCGTGGCCCTGCTGGTGCTGGCCGGCCTGACGGGAATTACGTTCGGCTACCTCGCACCACCAGAAAAGCATGAAGTGGCCGTGGCCCTCCTGCGTTACGGTTGGCGGATGTTGGGGCTTGGTTTGGGCCTCGGGCTGGTGGTTTGGCTGGTGCGCCGCTGGCTGGATTGAACTATTCGGGATTTGGCGCTCGTGCTCGCGAGCTTACCGCAAGATTGCCGCCGCCCAGTTGAATGTCTTGTCCTTGTCTTCCCCTGCGTTAGCATGCTTGCGCACTGAGTGAAAGCGCCTCGAATCTTGATTGTTGATGACGACCCCGGTCAACGCAGCCTGCTCCATTCCTTTCTGAAGAGCCAGGGTTTCGAGACGGTGCCGGTGGATTCCGGCGCCCGCGCGCTCGAGACGCTCCGCGCCCAACCGTTTGCCATGATGATCTCGGATGTGCGCATGCCCGGCATGAGCGGACTCGAGACGCTCCGGCTTGCGCGCAAGGAACATCCCGTGTTGCCCGTGCTGCTCGTCACGGCCTATGCGGACGTGAAGGAAGCGGTTGGCGCGATGCGCGATGGGGCGTTGAATTATCTCACCAAGCCGATCGATCTCGATGAATTGCTCACCACCGTCCGGCATGTGACCGGCGTGAGTGGGGAGGGCGGTTTGAAACTCGGCGAAGGTCGGGAGCTGCCGGAAAACGTCGTCGCCCGCAGTCCGCAAATGGAGGCGTTGTTCCGCGATGCGGCGCTGATTGCCGCGAGCGAGACGCGGGTGCTCATCTCCGGGGAGAGCGGCGTGGGCAAGGAGGTGCTGGCCGATGTGATTCACCGTTGGAGCGCGCGTGCCGAAGGCCCCCTGGTGAAGGTGAACTGCGCCGCCATTCCCGAGACGTTGCTCGAAAGCGAGCTGTTCGGGCATGTGAAAGGCGCTTTCACCGGCGCAACAAACCAGCGCATCGGCCGGTTTGAGGAGGCGAATAACGGCACCATTTTTCTGGATGAAATCGGGGAGATGACGCCGCAGTTGCAGGCCAAGCTGCTCCGGGTGACGCAGGATGGTCGCTTCCAACGGGTCGGCGCCAACACCGAAATCCACACCAACGCACGCATCATCGCCTGCACGAATCGCAACCTGGAGGAAGCGGTGAAGAGCGGCCGGTTTCGGGAGGATTTGTTTTACCGGCTGAACGTGGTGGAGTTGAACATTCCGCCGTTGCGCGAGCGGCGCGAGGACATTCTGCCGCTGGCGGCGCTGTTCCTCGGGCAGTTCACCCATGGCCGGGCACGATTTTCCCAGGCGGTCACGGATTGTCTGGCTGCCTACGCGTGGCCGGGCAACGTGCGCGAGTTGCGCAATGTAATGGAACGCGCGGCGCTGGTTTGTCGCGGGGAGATGGTTTTGCCCGAGCACCTGCCGGGGCGTTTGGCCGCGACCGCCAGCACTGCGCCGGCGCCGGTCAATCAGGACACGGAAAAGTTGGAGGACATCGAACGCCAGACCATCTTGCGCGCGCTGAAGGAGCACGGGTTCAACCGCACCGAGACCGCGAAGGCGCTCGGCATCAGCCGGCGCACGCTGGTTTATCGGTTGCAGCATTTCCGGCAGTTGGGGTTGCCGGTGGATCCCGCGTGATGGGCTTTTATTCGCGCCTTTGACCTCGGCGTGCTTCGACAAGTCGATC
>CAYWCK010000726.1:0-1872 GCA_964456685.1 uncultured Bifidobacteriaceae bacterium | reverse complement strand
TAAACCGGTGACGCTCGATCCGTTCATCGAAAAGCTGTCACCGTTTCAAACGGAGATGATCGCCCTGAATTTGCTGGGCGAGAATCAGTGGCTGATCGAGGACTTGTTGCGGCGCGGCAGCTGCGACGGCTCTTACTCGCTGGGCGACCGCGCGCGGTTCCGGGTAAACATATTTTCCCAGCGCGGTAATTATTCCATCGTCTGCCGTAAACTGAACACCAGTGTGCCGACCTTGGATGACTTGCAATTCCCTGAAATTTTCCATCGCATTCCGCAGGAAAAAACCGGTTTGGTTCTAGTTACCGGCGCGACGGGCTCTGGCAAATCCACGACCCTGGCGGCGGTCTTGAACGAAATCAATCAGCACAAGGCCGTTCATATCATCACGCTTGAAGACCCGGTGGAATACGTGCATCCGCACCTCAAGGCCACCTTCAACCAGCGGGAGTTAGGCTTGGATTTTGATTCTTTCTCGAGTGGCTTGCGCGCCGCTTTGCGCCAGGCGCCGAAGGTTGTGCTCGTTGGCGAAATGCGCGATCGCGAAACGGTCAGCATCGCGCTGAGCGCCGCGGAAACCGGTCATCTCGTGCTCTCCACGTTGCACACCATTGATGCCGGGCAGACGATCAACCGCATCCTGGGTATGTTTGACCCCGAGGAACAGGAGCAGATTCGCCTGCGGCTGGCCGACACGCTGCGCTGGATTGTGAGTCAACGTCTCGCCCCGCGCGTCGGTGGCGGTCGGCATGCTTTGTTGGAAGTCATGGGCTCCAACTTGCGTACGCAAGAGTCCGTCCGCTTGGGTGAGAGCGAGGGTAAATCATTCTACGAAATCATCGAAGCCAGCTACACGTTCGGCTGGCGCACGTTCGATCACGCCTGTCTCGAGGCGTACGAGCAGGGCAAGATTACCGAGGAAACGGCCTTGTTGTATTGCACCAAGCGCGGCCCTGTAACGCGGGGAATCGACAACCTCAAAAAGTCCCGCGGCGAATCCACGACCAACGTCAGTGGCTTGCGCATGCGGACGGCAGCCGAAAAGGCCGACGGACCAGCGGTGCCCTCCACACTTAAACTGCGTTGATATGAGCGACCAATTTGATTTCCTCAGTGCGAGCGACCGTCCAGCGCTGCTTGCGTTTTCAACACCGGAATGGCTCGATACCGTTCGTACGGCGGTCCAAGAACTGGGTTACAAGGTCCACACCGCCGCCACGCATAGCGATTTCCTCATCCGTTTTAGTCAGGTTCGATATCAACTTGTCGTGCTCGAGGAGTGCTTTGCGGCCAATAGCATCGAGGAGAACCTGACGTTGCGTTCACTTCAGACCATGGCCATGGGCCAGCGCCGCCACGCGACCGTGATTCTGTTGGGCAACTCGTTCCAGACCTTCACGCCCATGCAGGCATTTCAGCAAAGCGTTCACGCCGTGATCAACAGCTCGGAATTGTTCCTCATCAAACAACTTATCGAGAAATCAATGGCGGACACCGGCATGTTCTTGAACAGCTTCAATCAGGTTCAGGGTCGCGTTTACTCCGGCAGCCAGCGCTAAGATTCCTGTTGGTCGCAGTGCCGTCATCGAATTCTGCGGTGGCGAAGTTTCCCAGCTTCCTTAACCTCCCGGCATGATGCGTCTGGATCAGGCTTTGGTGGAACGCGGGCTTTGTGCCAGCCGCGAGAAAGCCCGGCGCGCCATCATGGCCGGCCAAGCCATGGTCAATGGGCAACCCGCCCGCAAACCAAGTGACGCCGTCAAGAGCACCGACGAACTCTCGTTGGCCGCAGTCGAAAAATTTGTTAGCCGTGGCGGTTTGAAACTGGAACATGCCTTGACGGAGTTTGGACTTGCTGTCGCTGGGTGGCGGGCT
>CAYWCK010000725.1:0-1874 GCA_964456685.1 uncultured Bifidobacteriaceae bacterium | reverse complement strand
CTTGAACACTTTTTCCAGCTCGGCTTTCAACACGGCTGTCCGAAGGATCAGTTGCTCAATTTCGCCCGCGCCGGCCTTGTGCTTCAGGATCGCCAGTTGGCCGCCAGTGCGGCCGCCCGGCGCTGCGATCTCCCCGCTGGCCCGACCGCCATCGGCTACGGTGGCGCTCGCGGTGGCGGCAAAACTCATTGGCTGCTCGCCCAACTGGGGGCCGACGATTGCCAGCGTGTGCCCGGGCTCAATTGTCTCCTCCTCCGCAAGGTGGGAAAATCCAATCTCGAAAACTTCTCCGTGCTGCGCCAGCGCCTGTTCCCCCTATTGCCCCACGACTTCAACGCTTCGCGCGGACACCTCGTCTTCGCCAACGGCTCGCGCATCGTCCTCGGTCACTACCAATGCGAGAAGGACATCGATGCGTACCTCGGTCTCGAATACGACGTCATCGGCATCGAGGAAGCCACCCAGCTCACTGCCCGGAAATATGGCGATATCTCCACGTGTTGCCGTACCTCCAAACCGGATTGGCGACCGCGCCTGTACTCCACCACCAACCCCGGCGGCATCGGTCACCAGTGGTACTTCGAGAAGTTCATCGTGCCCGCCCAGGCCGGCACTGAGTCAGCCACCCGCTTCATCCGTGCGCGTGTTGATGACAACGTCTTTATAAATTCTGAATACCGGTTGCATCTCGATCACTTGACCGGCTGGCAGCAAAAAGCTTGGCGCGATGGCGATTGGAATCTGACCGCCGGTCAGTATTTCCGCCCGTTCCGTCTGGAGCTGCATGTGCTCGGGCTCAATCCGGATCCATTCTCCCGGCTGCTCGCGGACCTGCCTTCGCCTTCGGCCTATTGGGATAACCTCGCCCGTCTCCGCCGCTTCCGCGAGTCTGATGCTGTGGAGTGGTTCGCCGCCATGGATTATGGCTATACGCATCGCACGGTCGTCCTGCTCGCCTGCACGGACTCCGCCGGCAACATCTATGTTGTGGATGAACACGCCGAACATCATTGGATTCCCGAGCGCCATGCGCGGGCCATCAAACAAATGTTCGCGCGCCATCACCTCTTCGTGAATCTGGACCATCTGCGCGAATACTTGCTCGCGCGCTTTCCCTCGCCGTGCACCGAGCGCGAGGCTCTCTTTCATCGTCTCCAGCGCCGCTCTCTCGCCCGCTTTGTCGCGGGCGCCGATGCCTTCGCCCGCGAAAGCAATGGCGAATCCATCGCTCAACAATATCGGCAGTTCGGTCTCCCTTTGCGGCCCGCCCATTCGGATCGCGTGAGCGGTTGGTCCGCCATTCTCCAGCGCTTGGGTGATCCGGATGCCCGCATCCTTCCCTCGCTTTTCATTCATGCAAACTGCGCGCGTTTGCTCGAGTGTTTGCCCCATTTGCAGCACGATCCTGATCATCCCGGCGACATCCTGAAGACCCATCTTAACGACGAGGGCATGGGTGGCGATGATCCGGCGGACGCTCTGCGTTACGCGGTCGCCACCAAGGCCCGCACTATCATAGCCACAAATCTTCGCGGTTTTTGAAATCGCGGATTTTCCTAACAAATATCATCGAAAAAAATTTCAAAAAACTCTTGCATCGAAAACTACTCCTGATATTTTGTCCTTCCTTCGCCGCAGTGGTGAAGATTGGTTGATCAACAAAAACCAAGTTGACAGCCGGTGCAGTTGCGTTAGCATCAGCACTCCAAAAACTCGAATCTGAGCTGCCGAGTTGAAAAGTAGTGAACCGGCACTCGGGGTTTTTTGTCCCCTAAATGGGGAAATAATATCGGGTTTTATGAGACAGATTTTGGGTGGCAACACCCGCTGCTCTTTGAAAATTGAATTGTGCGATAAGTGAGAGCCCCTTCTGG
>CAYWCK010000724.1:0-1887 GCA_964456685.1 uncultured Bifidobacteriaceae bacterium | reverse complement strand
CATGGTTAAAATTGAGCGCAGACAAAATCACCCAGTTTTGCAGCAGCCTGTTAGCTGCCCACCGGCCTTTGGCAAAACAGTGCGCGACAGCCTACAAAACAGTCAGTGGATACCGTGCCGACGATGAGCTAGTTGGGTCTGGTTTCCCGGCGTGCCAGTAGTTTCACAATCGTCCCTGCTGCCTGTCGCATCTCGTAGGGTTTGTTTAGAACGGTGGCTTTGAGTTCCGTCAGCCGGCTGCGGGCGTATTCGTCCAGGTATCCGGAAGCGAGCACGAACTCGATGGCCGGCCAGCGTTTGGCGACTTGCTCGATCAAATCAATGCCGTTCATCCCGGGCATGTTGTAGTCCGTGAAGAGCAAATCAATCTGGCCGTCCACGCGCTCCAGAATCTGCAATGCCTGCGAGGCATCCGCCGCGACGACCACGGTGAGACCGGTGCTTTCGAGGAAACTGCGGGTGAAATCGCGAACGAGATCAAGGTCGTCCACCACCAGCACGCGGCCAACGCCACGCGCCAGCGGTTGTTGATTCGCCTCCGGCTCGGTGGTGACGGCTTCACTGGCGACCGGAAAATAGAGGTGAAACGTCGTGCCGACACCAACCTGGCTTTCGACTTCCACGAAACCACCGGCCTCTTTCATCACGCGCTGCACGATGGGCAGGCCGAGGCCCGTGCCTTTGCCGGCGCCCTTGGTGGTAAAGAACGGTTCAAAGATCCGGCGCAGCAATTCGGGCGGAATGCCCGTGCCGGTGTCCGACACGCTGCATCGGGCGAAAACCTGTTGATCGCGACAGCAGTAGCGATCCGCCTGCGCGCAGGAAAGCGGCACCATGGCGTTGACGACGCGCAATACGCCGCCCGTGGGCATGGCATCCTGGGCATTGACGCAGAGATTCAGCAGCGCCTGGCTGGCGCGGGTGGAATCAATTTTCACTTTCACCGGCATCGGCGCGGGAATGAGATCCAATGTCACGTTCCCCCGCAAAGTCCGCCGGGCCAGGTGCGCCGCCTCCTGCACGATGGCATTCAGGTCCACGACGGTCTGGCGTTCCTCCGTTGTCCGGCTGAAGGAGAGCAATTGCTTCGTGACCTCGGCCGCGCGGGCCGAGGCGAGATGGATTTGTTCGGCAAACCGGCGGAGCTTGGAATCTTGCGGCGCTTCGCGAAGCACCAGTCCGTTGTTGCCGCGGATGGCTTGGAGGAGATTGTTGAAATCGTGGGCGACGCCGGCAGCGAGGGTGCCGATAATTTCCATCTTCTGAGCCTGGAAAAGTTGGTTTTGCAGTTCGTGGAAATGGGTCTGGTCCGAGACGCTGCAAATCAAGCCACGCGCCTGGCCTGCATGAATCCACGGCGCCACGCGCACCATCCAATGACGGCCATCGTGGCTGGTGTGGGGATTGTCCTGGGGCTTGCCGGTCAATAGAACATGCTGGCAGGTGAGGCAAAGCTCCGCGCGCCGCGCCGGGTCGGGAATGTAATCGAAAAAGTTCCGACCAATCTGCGGCGGCCCTTCGAGCCGGATGCCACCATGATCCGCCGGCAAAGCCCGCCAACCATCATTGGCATGCGTGATGAGAAACTGGCGATCCAGCGCATAGATCGCTCCTTCGAGCGAGTGGAGGATGCTGTTGACGAAGTCGCGTTCCAGGCGTAGTTCATCCTCCAGCCGTTTCTGACGCGTGATGTCCCGTTCGCACGCGACGTAACCGATAAACTGACCGGTGATGTCGGCGATGGGCGAAAGCGTGGCTTCGACAAGATAGGTCGAACCGTCGCTGCGCACATTGGCCAATTCCCCGATCCATTCGCGGCCCTGCACCACCTGCTCGAGGTATTCCCGGATCTTGCCGTGTTCGGAGGGCGCACGCAGAAAATCATCT
>CAYWCK010000723.1:0-1887 GCA_964456685.1 uncultured Bifidobacteriaceae bacterium | reverse complement strand
TATCGCCTCACGGCGGATGACTTCGCCTACATCATCAATCACAGCGGCGCCAAAGTGGTGTGCACACATCCTGATTACTTCGACACCGTGGACCGCGTGCGCGGGCAATTGCCGGGCGTGACGCATTACGTCGCGCTCGAAGGCGCGAAGGACGGCTGGCTGGATTACGAAAAGGCTCTGGCTGCTGCGGCGCCTGAATTTTCCAAACCCGAAATCCGCGAACGTGATTTACTCGCGATCAATTACACCAGCGGCACGACGGCGCGGCCGAAGGGCGTAATGAACACGCATCGCAACGCCGCGCTCAACATCCTCGGCACGCTCGCGCATTTGCATCTCACCTGCGCGGACCGCTATCTCTGGACGCTGCCGATGTTTCATTGCAACGGCTGGACGTTCATCTGGCTGGTCACGGCGATTGGCGGAACGCATCTCTGTTTGCGGAAGGTTGATCCGAAAGCGGTGTTTGAACTGGCCACGAAGGAGTCCGCCACTTTCCTCTGCGCCGCGCCAACGGTTTTGATCAGCATCGCGAACGCGCCGGAAGAATTGCGCCGCCTCGCGCCTCGTGGATTACGCGTCATGACTGCCGGTGCGCCGCCAGCGGCAGCGACCATTGAGCGGGTCGAGGGCGAACTTGGCTGGCCAATCACCCACGTTTACGGCCTCACAGAAACGTCGCCGTTCATGACTATCTGTGAGCCGCGGCCCGACGATCAAAAACTCGAACCCCGCGAGCGCGCCAAGCAGAAAGCCCGTCAAGGCGTGGAGTTTCTCACCGGCGGTGAAGTGCGCGTCATCGGCGACGACGGCAACGAAGTGCCGCACGATGGCCAGACGCTCGGCGAAATCACCGTGCGCGGCAATTGCGTCATGGGCGGTTACTTCAATGACCCGCAAGGCACGGCGGACGCGATGCGCGGCGGCTGGTTTCACAGCGGCGACGCGGCGGTGGTGCATCCGGATGGCTATCTCGAAATCCGCGACCGGCTCAAAGACGTGATCATCAGCGGCGGCGAAAACATCTCGTCCATCGAAGTCGAGGGCGCGCTCATCCGGCATCCGGCAATTCAAGAGGTTGCCGTGGTCGGTTTGCCGCATGAGAAGTGGGGCGAAGCGCCGCAAGCGTTCGTTGTGCTCCGGCCCGGCGCCGCCTTGACCGAAGCAGAGCTGCGTGAATTCGCCCGCGCAAACCTGGCGCATTTCAAAGTCCCGAAGGGATTCACATTCCTGAAAGAGCTTCCGAAAACCGCGACGGGCAAGATTCAAAAATACGTTCTGCGCGGTGGCCGCGCCAACATGGCGGCCCAATAGTCCGCGGAGGACCGGCGTCGCGTCCGTCCTACTTTGTCGCTGCGATCATATCTATCGTCACCGTTTTGCCGGCGAGGCCAACGCCTTGGACTTTCGCCTTGGAGGCTGCCGGCGGGCGTTGCGGGTTGTAATACTCGGGCCGAAGCGCATTGAGCTTGTCGCTCGCGTCGTTGTCCGTGACGTAATACGTCGCCTTCACCAAGTGCTCGAAGTCGCTGCTGGCTTGTTTTGTCGCCGTGCCGAGCTTGGAGAATATCTCGCGGATTTGGCCCGCACCATCCGTTGCATTGATTCCGTATAGTCCGGAAATGTAAATCTGCTTTCCGTGATTCACCCGCGCGACGCGGCGATAGACTTTCGAGTCCGTCGTGCCCGGCGGCGTAAAGTAACTCACGGTGTTCGTTTCCTTGCTCAAGTCGCCATGCGCTGCGGCGATCATTTCAATTTCCACCACCGGGTTGGCGCTGATCCAATCAACGAAAACCGTCGGCGGCGCTTTGCCACCGAAATAATCAGCGACGACTTTGCGCACCGCCACGATCTCACTCATCGGTTGCAGGAAAACTTTCAATT
>CAYWCK010000722.1:0-1899 GCA_964456685.1 uncultured Bifidobacteriaceae bacterium | reverse complement strand
CGCCATTACGGTAATGCGTAATTTCACAGCCATACTTCGCTCAGTCCTCACCCACGATCTCGACTTCTACGTGCAACGCGACTCCGCGCTCCGCCTGCGCATGCTGTTTGATCTGTTCAATCAATTCCAAGACGTCGCGCGCGGTGGCCTGGCCGTCATTGATGATGAAATTGCCGTGCTCCTGGGAAACCACTGCGCCACCGACGCGCATGCCTTTGAGGCCGAGTTCATCCACCAGCCGCCCAGCGGCAATGGTGGGCGGATTTTTGAAAATGCACCCCGCACTCGGCGCGGGCGGCTGCGAGGTCCAACGCTTCTTGCTGAACGCGTTCATGCGCTTCTCGATTTCTTCCCGCGGCGCATGCGAGCAGCGAAACAGGGCGTCGAGCGCGATATGATCCTTGAGCAATGGACAGCCGCGATAGTGGACTTCGATTTCCCGCCCTGGCTTTTCAAAAATCTGCCCGCGCAAATTCATGAACCGCATGGACTCGACCGCGTCGAAAGTCGAACCGCCCATCGCGCCGGCATTCATGCGCAACGCACCACCGACGCTGCCGGGAATGCCTTCGAGGAATTCCACGCCACTCAAGCCGTGCCGCTTGGCTTCCACGGACACCTGCTTGAGTTTGGCCCCGGCACCGCACCAAAGGCGGTCTCCGGCGACTTCGACGCGGCTAAAATGTGGATGCGCGAGACAAATCACGACCCCGCGGAAACCGCCGTCGCGGACGAGCAGGTTTGAACCGCGGCCCAGCACAAAAACGCGTTCGCTCTCGCGCGCGCAATAATCCAACACCAGCGCGAGATCCTCATCCGAGGCGGGCTCAACATAAACATCGGCCGGCCCCCCCACACGCAAGGTGGTGCGCTTGGCCAACGGTTCGTCCGCACGCACAACGGAATCCGCAGAGAGGATGCCGCTGAGGGCTTTGGCCCGTTGGCCGGGGTTTTCAGTTGCACAATCCATGGTTGTGGTGGTTTGACTCATGCCACTGCCTTTAGTTTCAATTCCCGCCCGCTGCCGCCCGCCGGCGGCACCGCCGCTTCGGTGGGCACGGTGCCGGCGATGGCCGCCAAAATTATCCGGGCGATGTGTGTTGCCGCTTCCGGCGACTGGCGCTCAAGCAGCGCGCTTTGCATTTTTTCCCGCGCTACCGGATTCTCGACCAGTTCCCCCAGCAACGAAAGCAAGCGCCCCGCGGTGGCCGTCTTTTGTTCCAGCACAAAGGCTGCGCCGGTTTTGGCGAACGCCTGCGCGTTGTGGAGTTGATGGTCATCCGCAGCGTGCGGAAACGGCACCAGCACCGCCGGCAGACGCATGGCGGCAAATTCTGCCAGCGAAGACGCACCGGATCGACTTACCACCGCCGTGGCCGCGCCGAGAACTTGATCCATTTCCAGCACGAAGGGATGGACCAGCGCATCCAAATTCAGGGCGGCGTACGCCGCACGAACTTTCTCCACTTCATTTGTCCCGGCAAGGTGAATCCACTGCCAGCGCCGCGCCGGGGCGTCGAGTTGCGACAAGGCGGAAAGTACCAGCTCATTGATGCCCGCAGCTCCCTGGCTGCCCCCCATGACCAGCACGACTGGGCGCGTCGGCGAAAATCCCAATGCCGCTCGGCAGGCGCCGGCATCGCGGACCCGAAAAACGGGGCGGACGGGTGTGCCCGTCACGGTCGTCTCGCGCGCGTGCAGCCTTGCTGCGGCCTCGGGGAAACCCACAAACGCCTGATCCACCCACCGGGCCAGCCAGCGATTTGCGCGACCGGGAATAGTGTTGGATTCGTGCAAAAAAGTTTTCGCGCCGCTTCGCCGCCCGGCCAGCACCGGGGGAGCGCTGGTAAAACCGCCCATGGCGAGCACCGCCTGTGGGCGATGCGTCCGAAAGTATTT
>CAYWCK010000721.1:0-1899 GCA_964456685.1 uncultured Bifidobacteriaceae bacterium | reverse complement strand
ATCGCTGATGTCCTTCTCGTAAGGGTCAAGGGTCTCGTCAAACTCGCGAAGGAGAAAGACTTTTTCCGCGACCTGCGGATAAAGCAACATGACGGAATCCACATGGTTGTGGGTCATGCCGAAGATGAAATCCGCCTCGCGCACCAGCTGCGCGGTGAGCATACGGCTGCGTTGCTTGCTGATATCAATACCCAGCTCCCGCATGGCTTCGACGGCGTGGAGGCTGGGGGGCTGGCCGTCAATGGCGCCCAACCCGGCGGAAACGACGCGGAAGTCACCCCGGCTCGCCACGGCGTGGCGAAACAGGCCCTCGGCCATCGGGCTGCGACAGATATTTCCGGTACAAACAAAGAGAACGGTTTTCATTCAGTTGACGGCAACTACAACGGATAAGTTTGGAGCGGGCCAAGGAATCGTCAACCCCGAAGGTATCCGCGCCTCGTCGCCAGAGATGCGACCGAGACTGGCCGTGAGGGTGTGCGGATACACTTGTCGCGCTATGCTCAATCCTTCCGCGCCTCGAGCCCGCAAATTGCCGGGGTTCATTTCTCGGTGCGCGCCCACCGGACCACCGCGAGTCCCTTGAGCAAATCCACAGCCCGCGCCAGTGAGGCATCGCGAATCAACGGGCGCATCGGCTCGCTGGTCCTTCCTTCGGGCAGTTCTCCATCCAACGGCACTCCATCCCGCCGGGCTCGGACCAAATCCGCCTCATTTGGCCGCGGACGTCGGGCCAGGCGGTTCGTACCGGCCACTTGGTTGGTTGATGTCACAGTCGTGTTCAGACTTCCGGTCCGGTTCGTACCGTAGGGATCGTCCAGCCAGTTCCGCTCCAGTTCGAGACTCGCGGCGACTTCGATGTCCGGCTTCACGCCCTTCGTGGTTAAAGCGAGGCCATCGGCTACTTTTACAGGCGTGGTCGCGATACGCAGGCGCTGACCGTTTTTCAGGGGAAATTCCTCCGTGATCAAGGCGCTCCCTTCCGTGGTGCTGCCAAGCAGCAAGGCCACGCCGGTTTCCCGCAACACCGCGGCTAAAGCCTCGGCCGCACCGGCAGTCTCGCGATTCACCAACACGCCGAGGGGGAGTTTGATGTTGCTGTCCTTTGCGGTCGCCGCCGCCGAACCGCTACCCCAATCCACCAGCGGCCGGGCCTTGGCTTGAAACAGATCCGCCACCGCCGCCGCCGCGGCATAGTCATCGCCTTCCGCGAAACGCAAATCGAGCACCAGACCAATAAGTTTATTGCTCGTAGTCAAATGCCCTACCGTCTGCAAAACTTCGGCCGCAAGGCCTTTATCGAAACCCGCAAGCCGCACGTAAGCGACGTTGCTCTCCAAAAGAGAACTCCGGGCAAGCGCGACGAAATTGCTCGGCGCACGCGTCACACCGTTGCCGACCAATGTGACTTTCCCGTGCAACACTTGCAGCAGCCCTTCCACCGCCAGCCGGTTCAGTTCGGTCTCGGTCGCCCCGGACAAATGCCCGCGCAACAAGCTCTGAATCTCGGCAAAGTCCGGCGCGTCATTGGTTGCCCCACGAATGGACATCGTGGCCAGCCCAATGGTGGCAAGTAATACCAGACGAAATTGTGTCATGCGCCGCATAAAATGCGGCAGCATCGCTGGGAAGTAAAGGAACGAGGCGCTTCCGGCCCGCAGGCTTGGTGCGCCGCGCTTCAGCTCACGCCCGCCGGGATCTTTTCAATCTTGTCCAACCCCTTGAGGAAATTTTTCTGACAGTCGGGACAAATACCGTGCGTGATGGACGTGCCGTTGCTGTGGACGGCAATGTACTTCTCGATCTGCTCCCAATAACCGTCGTCGTTGCGGAACTTCTTGCACCAGGCACACAACGGCAGAAGGCTGGTCAGGGTCTCGACCTCGGAAGTAAGTTGCT
>CAYWCK010000720.1:0-1905 GCA_964456685.1 uncultured Bifidobacteriaceae bacterium | reverse complement strand
GCAACTGGCCGCAGGTCTTGCAGTGCGTCCAGTAGATGCCCGCGTCGCGGCGGCGGGAATACCAGTTGATGCCGCATTGCGCGGTGAGCGTGTCGTTGCGTTTGCGGGCGGCTTCCTCGCGTTTCCAGCGGCGGTGGTTCTTGTCCATTTCCTCCTGCCGTTTGCGGATGGCGCGTTGGGCCTGCTCCGCGAGCTTGGCGTTCAACTTCGCCATGGCGGCGGCAAGTTCGGCTTCGCGCTTGGCGTTCGCCTCCGCGCGTTCGGCGTCAACGATGGTCTGCTCGAAGGCGAACAGGGATTGGGGCGCGAGGTGTTTCATTCTGAAACGGGTGAGGTTTGAAAGTTGAGAGTTGAGGGAAGGCGCGCAGCGGAGTGCGCGCCCTACCTGGCACGGGTTCAATCTTCGTCCGGCATCATCACGGTGATGGATGGCGACGGGTCATCAATGTCGAGCGGGCCAGCGACGGCGATCAGCTTCACCAGCTTGGCGGCGCGGTTGTCGTTGCGGACGTAGAGCGCAAAAGGCAAACGGGAAACTCCGCGGCTCGTGCGCTGAATGGCGAAGCGCAGCATCCAGACCACATCCCACAAGCGGCCGGATTCATCTTGGCCGGTCACGTTCGGGGGCACGGCAACGTAAGCGTCGAACACGGCGCGGGTGAGGAAAACGGGAAAGCGGATTCCGGCTTCCTGCGCGGTCTTGGTGACTTCGACTTGCACACCGTCGGCGACGGCCTGCGCTCGGGTGTAACTGTAAACGACAGGGCCGAAAGCGGTGATGCCTTCGGCGATCTGCTTTGGCTCGCCGAAAACGGCGGCGAGAGCTTCGGTGGGGTCAATGTTCGGGTCGGGGTTCATGTTGGGTTCTGTGCTGTTGTTGTTCGGTTTCATAAATCAGGCGGGTGAGGCTTCGTGGATGAGTTCCAAGCGGCGGTCTTTGGCCATGCGTTGCGCGAGCTGCTCGGCGGCTTTGAAGTCGTGGCAGGTGTAAACGGTGTCGGTGGGTTCGGCTTCGTCGTTGCCGACGTAAACCACCCAAGCGGGGATTTCGTCGCCGTCGTGGTTGCGGTCGGGTTCTGGTCCGTCGAAGTAAACACCGCGCCACGCGCCGGTGTTGGCGGGGGTGTCTTGGAAGATGTCGGTGAAGTAGGTCATGGGATTAGCGGTTGAGGATGGGAATTTCTGAGTTTGGGCTGATGCGGTCGCGCTTGGGCGCGGGCTGGATGGTGACGGGTTTACCAAAGCGCGGGGTGATGGTGCGCTTGGGCTGGATGACTTCGACGACGGCGGCGGATTCGCTGACGCGCACGACGCGGCACGGCTGGCCGGCATACTCGACGAGATCGCCAGCGCGGAGAGTGAAAGAGTTGGTCATAAATTCTGGTGTTTCTGTGGTAGGAATGGGGCGGCTTGCGCCGCCCCGTCTTGGTCATGCGGCCTTGAATTGCGCGGCGGGGTGGCTGGCGTATTTCTCGTGCGGGTCGGTGCTGCTGCCGGCGCTGAAAGCGCCGCAGGGGTGCTGCCACGCTTGGCGGGTGTTGTTCCAGTGGAAGCCGAGTTGCGAGAGCGTCTGGCGGGCGGCGGCGGGGGGTTGTTCGCTGAACGAAACCCAAATCCATTTGCCGACGACTTCGGCAAGCTCCCACAAGCGGCGGTCGTGTTGCTGGAGTAATTCGAGAACCTTGGCGGTGGGTAAGCTGCGGTTTTTCTTCCGTGCCTCGGTGTCGATGGGCAGGCGGTTGTCCGTGGCTGCCGTTGGCGTGTTCGCGCTTTGCGCGGTCTGCGCGTTTGTGTTCTGCTCAACTGTGCGGATCTGCTCCCGAGTCCCTTCATTATTTTTTTTGTTTGTTTTCATGGTCTTTTTTTTTCTGCTCTGCTGTGCGTCTTCTGTCCGTCGCCCTTCAC
>CAYWCK010000719.1:0-1921 GCA_964456685.1 uncultured Bifidobacteriaceae bacterium | reverse complement strand
CTGGTCGCCACCGCCGATGCACCATGGGAACTGATCGAGCCGCACCTTGACGCCGCACTCGGCGAATTGACTGACGCTGACCGTGAGGCCGTGCTGCTGCGCTACTTCCAAAGGAAATCGGCTACCGAGATCGGCGCGCTCCTGGGCGTCAGCGACGAAGCCGCGCAGAAGCGCGTGAGCCGGGCGGTGGAACGATTGCGGGAATTCTTCGCCAAACGCGGCGTCACTGTTGGCGCGGGGGGATTGGTCGTCATCATCTCGGCCAACGCCGTGCAAGCCGCGCCGGTGGGCTTGGCCGTCACCATTTCCGCCGCCGCGCTCGCGGGCACGGCGGCCACCACTTCAACCGTCATTGCCGCCACCACCAAAACCATTGCCATGACTACACTCCAGAAAACCTTTGTCGCTACCACGGTGGCGGTGTTGGCGGGCGCGGGCATTTACGAAGCCCGCCAGGCCGCACAACTGCGCGACCAAGTCCAGTCGCTCCAACAACAGCACGCCCCGCTGACTGAACAAATCCAGCAGTTGCAAAGCAGTTATGCCGGCGCCACCAATCGGCTTGCCGACTTGCTGGTCGAGAACTCACGGTTGAAGCGGAATTCGAACCAGAACGAACTCTTGAGATTGCGTGGCGAGGTAACCCGGTTGCGGAATGACGCGGAACAGGCAAATGACCCCGTCGTCAAGAAGGCGCTGCGCTGGAAGGCGAACGTGGAGAAGATGAAATTGTTGTTCGCTGAACATCCGGAACAGCAAGTCCCGGAGATGAAGCTGCTCTCCGACGAATACTTCTTTGACCTGGCACGCGATCAAGATTTGGAGTCAAGCAATGGAATCCGCCAGGCCTACAGTGAGATTCGGAATCGGGCCAAGAACACCTTCGCCGTTCCTTTGCATGAGGCGTTGAGGGGGTTCATCGCGGACAACGCAGGGCAACTGCCGGTCAAGGTTGGAGACTTGAAGCCGTATTTCAAAGAGCCGGTGGATGAGGCGATGCTGGATCAATACCGGCTGTTGTTCACGGGAAAGGCGAGTGACTTGAAGGGTAACTTCGTGTTGCGGGACAAGACGGTGATCGACCCGGAGTTTGACAATTTTTGGCAAATCGGTCCTAACGCCTATGGCCCGGACTCACCCAGCCATGAAGATGCGCAGGTCCAGTCGGTCATGAACGTTCTCACTCCAGCAATTCAGGCCTACATGCAAGCGCATGGTGGCACTGTTCCCGCCGCGCTGGGCCAGTTGAAACCTTTCCTCACCACGTCCGAGCAGCAATCAGCTTACGAAACGGCTGTCAAAGCTGGGGTAAGTCTCGGCGCATCCAAGTAAATTTGCCCCCTTCGCCGCGATATCGCAGCTGAAATGCGCGCCTTCAAACTGGATCGCCTCCAAGGCGGCGTAGGCGGCGGCTTGCGCGGCGCAAATCCCGTAGCGGCGGGCATCCTGCCTGCCGTAGAGCCGGGGCGTCCCGCCCGGCGGATAAAACCTCACGCCTGACCAAGCACATAAAATAATTCCGACCATCTCTTCCTTTCACCGCTTTATCCGGGCGGCAAGATGCCGCCCTCTACGGCAGGCGGGACGCCTGCCGCTACGTCAAAACGCCTTCGCCGCGATGTCGCGGCGGAAGTGCGCGCCTTCAAACTGGATGCATTCCACGGCGGCGTAGGCGGCGGCTTGGGCGGTGCGTAAATCTTTGCCGAGCGCCGTCACGCCGAGGACGCGGCCGCCGTTGGTCACGATCTGGCCGTCTTTCAACGCCGTGCCGGCGTGAAACACCTTGGTGTTGGGCAGTGCGTCGGCTTGTGCCAGGCCGAGGATCGGCTTGCCCTTCGGATAATTCCCCGGATAACCGCCGCTGGTCATGATGACGCAGACGCTGGCTTCGGGTTTCCATTTCAATTCGTGCCTGGCCAAC
>CAYWCK010000718.1:0-1923 GCA_964456685.1 uncultured Bifidobacteriaceae bacterium | reverse complement strand
AAGGTTGTACGCTGCTGACGTATTTGATGGCCAGCTTCAATGTTTGGTTGCGGCGCACGACGGGTCAGGAGGATTTGATCGTCGGCATTCCGGCCGCGGGTCAAATTGCGACCGAAGCACTGGCTTTGCCTGGTAATCGCGGATTGGTCGGGCATTGCGTCAACTTGCTCCCCATCCGCAGCCGGTGCACGGGAGAAGCGACGTTTGCGGAATACGTCGCTGATTTGAAACGCATCACGCTGGATGCGTACGAACACCAGAACATCACCTTCGGGACGCTGGTAAAGAAAGTGAAGCTGGCCCGGGACAGCAGCCGCGTGCCGCTGGTTTCGGTGACGTTCAACGTGGATCGCGCCTACAGCGGGTTCCGCCTGACCGGGTTGGACACGCAAGTCGCGGCGCCCCAGAAGCACTATTCCGTTTTCGATCTCGGCATCAATATCGTGGACTACGATACGGAAATGCGGATTCACTGCCGTTACAACAACAGCTTGTTCAAGGACGAAACGGTGCAGCGGTGGCTGGGCGAGTGGCTGGAGGTGCTGCAAAGCGTGGTCGCGAATCCGGCGCAACCGGTTTTGCCGGCGCGGCAAATGTCGCCGGAAGAGCGGCAGCGGATTCTGGTTGATTGGAATCAAACAGCGGCAGACTTCCCGCGTGACAAATGCCTCCATCATCTCTTCGAGGAACACGCTGCACGCACGCCGGAGGCGGTGGCGCTGATTCTGGAAGACCGGACGATGACGTACGGCGAACTGAACCGCCGCGCGAATCAACTGGCGCATCACCTCATCGGAAACGGAGTTGTTCCGGAGACGCTGGTGGCGGTGTTGCTGGATCGTTCCTTCGAGATGGTGATCAGTTTGTTGGGCATTCTCAAAGCGGGAGGTGCCTTTGTGCCGCTGGATACCGCGTATCCGGCAGAGCGGTTGGCTTTCGTGCTGGCGGATACACAAGCGCGCTGGGTGCTGACGCATAGCACGCTCGTAGGCATGTTGCCTTCGGGGGCTAGTGGTGTTATTCGGCTGGATTCGGATTGGCCCGTCATCGCGAAGCAACGTGAAACCAATCCGGCCACAAAAGTGGCGGCAAATCATCTGGCCTACGTCATTTACACCTCCGGCTCCACCGGCCAGCCCAAAGGGGTGATGATCGAACACCGCTCGATTGTGAACCATCTGGCGGCCCGGCAGCGGGATTTTCCGTTGCGTCCGGAGGACCGATTTCTGCAGAAGGCGAGTTTCAGCTTTGATATTTCCGTGTGGGAAATCTTCGCGCCCTTGGCGACAGGCGCGCAATCCGTGCTGGCCACACCCGAAGGCCAGCGGGACAGCGGTTATCTGAGCCGGCTGATGGCGCGGTTCAAAGTTTCCGTGGCCCATTTCGGGCCGGCGCTGATGCAGTTGATCGTGACGGATCCGGAATTCGAAAAATGCAAATCGCTGCGCCGGATGTTTTGCGGGGGCGAACCGCTTTCCCGCCAGTTGCAGGAGCTATTCTTCGCGCGAAATCCAAACGAGCTGATCAGCCAGTACGGCCCGACCGAGGCCACGGTGGACGTGACCTGGTGCCGCTGCGACCGCGAGCAGCCCGATCAGCCGGCGCCGATTGGCCGGCCGATGGCGAATACGCAGGCGTACATTCTCGATCCGTCACTGCAGCCTGTCCCCGTGGGCGTGGCCGGTGAATTGCATATTGGCGGCGTGGCGCTGGCGCGTGGTTACCTGAATCGCCCCGAACTGACCGCCGAAAAATTCATCGCCAATCCTTTCGACCCGGCTCCCGGTGCCCGCCTTTACAGAACGGGCGACATCTGCCGCTACCGGCCGGACGGGCTGATCGAATTCATCGGCCGCACCGATCACCAGATCAAGATTCGCGGTTACCGGGTGGAACTTGGCGAAATCGAAGCGGTGCTGCAAC
>CAYWCK010000717.1:0-1949 GCA_964456685.1 uncultured Bifidobacteriaceae bacterium | reverse complement strand
CAAGATCGCGGCGAACATTTGTCCTATTACACCGATGAAGAATGCGCGCCGTTCTTTGCCGCGATGAAGCGGGCGTGCGATGCTACCGGGAAGACGCTCTGGGCCAATGTGGAAACCGGAGAACTGGCGGTCAGCAGTCCGGCGGATTACATCGCGAAGTTCGGCCGCAAGACGCACGTGAATGATCCCCGCACGCAGCCTTACTGGCGCGGTGTCTCCGGCGAGAAAATGGCAGCGAAGTTGCGTTTCGTCCGCGCCTACACATCAACGGCCATCACATGGGGCTACCGCGAATTCGTCCGCCCGTCGGGCGGGCACACCAACCTCTACCACGCTTATCACGGAGTGCTCATCGGGCCGCATAAGGCAGCACCGCCAACGAAATAAACCCAGTCAAATATGTTCGGGAATCCGGAATCCCTTCCGGTAACCGCGATCCGCATCACGCAACAGGCGGTTCGCCTCCGCGTCGCCGATGACTTCTTCCTTCACGGGATCGAAGTTCAGCGAGCGGCCCAGGCGATATGAGGCGTTCGCCAGGTGGACGAGCGTGCCGGAAATGTGGCCGTCCTCGATGGTTGAGGCGATGTCCGATGGTTTGCGGCTGCGCAGAGCTTTGATGAAATTCGCGAAGGCGTAGCGGCTGCCGCCTTTGTGGCCGGTCGGTCCGGCTTTCATTTCCGAGCCGAGCCAGAATTGGTAGGCGTTCGCCGTGTCCTCGTCGCCGAGTGCGAGGTAGCCGTCCGCCGCGTAGAAAATGTTCCCGATGACGTTCGGACCTTGATTGCCACTGCCGAGTTTTTCGGTGCCGATGTCCGCCTCGCGATTCGTGATGCCGTGGCGCACCTCGAACTCGATCATCTTCCGCTTGCCGCCGGGCAGGTCGTATTGGAAGGAGCAAACCAAGGTGTTCGGCGTGGTCTGGTCGTCCTCGTTCACGAAATGGCCGCCCATCGCAGTGACTTTGTTCGGGAAACCCACGCCGAGTCCCCAGCGGGCGATGTCCACTTGATGCACGCCCTGGTTGCCGAGGTCGCCGTTGCCGTATTCCCAGAACCAATGCCAGTTGTAGTGGAAACGGTTCTTCGTGAACGGATGCACCGGCGCCGGTCCGGTCCAGAGATCGTAGTGAACGCCCGCCGGCACCGGCTCGGGTGGCGTGTGACCGATGCTGGGGCGACGTTTGAAGCACAGACCACGCGCCAGATACACCTCGCCGATCAGGCCGTTCTTCAATTGCTGGATCGCCTCGTTCGCCGACTCGGAGGAGCGCGTCTGCGTGCCGTGCTGGATGATGCGGTTGTAGCGTTTCGCGGCGCGGATGAGTTGCCGGCTTTCCCACCAGTTGTGCGAGCAGGGCTTCTCGACATACACATCCTTGCCCGCCTGCATCGCCCAGAAAGCGATCAAAGCGTGCCAGTGATGCGGCGTGGCGATGCAAACGGCGTCAATGGACTGGTCTTCCAGCAACTTGCGAACATCGGTGTAGGTGCGCGGCTTGGGCAACTTGAGTTCGTCCATCTTGGCGAGCCGCTCGCGCAGGACGTTTTCGTCAATGTCGCAAATCGCCTCGATGGAGACGTTCGGGATTTCGGAGAAGAGGCGGACGTGATCGAAGCCGCGCTTGCGCACGCCGCAAACAGCGAGGCGGATGCGGTCGTTCGCGCCGAGGATCCGGCCACGCGCGGTCCAGGTATTAAACCCACTCAGCGCCGCGAGGCCGAGGCCAAGCTTGCCGCTGGTGGTGATAAACTGCCGACGATTGAGGGATGGATTCTGTGACATGCGAGACTCCTATTTGGATGATTGATCAAAAATTGAATTTTTAGGTCGGGCTTTGCTGCGAGATGCTGGTGCGCTGGTTTTTGTATGGTCCTCCCTCACCCCGGCCCTCTCCCGCTGGGAGAGGGAGAATCGTCCTCCGCCAGTCGGCAAATGCAGACGATGGA
>CAYWCK010000716.1:0-1953 GCA_964456685.1 uncultured Bifidobacteriaceae bacterium | reverse complement strand
TGACGGATTCCGTCCTCGAACATCTCGGCGGCGCGGGCATCGTGCTGGCGGGTTATGGGCCGGGAACAAAGGACGTCAATCGCGGAAACGAAATCGCGCGCAATCACATCCATCACGTCGGTGAAATTTTATGGCACGCGGCCGCGATCAGTGTCTGGCAGAGCGGCGAGAATCACATTCACCACAACCTCATCCACGACACGCCGTACACCGCCCTCACGGTGAGCGGCCGCATCAATTGGAATCGCGAAGGCCGCGGCGACGGCTGGAAAACAATTCGCTGGCACGAAATCGAGAAGCTCGGCAACGCGGCCTTGCTGCCGTCGCCTACGAATCGCCCGGATTGGAAGCAGCGCGCGCCGTTCCTGCACGGCCGGAACAATCTGGTCGAGCGCAACGAAATCCACGACGTGATGCAGCGGCTGTGGGATGGCGACGCGATTTACGTTTCCGGCACTGGCGCGGGCAATCGCGTGCGGGAAAATTTCATTCACGATTGTCTCGACCAAAACATGTGCGAAGCGATTCGCTGCGACGACGATCAGCACGAAACGATCATCGAGCGGAACGTCATCCTGCGGAATGTTGGCATGGGCGACGGCATCACGAGCAAGGGCATCAATCACATCGTGAACAATTTCGTTGTGGACTCGACGCCGTACTTCGAGCACCGCGGGATGATTTCGGTCGAAGGCATTCCCGCGGCGGGATCACGAATCCAACGCAACATTGTGGTCGCGCTGAAACCGAAGCTCCGTCCGTGCAAGCTCGTGAACCTGTTGGGCAAACCCGACCCGCGCTATGGCGAGCTGGCGATGGATTTCAACCTCTACTGGAATCCGAACGATCCGAATTGGGCGAACGCGCATTTGACCGCCGCCCGCGCCGAACAGGCCGAGCAATACAGCCGCGTCGGAGATCCGATGTTTCGCGACCCCGAGCGCGGTGATTTCCGCTTCCAACGCGGCTCTGCCGCGCCGGCGCTCGGGATTGAACCGATTGATTTGCGCCGGGTCGGCCTGCGGAAATAAATCTTACGCCGGCAATTTCCACGGCGCGCGGTACGGGCGGCTCACCCATTTCGCAAGTTCGGCGTCGCCGACGATTTTTTCCGCTTTCGGATCCCAGATCACTTTCTTGCCCGTGCGCACGGCGATGTTGCCGAGGTGACAGACCGTGGCCGAGCGATGGCCGACTTCGACATTGCAGATGGGATCTTTGCGGCTCTTGATGCAATCGAGCCAGTCTTGGTGATGCTCGGCGCTGGCGTAAAGGCGCGTCGCGTTGGCGGCGAGTGGTTCTTCGAGGATCGACTCGGGCGTGGACTCAATGGCGCCGCGGTTGATAAAGATCGTTCCCTTCTCGCCTTCGAAGGTTGTGCCTCCGCGATAACCTTTCATGCCGCTGCCGCAATTGACGACAATGCCATTCGCGTAACGATAGGTGATTTCAAAAGTCTCCGGCGTCTCAAAGAGATGTTCTGCGTTGTAAACCGCCTTGCCCTCGATTTCGACCGGCCCGCTTTCATCCATCCCCAAGCCCCATTGTGTGATGTCGAGATGATGCGCGCCCCAGTTCGTCATCTGGCCGCCGGAGTAATCCCAGAAAAAGCGGAACAAATAGTGAACGCGATTTGGGTTGTACGGCCGCTGCGGCGCCGGCCCGAGCCAGAAATCGTAATCCAGCTCCGGCGGCGGCGTGCTGTCCGGCACATTGGGTTTGTTGCCCTTCTTCACCCAGTTCGGCCCGGGCAAACCGACCTTCACGGATTTGATTTTGCCGAGGTGACCGTTGCGAACGTATTCGCAGGCTTTCAAAAACTTCGTCTCCGAACGCTGCTGGCTGCCGGTTTGGAGCACGCGCTTGTATTGGCGGACGGCTTTGCGCAGCGCGATGCCTTCCGCTACGGCGGCCTCGGCTCGTACATCGGGCAGGACCAGCAGCTGGTGTTCG
>CAYWCK010000715.1:0-1961 GCA_964456685.1 uncultured Bifidobacteriaceae bacterium | reverse complement strand
CCTGCCGATTCACGAAAAGGAGCATAACCGCAACCTTCAGCGTGTCAATCAACGCACGGCGATGCAGCGGGCGACTGGAAGAGGGTGGAAGCGGAGTTGGCCCAATCTTCCTGCTAACCGAATTTTGGCGAGCGAGACGCGGCTGGGCGCGGCGGCTTTCCGATGGCGCGGCCAGCAAATCGAATGTTGTCAGTAGCCAAATTGTGCTAGGCTCGCGGCATGGCCTGTCAGACAGCGAATCAGATTCCGCGCCGTCGTATCGCGCAACAGGCAGCGCTTGCCATTTTGCTGGCCGCCCTGCCCGCCGGGAAGAGCTTTGCCGCCGCAGCCGAGCGCGTCGATTTCAATCATGAAATCCGCCCGATCCTCTCAGACCGATGCTTCACTTGTCACGGCCCCGACGAGAAATCGCGCAAGGCGAAGCTGCGACTCGACACGAAGGAAGGCTTGTTCAAGCCGCTCGACAGCGGACTCACCGTGGTGAAACCGGGCGACGCGGCGAAGAGCGATCTGGTGCGCCGCATCTTCGCGACGGATGACGACCAGATGCCGCCGGAGAAATCAAAGTTGAAGTTGTCGGCGGCGGAAAAGGAGTTGATCAAACGCTGGGTCACACAGGGCGCGGTATATAGAGGGCATTGGGCGTTCAATCCGATTGAGCCGGTCACGCCACCCACACCGCGGAGCGTGAAGGGATCAGCCAATGCGATAGACCTGTTCGTCCGCGCAAAACTGGAGAAGGAAAAACTCAAGCCCGCGCCCGAAGCCTCGCGGGAAATTCTCATCCGGCGACTCGCGCTGAATCTCACCGGGCTGCCGCCCACCACCGACGAGATCGAGTCGTTCGTGAAGGACAAGTCGCCCGATGCTTACGAGCGCGCAGCGGAAAAATATCTGGCGTCGCCCGCCTACGGCGAACGCATGGCCCTCGACTGGCTGGATCTCGCGCGCTACGCGGACACGTTTGGCTATCAGGCGGACGTGGAATGCAATCTCTCGCCGTGGCGCGACTGGGTGATTCAGGCGTTCAACGACAACCTGCATTACGATGACTTCCTGCGCTGGCAAATTGCCGGTGACTTGCTGCCGAACGCGACTCGCGAGCAAAAACTCGCGACGGCTTTCAACCGCCTGCATCGCCAGACGAACGAAGGTGGCAGCGTGGAGGAGGAGTTTCGGCAGGAATACGTTTCGGATCGGGTGAACACCTTCGGCACAGCGATGCTCGGACTCACGCTCGGTTGCGCACGCTGCCACGACCACAAATACGATCCGGTCACGATGCGCGATTACTATTCGCTCGGCGCGTTCTTCAACAACATTGACGAGTCCGGGCTTTACTCGCACTTCACGCGCGCCACACCCACGCCCACGCTGCTGTTGTGGCCAGCGGGCAAACAAGAGGAGCACACCGCTCTGTTGAAAAAAATCGCTGCTGCCGAAGGCCGATTGACTGAAGTCGCTCGAACAGCGAGCGCGGAATTTCAGAAATGGGCTGGCTCGGACGGCGAGATCGCACCGGCGGCGCCGATTGCGCATTTCAATTTCGACATCGTGACGAACAATGCTTCACCGAGCAGTGTGTCGGCAGCGGTCGCACGGTTGGACGACAGCCCCGCGTCGGTGGAAGGTCACGAGGGCAAGGCGCTGCAATTCTCGGGCGACAACCAGGTTACGATCAAGGGCGTTGCAGATTTCAAACGCACCGATGCATTCTCTTTTTCGCTCTGGCTCAAGCCGACTGAAGCACAGGAGCGTGCGGTCGTGCTGCATCATTCGCGCGCGTGGACGGATTCCGCCAGCCGCGGCTACGAGCTGGTGCTGGACCACGGCAAACCTTTCTTCGGCCTGATCCACTTCTGGCCGGGCGACGCCATCGCAGTGCGCGCGAATCAGGAATTGCCGCTCAACGAATGGTCGCACGTCGTGGTGACTTACGATGGTTCGAGCCGCGCGAACGG
>CAYWCK010000714.1:0-1967 GCA_964456685.1 uncultured Bifidobacteriaceae bacterium | reverse complement strand
GCCAATACTCCAAGGACCACGTCACCAGCATCATTCACGGCAAGGCCTGGCATGAGGAAACCAAGGCCACGAGTTCGCAGGCGGGCGCTTACGGCGACGGACATTATCTCGTCGTCTTCACGCTCGCGGACACGGATTACGTGTGCGACTACATCCTGCATGGCGGCAACAAGGCAGAGTTCCTCAAAAAATTTGAAGGCTCCCACTCGGAAGGGTTCGATCCGGACCTGCACCTCAAAGCCATCGGCGTGGCAAATCAAACCACCATGCTCCGCGGCGAAACCGAGGAAGTCCAACGCCGCCTGCGCGCCGCGATGAGTCAAAAATACGGCCCGGCGAAACTGGGCCATCATTTTCGTTTCTTCGACACGATTTGTGGTGCCACGCAGGACCGCCAGGATGCTTTGGAAAAACTCCTGCACGAGCCAATGAGCCTGTTGCTCGTGATCGGCGGTTACAACTCCTCGAATACCTCGCACCTGGCCGAGATGGGTGAGGCAAAGTTGCCGACGTATTTCATCAAGAACGCAGCCAAGATGGTGTCCGACAAACTCATCCAGCACTACGACCAGCACGAAAAGCAGGAATTGGAAACCCGCGATTGGTTGCCGACGGGACAGATCACCGTGGGCGTCACCGCGGGCGCAAGCTGCCCCAACAACCTGATCGAGGACGTCATTCGCCGGTTGTTTGAGTTGCGCGGTATCGCCGTGCAATCGCTGCTGGCGAATTGAGCTTTCTCAGGCCCTGTCCAACGGAGGCTTGGAAGCGCTTTCCGTGTCTACCTACCAAGGAACGCGTCAGGGGACATTTCAGCGCCCCGGAGCTCGTGGCAACCTTGCCAATCAACCTTTCCGCACGTATTGTCCGGCAGCGCATTTGAAAGTTGGCTTATGAAACGACGATTTACTTATGGCCTCGTGCTGGTGGTGCTGGGCGCAAACCTGTTCTTCGGCGCCCGCCTCTACCTGACTTCCGCCGAGGCCGCCGAGAAGGATTCCGCCTACCCCAATCTCGAGCTGTTTTCCACGGTGATGGAACGCATCCGCAAGGATTACGTGGACGGCAAGGACCTGACCTACCAAGAGCTCGTCTATGGCGCGCTCAAGGGAATGGTAAACACGCTAGATCCACACAGCGAATTCCTCGACCCCGAAAAGTACAAGGAATTGCAGAATGACACTCAGGGCCAGTTTGGTGGCTTGGGGATCGTGGTTTCCATCAAGGATGATTTTCTGACCGTGGTCGCGCCGATGGAGGACACGCCCGGTTTCAAAGCCGGCATCCTGACAGGCGACCGGATCATCAAGATTGATGGCAAGACCACGGAGAAAGTTGGCCTGCCCGATGCCGTGAAAAGTCTCCGCGGCGATCCCGGCACGGAGGTGAGCATTACCATTCAGCGCCCGTCCACTGGCATGACGAAGGATTTGAAACTCACCCGTGCCGTAATCAACGTGGACATGGCCAAGGACATCAACGGCCGCAAACAATTTCCCATCGGCGAAAACAAAATCGGTTACGTACGCCTGACCCAGTTCGGCGAGAAAACGGCGGACGAACTCGGCGTCGCACTGAAAAAGTTGAAGAGCCAGGGAATGCAAGGCCTCATTCTCGATTTACGCGGCAATCCCGGAGGCCTCCTCGATCAAGCGGTGGAGGTCTGCGAAAAATTTCTTCCGAAGGGCCAGTTGATCGTTTCCACCGAAGGCCGTGATCGCAAACAGGATTCGGTGCGAAAATCGTACGGTCGCGGCGATGAATTGAAAGGCATGCCCATGGTCGTCTTGGTAAATTTTGGCAGCGCGAGCGCGGCGGAAATTGTCGCGGGCTGCCTGCAGGATGTTAAACGCGCCATTGTTCTCGGCGAAAAGACCTTCGGCAAAGGTTCGGTGCAGAGCATCCTGCCCTTGCAAAATGGAGCGGCTTTACGGCTGACGACGGCGAAGTATTACACGCCCAGCCAC
>CAYWCK010000713.1:0-1983 GCA_964456685.1 uncultured Bifidobacteriaceae bacterium | reverse complement strand
TTCTCCAGCGCGAAGTGGGGGACCTGCTGGTCCAGCAAGGCAAGCTCACCGCGCCGCAGCTCGAACAGGTCCGCCGCCGCCAGAAGCGCCTGAACCTGCCGCAGCACCGCGCGATCGTGGATCTGAATTTCGCCTCCGAGGAGGACACCTGGCGCGCGCTAGCCCAGGCCAATCGCCTCGAGTTTGTTGATCCCACCGCGTTGGACCTGAAGAAGGAGACGCTCGAACTCGTCGCCATCAAGCTCGTTTTCCATCACCGCATGCTGCCCATTGCCGGTGACGCCGAGTCGCTCACGCTGGCTTTCAGCGAGCCGCCGCGACCAATGGAGCTGGGCAATCTGCGCCTGCTGCTCAACAAGCGATTCACCATCGTGCTGGCCACGCCCAGTGCGATCCACGCTGTCATCAAGAAACACTTCGGCCTCGGTGCGGAGACGATCCAGAAACTCCGCGAGGAGCGCGGTGGCATTGATCTCGAACGCGAAGTCGTGTTCGACGTGCAGGGCAAGGAAACCGATTCCGCGCTGGAAGCCACGATCTCGGCGTTCGTGGATCAAATTTTGCAGGAGGCTCTGCGGCTGCGCGCCACGGACATTCACCTTGAGCCGTACCAGAATTCCATCCGCCTGCGCTATCGCGTGGATGGCATTCTCGAAACCGTGCCGGTGCCGGCCGACATGAGGAATCTCCATCCGGCCGTCGTTTCGCGGTTGAAGATCATGGCCGGCCTGAATATTTCCGAGCGCCGGCTGCCGCACGACGGGCGCATCGCCATGAAAACCGGCGAGGAGGAATACGACCTGCGCGTTTCGATCGTGCCGACGAAACATGGCGAAGCCGTCGCTTTGCGCATCCTCGGTCGCGAAAACCTTTTCCTCGACCTCGGCCAGCTCGGCATGGAGCCGGACCAGGAAGCCATTTTCGCGCAGCTGACCAAATTGCCGCAAGGCCTGGTGCTGCTCACCGGCCCGACCGGCAGTGGCAAAACCACGTCGCTTTATGCTGCGCTTGCCCAGGCAAATGACGAAGGGCGCAAGATCATCACCTTCGAGGACCCGATCGAATACCAGCTCGACGGCGTGGTGCAGATCCAGGTGCGCGAACAAATCGGGCTGACGTTTGCCGCCGGCCTGCGCTCGGTCCTGCGCCACGATCCTGACGTGGTCCTCGTCGGCGAAATTCGTGATTACGAAACCGCTGAGATCGCCATTCGCGCGGCGCAAACCGGCCATCTGGTTTTGTCCACGCTGCACACCAACGACAGCGTCAGCGCCGTGACGCGGTTGATCGAAATGAAGGTCGAGCCGTATCTCGTGGCGTCCTCGCTCGTGTGCAGTATTTCCCAACGGCTCGCCCGCCGCATCTGCCGCCACTGCGCCGCGGCGGACCAGGACATTGCCGCCAGCGTGCGCAAGGAGATGGCGGCCGCCTTGAACATCAAGGCGGCGGAAGTGCAGGCCGCTCGGGGACGCGGCTGCATTGAGTGCAATCAGAAAGGCCATCGCGGCCGGGTGGCGATTTACGAATTTTTCCTGCTCAACGAAGCGCTGTCCGATCTGATTCAGCCCGGCGTCAAGAACAGCCAGTTGCGCGATGAGGCGCGCAAGACCGGCTGGCGTTCGCTGCGCGAGAACGCGTGGCGGAAGGTGCAGGCCGGCTTGATTCCCATCGAGGAACTGGAGCGCTGGACGCGGATGATTGACACCGGCGCGCCCTTGGCCAAGGGCTGAGGGACTCAGCGCCGCAGCATCGGAGCGCTCCACTTCGTTACATCCGCTTCGTGCCGGCCATCCTGCACCGTCAGCCAACAACCTAAAGCTTGGCGTGCCCCGGTGCTCTGCTAATTTCCGCGCATGGCTTTCGATTCCTTCCGCGATTTTCTGAAAGTGCTCGAACAAGCAGGCGAACTGAAACGCATTTCCCAACCGGTCGCCACCGAACTCGAAATCACCGAGATTGCCGACCGCGAAATGAAATCGCCCG
>CAYWCK010000712.1:0-1987 GCA_964456685.1 uncultured Bifidobacteriaceae bacterium | reverse complement strand
CCTCGTAAACCAGCGTGGCCGCCTCGCCCGCTTCATCCACCAGGTTGAACTCGTTCCAGTAATACGTTTCGCCGCCGTCTTCCATTCCCATGACGATGCGGCCGGCGACGCGGAACTTGCGCCCGTTGAACGTGCCGCTCATGCCGAGCCGGATGCGTGTTGGATTGGCGAAGCTCATGCGCCGCGCGGCTCCTTTGACCACCGGAAAAAGTGCGGCACAAACCGGCTCAAGTTGCCGGTGATGCGCCGCGTGTCCTCGCGGATGCCCAATCCAGCCGCTTCATGATCCACCATCCACACGCCGAAGATGGGCCGATGCCCGCCGAATTCCGGCAAGGATGCCAGCGCCTGATAAACGTGGCCTTCTTCGCCGTAATCACCGCCGGTTTCCTCCACCACCACCCCGCGATCGATCCAGGCCACGTTGCTGCCTTCCCGGCTCAGCTTCGGTTTCCGGATATAACGATCACCCAGCGGTGCGGAAAGTTCATAAGCCGGCAACAGATTCGGGTGGTCGGGAAAAAGTTCCCACAGAATGGGCAGCAGCCCTTTGTTGCTGAGCAACATTTTCCAGGTCGGTTCAATGAATTGAATCTCCGCCTCCGCCAGATGAACGCCGAACTCCTCATGCCACAGCCATTCCCACGGATACAGCTTGAAACCCCGATCGATGGCCGCGCCGTCCAGGTCCACGAACCTTCTCGCCTGACGATCCCAGCCGATGTCTTCGATGAACAACGGCTTCGTCTTCACACCTGCTTGCTCGCACGTGTCGCGCAAGTAGAGCACGGTCATTTCGTCCTCCGGGTGCTCCTTGATGCTGCTGAAATGGATCGTCTGTCCGGCAAAGCGCCGCCAGGCTTCGATCAGCCGTTCGTGAATCGAGTTGAACTGATCCGCGTCCGGATGCGTTTCCTGCAACCAGAACCATTGCGCCACCGACGCCTCCACCAGCGCGGTCGGCGTGTCGGCATTGTATTCGAGCAGTTGGGGCGGCGTGACGCCGTCGTAGCTCAGGTCGAAGCGGCCGTACAAACTGAAGTCGTCGCGCTCCCACGATCGCCGGATTGCGGGCACGGCCACGGCTGGAATTCCCAGGCGCGTCCACCAGTCATTTTCGATCACCGCCTCCGCGGCTTCGATGCACAGCCGGTGCAGCGTGTTGCCCGCGGCTTCGAGCGTGTTCACTTCGTCTGCGGTGAGTTCGTAACCGGCGGATTCGTCCCAGTACGGGCCGTCCTCGTGCGAATGGTAGGTCAGGCCGACTTCCTCGACCTTCGCGCGCCATTCGGGGCGGGGTTGGCAGGTGTGGCGTTGCATCAGGACCAGACGGAATGGTGGCGCGACGAACTGCCAAAGCCGCTGCGCGGAATATCCGTGCGCCGCGCCTCCGCTTGCGAGGCAAACTCCGCCGTTGGTGCGGAGATGTTGGTGATGCTCAAATGCGGCGCCGCCGCCCACTGGCCACCAAAGAAATATTGCTGGCGGACGGGATCGAAATGGTTGTACGGCGTCGGGAAGAACATCCGGAACGGCGCATGGTAATAACCCGCGCCCGCCACGTAGTAATTGTTGGTGTACACGTTCTGCGCGCTGATGGTGGGCGGCCGGTTGCTCGGGCCGCAACCCGTCAACGCCCCGGCGGACAGCCCGCCGATCAACACCAACCGGATGGTGCGGCTGCGTTTCACTTTCGTGGTGCGACCGGATTCAGCCAATCATCGCCGCCGCGACAATGATGCTGACGCCGAGGATCACCGCGGCGGCCACAATGGCCGCGGCGATGTTCTTGTTCTCGACGATCTCGCGGTTGATATCGCCGGGCGTGCATTTGTCGAACAGCTTGTACCCCACGATGGCGGCCGCGATGCCGACGCCGACAAAAATCAGCATGTTGAGCACGGCTTGGGCGAGCGATTGCGCATGCCAGGACTTTGCCGGCGGCGTCGCGTCGGCCGCCAGGACGAGGCTCGGCGCCGCCAGGACG
>CAYWCK010000711.1:0-1994 GCA_964456685.1 uncultured Bifidobacteriaceae bacterium | reverse complement strand
GAACAACTCGTGGTGGATCAGCCGCCCGCGCCCGGACGCGCGCCGCGTCCGCGCGACGTTTCGCTTGCCAATGCCAAGGCGTGCGCCACTCTCAAGACGCCGATGCGAACTTTCGACGAGGCGCTCGATTTAATTCTGGAAGTCGCTGACCGGTCCACCAAATGAGCTCACCGAAAATCAAATTCGACCTGCAAATCAAATACGGCTCTGAGTACGGCGCCGAAGAGGAACGCGCGATTCTGGAAGTGTTGCGCCAGGGCGCGCCGACCAGCGGCGAGGCCTGCATTCAGTTCGAGCAGGAATTCGCGGCCTATTGCGGAGTGGCCCATGCCCGCGCGGTCAGCAACGGGACCGCCGCGTTGTTCCTTTCCCTTGTCGCGCTCGGCGTGAAAGCGGGGGATCGTATTCTCACTTCGCCGATGACTTGGATTGCCACCGCCGCTGCCGGCGCGACGCTCGGTGCGGAGGTGGATTTCGTGGACATCGATCCGGAGACTTGCAACCTCGACCCACGCCAGCTCGAAGCGAAAATCACACCGAACACCAAGGCGATTCTGCCTGTACATCTTTACGGGCAATGCGCCGACATGGATGCCATCTTGGCCATCGCCCAGCGGCGCGGCATCGCGGTGGTAGAGGATGCGTGTCATGCGGTCGGTGCCGAATACCGCGGCCGTAAAGCGGGCAGCATGGGCGTGACTGGTTGCTTCAGCTTCCACGAGCAGAAGAACATTTCCACGCTCGGTGAGGGCGGCATGATCGTCACAAACGATCCTGCGATTTTCGAGCGGGTGGCGCTTTACCGCTCGCATTGCACCCGGGTTTATGGGCGCAGCACGAAATACTGTTCGCTGGATGAAACCCGCTTCCCCATGGGGCAGCGCTTCTGGTTTCAGGACTTTGACGACTGCGGTTACAACTTCCGCATGACCGATGTGCAGGGCGCCGTCGGTTCCGTGCAGTTGCGCAAACTGGACGCGCTCAACCAGCGCCGCATCGACAATGCGGATTATCTTTCGGTGGCGTTGCGCGATGTGCCGGGCCTCACCCTGCCGGTCACGCGTCCGGGCAACAAACACGTCTTCCATCTTTACCCACTCCAGATTGACGCGGCGAAATATGGCCGGACGAAGGACGATTTCATCCACACCATGCTGCATGAGCGCGGCGTGAAGGTGGGCACGCATTACACGCCGCTGCACTACGCAACGGCGTTCCAGCGACGCGGCTTCCAGCGCGGACAGTTTCCCGTCGTGGAAGCCGTGGCCGAGCGGCTGGTGACGCTGCCGATCAATCCGCGTCAATCGCGCGAAGCGCTGAATTACCTGGTTGAAAGCGTGCGGAGTTTGTGCCGTGGCTAAAGCTCCAGCGCTCCCGCCACTCACGTCGGATCAGGTGAGCTGGCGTCGGCGGATTCTCATCGCCAGTTATCTCGCTTACGGCGGGTTTTACCTCACCCGCAAAGTCTTCACGATCTGCAAGACAACCATTGCGAAGGATCTCGGCTGGGAGCTGGGCGACACCGCGCACATCTGGACGGCCTTTCTCGTGGCCTACATGCTCGGGATGTTTCTCAACAGCTTCATCGGCCGGCGCTGGGGGCCGCGGTTGTTGTTGCTGGGCGGACTGGGATTGAGCATGGGTTGCAATATCGTCTTCGGTTGCGCCAACTCGTTTGCCACGTTCATCGTGTTCATGTTTTTCAACGGACTCGTGCAGGCCGCCGGCTGGCCGGGCACGGTTGGCGCGGTGGCGGAATGGCTGCGCCCGGGCGAACGCGGAAGGATCATGGGCATCTGGTCCACGAATTATCTGCTCGGCAACATGCTCGTGAAATCGCTCGGCGGATTTTTGCTCGGCGCGTACGGCTGGCGTTGGTCGTTCTTCGGCTGCACCCTGCTGACCTTCGGCATCTGGTGGCTGGTGTATTTGTGGCAGCGCAACCGGCCGCGCGATGTTGGGTTGGCGCCCATCATCGATGAAAATTCCGCCGC
>CAYWCK010000710.1:0-1994 GCA_964456685.1 uncultured Bifidobacteriaceae bacterium | reverse complement strand
TGAAAAAGGATCAGCGCGCCCCACGACCACAACCACCACCACCGTCCCGTCCATTCCACAATTTTCAAAATCAGCACCAGCAACGGATAGCCAAGGAGCGCCGCCAGCAGCAGAGCCTTCACGCGATCCAACCACCACGTTTGCAGTGTGGCGGTGTTGAAGCCAAATCGCGCTTCGTGACGAAACTGATCATACCACGCCAGCGGCAGTTGAATGGCCATCAACAGAACGCCAACCGCGAAGAGAAAGGCCGCCAATGCCCACGCGGACTCACCGCCATGTTGTTGCAGCAGGCGAAACGACCACGGCAAAACGCCGCTGAGCAGGAGCAGAAGCAGGACGACGGCATCAAAGCCGTTCTCGAACCGGCCCAGGCTCCCGCCGGCCAGAGTGTAGTCCACCGACTTCGCGTAGGTCGCATCGTCCATGATCCCTCGCAGGGCGTCGGGGATTTTTCCGGCGTGCGCACGGACGTGGCGTTCGTTGAGTTGCTGCAGCCGAAATTGCGCCAGCCAACGCGCTCCGATCAAGGCAATGGCGGTGAGCAAACAAGCGGATTCCGCAGGGGAAGCGGCAGTCAACGCGAAGGTCATTCAGCAGAAAAACCTCAAACCGGCTGCGCCAGTACCTGTTTGAGCGCTGCCACCAATTGATCAATGGCGACCGGTTTGCGCAGCAGTGGAGCCCGCACGGAGGTCACGAATTTTTGAAAGTGCGGATCATCCGCCATGCCCGTGATGAAGACGAAACGTTTGGCCAGTGTCGGATTTAATCGCTCCACAGCGCTGTAAAAGACGTCACCCTCCAACTGGGGCATTTGCAGGTCGCTGATTACCGCGTCCACGGGCTTGTGCAGGGCGTGCTTTAATCCCAGCACGCCGTTCGAAACCACGGTGGCTTCGAACTGGTGTTCCTCGAGCAGGTGCTTCAGCGTTTCGGCCAGTTCGAGATTATCATCTACGATCAGGACGTGCCATTTGTGGACGTTGGTTTCCATGCTCGGCCTCTGCAGGAAACTACATCGGCCGGGCGGATGGTGGCAAGCCCATCGTCAGGCAGTTACCACTTCAATTCGGTCAATCGCCGCGCGACTTCCTCGGCGTTGGCGCGGCTGTTGAAGGCGCTGATGCGGAAATAGCCTTCGCCTTTCGAGCCGAAGCCCGAGCCGGGCGTGATGACTACGTTGGCCTCGCCGAGAATCTTGTCGAAGGCTTGCCAGCTGGTGACGTCCTTCGGCGTGCGCACCCAAATGTACGGGGCGTTCTCGCCGCCGAAAACTTTCAGGCCGGCTTTCTTCGCGCCTTTGCGCAGGACCGCGGCGTTGCCCATGTAATGTTCGATGAGCGCGCGGACCTGCTGTTTGCCGTCCGGCGAATAAAGCGCTTCCGCCGCGCGCTGGACGAGGTAGCTCGCGCCGTTGAACTTCGTGGTCATGCGGCGCGACCAAAGCGGGTGCAATGGCTTCCACTCGCCCGCCTTCGTCTGCGCATTGAGCGATTTGGGGACAACCGTGAAGGCGCAACGCACGCCGGTGAAGCCGCCGTTTTTCGAGAAGCTGCGGAACTCGATGGCGCATTCGCGGGCGCCGGGGATTCCGTAAATGGAATGCGGAATCGCGGGATCGCTGATGTAAGCCTCGTAGGCCGCGTCGAACAAAATGACGGCTTTGTGCTCCAGTGCATATTTCACCCACGCCTCGAGCTGCGCGCGCGTGGCGACGGCGCCGGTGGGATTGTTCGGCGAGCAAAGGTAGATCACGTCCACGTGTTTCTTCGGTGGCTCGGGGATGAAGCCGTTGCTCGGGCGGCACGGGAGATAAACGATCTTCCCGTAAGCGCCGGCTTCGTTCGCCGGGCCGGTGTGGCCGGCCATGACGTTCGTGTCCACATAAACGGGATAGACGGGATCGCTGATGGCGATTTTGTTTTTGTCCCCGAGAATGTCGAGGATGCTGCCGCAATCGCACTTCGAGCCGTCGCTGACAAAGATCTCGT
>CAYWCK010000709.1:0-2011 GCA_964456685.1 uncultured Bifidobacteriaceae bacterium | reverse complement strand
TCACGCTTTCATCCATCTTGATGAGCGGCGGCCAGGGGCGTTTGAAACCTTCGCCGGGCAGTTTCTTTGTCGCGTGATTTTGCCGGTTTGCCAATGTTAAGGTAGCTGCCATACGCGGTAGAATTGTTGGGGCTGGCTGAGGGCGTTGGTGAGTGTGGTCTGCAATTCAGCGGCGATGGCGGAATTGGTTGTGCCGGTCATGGTAGTCCAAACGCCGGAGAACAGATCGCTCCGGCTCTGGATCGCGTAGCTTTTCCCGGCTTGGGTGGTGAACGTGAGGCGCAAGTTGTTGGTGCTCGTTTCAATTTTGGTGATGAGCGGTTTGAACTCGGTGCTGTAGTCAATGGTGAATCGCACGGCGGTGTAGTCACCGAATGAACTGGTCTTGTCGAGCTGCAGTTTGATCACGTCGCCGGCAACCACAGACCGGTTAGTCAGTGTGCTGGCTGTGCCGGTGCCGCTGGCAAAGTTGAACGGGCTGCTGCGCGAATAGACGTCGCCCGAAAAAATGTCGCCTTGCATCAGCGTTGTGCCGTTATGCAAAAGCGTCCAATGATTGCCACGCCCGATATCGCGGCCCATCCAAACAGCGCCTGAAATCGTGATCGTGCCGTCGCCGGGGCTGGTCCAAGTGACGTTCGCCGATCCGGAGCCGACGCCATTAAAGCTATCGGTCGTATGCGAGAGGATATCTCCAGTCTGCCAGTCGTGCGCCACACCGACGGTTGCCGAGCTTTTGAACCAGCAGGGAAGGTTTGTGTTACCCACTGCGCCGCGTGCCCAAGCTGGTTGCGCCGAGGTGAAGTCACCCGAGAGACCCTGCCAAGCGCTCACATGTGGAAGCGGATTGTTGCCTTCGTTGTAGGACCACGGCCCGTTTGGGTTGGCGCTCTCGCTCCAATCGGCACCGAGATCGTAAGTGATGGCACTGGCTCGCAACGTAACGAACGCGCAGAAAATAGCAGGGATATACGCCCATTCTGCAAGCCAGTGTGTTTTCATTTTTGTCCTACTAATAATGTATCAATCTTTTTGCGAACGCCTTCATCCATCTTGATGAGCGGCGGCCAAGCGCGTTTGAAACCTTCGCCGGGCAGTTTCTTCGTCGCGTGGTCGAGCACGTCGGCGACGTGTAGCAGCCGACGTGAGTCGGCTCACTATTTCTTCGGTTGGTTTCAATAGCACGAGCATATCGTAAAGTATGAGCGGACTCACGTCCGCTGCTACAGGTTAAAACGATGGCCGGACGATCTTCCCCACATCGGGAGCGAGGTTGGCCGCATACAACTTCCAGAACGTCAGCCAGAAATCTCCTTCCAGCGGATGCAGGGCCGGATATCCGGGAATTACCGCGCCGCAAAACCGCCATTCCTTGGGATGCGCAACCAAGCCGTCCTTCCGCGCGTTGTCCATGATGTAGAAGCAGACTTTGGCGAAGGCATTGCGTTTGCGTTGCTCCGCTCTCAAGACGTGGTCGTGTGCTTGGTGCTGGAAGCGGTGCGGGTGCAGCTTTGGCACGAGGTGTTCGCGCAGGAATTTCATGCCGTTCTTCTGGTCGGTGTCGCGCAGCATGCCCATCCAAACCAGATGAATGTGGTCTGGCATCAGGCAATAGGTCGGGCAGAAAAGTCCTTCACGCGCGGCGGCGTGGAGCATGACTTCGCGGAAGTGGGCGTGGAACGAATCGTTCAACCAGCCTGTGCAGCGCCTCGCAATGGGCATCGTCCAGTGGATGACTGAGTCAGCTTGGTAGTATTCGCGCGGGAGGCGTTGAAGATAGAATCTCCGATCCGTGCCTGAGCCGCTCAATTGATTTGCGCTGTCAGGTTGTTCGGATGGTTTCATTTGGTTGGAGCGGACTGACGTCCGCTGCTACAGGTCCAGGATTTTCGCCACCTTCGCCTTCACACTTTCATCCATCTTGATCAGCGGCGGCCAGGGGCGCTTGAAACCTTCGCCGGGCAGTTTCTTCGTCGCGTCGAAGCCGAGTTTGCTGCCGCTGGCTCTTTCG
>CAYWCK010000708.1:0-2018 GCA_964456685.1 uncultured Bifidobacteriaceae bacterium | reverse complement strand
CATCCGCCGACATCTGATGTTCCCGCAACGCGCGCAGAATCGTTCCGGCCTGCGCGTCAATGGCCGGAAAATTATTGTGTTCCCCGCGGAAATGGATCGCGCCATCGGGCTGCAAGGCCAAGCCGAAATCGGCCCGCTCACGCGCGCTCCGCTCCAGTTCCGGGAACAACCGCGCGGCGGCGTGAGCGTATTGCCAGACGTGACCGCATGTGCCTTCGCAACAACCGACACCTTCCCACGCATAAAACCGGCCGTCGCGAAAGCGATGACAGGTGGACGTGGCCAGAATCGAAGTGTTGAGCATCGTGCGGTCGAGAAACCAAAACGGCAGCGTCGAGTTGTACCAAGTTTCGCGCCAGCGTCGCGTTTCACGTACGAGCCGTTGCTGATGGGCCGCAAGGTAGCGCACCACTTCGCCGGCCGATGCAAACCGCGCGGCGTAATGCCGGCCTGTGATCGCCATCCCTTTCAACTGCAAATTCGGAAAATGCCACGCGAGCGCGAAAGTCAACCGCGCCGTGCCCCCCGGTCGCAACGATAACTCACGGCCAATGGCACCGATCATCTTTCCGGCGGGAGCACTGGCCGCATCCTTAACGCCTTTGCCAAACAGTTCCGCCCAACCCGACCCACTCGCGGGAATTTCTTTCAGCTGCGCCTTCGCCATGTCGCGGGAACGCGCGTCCAGCAAAGCCAGACCCATCGTCCCGAAATCACCTTCCTGCTCCAACGGCCCGCCGCCAACGCGCGCGTGATCGCTGAATACGATGTCATCTACGCCGATATTGCCCCAGGCGCCTGACTCGGCATCCACGATTTGAATTTGCGCGGTCTGCCCGGCAAAGGCCGCCACGTTCCACGACCTCGGCTGCATCCGGTTGTCGTTGGCGCCGGTCGCGGTGCGAACGATCTTGCCACCGACAAGCAGGTTCATGCACGTCTTGCCGCGATGCGCACCGCCGCCGATGAGAAAGTTAATGTGATTCCGTTCGATGACGAACGACCTACTGATGAGCTTTCCCGTCGCCGCGTCGCGCGCGCCGACGTCGTTCGCGGCGGGACTGGAATGCGTGTTCACTGCATGCTGGCCGTGCATGCCGAGGTCGCCTTGATACTCGACCACCTTCGACTTTTCGACCGGCCCCTTGCCGAACGCCGTGCCTTCCGCCGTCCAATCACCGTAAGTGTCCCGCTCGAAATCATCGAACGTGATGTCCTCCCGTGCCGCCGCCGACTTCGCGGTCGGCCCCGTTTCGGCGGAACATTCCAGCGCCAGCGCCCCGTCGCGCGAGACGATGCGATTCCGCCGCACCACGGCATGGGTGTCCGCGCTGTGCAAACAAACGGCGTTCTCCAACCAGCCGGCGAGTCCGACTTCGATCTTCTTCGCGCCCGTGTTTTTGAGTGTGAATTCCAGCAGCGTCGCGGGGAGCGAGGAATCGGCGGTGTTCAAGGGAATGAACGGCGAGAATGCTTCGAGTGAAATCGCGAGGGGCAATTCCGCGTCGCTGTATTCAACCCGGCCGATGGGATATTCGCCGCGGAACGAAACCTCGCGCCAGCTCGCGCGGTCCAGTTTGCGCACGCTGGAAACACCATCCACCTTCACGCGCACGGCAAAGCCCTGTTCCAACGGCGCCGACGGCGCAAGCGGCTTGGCGTAATGCTCCGCGCCGGTGCTGATGCGCTGATTGAAAATATCCCAATGCCACAGCCGCCCATCGCCGCCAAGATAAAGCTGTCCCGCGCAAAGCCCGCCCACCGGCATGCCGATCTTGTCGAGGTCTGCGCCGCGATAAACTTGCGGCTCGCCGCGCGTGAAAAGCGATTTCACCCAGTCCGGCGCGAGCTTCTTGTCGGCGGGCACAAGTTTGTCAAAATCCTCGCGCGTGAACGGCCCGGCCGCAATCGGCATGCGCGATAGCGCAAAGCCGGCGGCGGCAACGGTGGTCAGTTTGAGAAAATCCCGACGAGCGAAGTTGGAACGTAGGACAGGCGTCGCGCCTGTCTCCATCTTC
>CAYWCK010000707.1:0-2024 GCA_964456685.1 uncultured Bifidobacteriaceae bacterium | reverse complement strand
AATTGAGAGCGGTTTCAGCGTGGCGCTCATGGCGCCAACAGAGATTCTCGCCGAACAACACTTCCGAAATTTTTCGCAATGGCTGACCGCGTTGCAGGTGCATGTGGAATTGCGGACGGGCAGCCGCAAGACGGTCGAGAGTCGAGGGGCGCCAGTCGAAGGCGAGCGGTCTGTTCGACCCTCGACTTTGTTCATTGGCACGCACGCGCTGCTCACATCGGGCTTCGATCTGCCGCGACTCGGTCTCGTGATCATTGACGAACAGCACAAGTTCGGCGTCGCGCAGCGCGAGCAGCTCGTGCGCAAGGGCGCGTATCCGCATCTGCTCGTGATGACCGCCACGCCGATTCCGCGCACGCTTGGGCTCACGCTGTACGGCGATCTCGTGTCGGTGATTGATGAACTGCCGGCGGGGCGGGGGAGCATCAAAACTTTTGTGCGCGCGGCCGAGAAGCTGCCGCAAGTCTGGGAATTTATTCGCGAAAAACTCAAAGCCGGCCGGCAGGCCTACGTCGTTTATCCACGCGTTGAGGAGGACGGCGGCGAGCGCGGTTTGAAAGCTGTGACGAAGGAGTTTGCCAATTTGCAGAAACAGCTCGCGCCGTTTCGCGTCGGTCTCCTGCACGGGCGGCTGAAGAGCGCGGAGAAAGAGGCGGTGATGGCCGAGTTCCGCGCAAATCGCGTCCACGTGCTGCTCGCGACGTCGCTGATCGAAGTTGGTGTGGACGTGCCGAGCGCGACGGTGATGCTGATTGAAAATGCCGAGGCGTTTGGGCTGGCGCAGTTGCACCAATTGCGCGGGCGCATCGGTCGTGGCGCGCACGAGTCGTTTTGCGTTTTGATTTCCGACGCGAAGAATCCGGAGTCGCGCGAGCGGCTGAAAGTTTTGGAAGACACGATTGATGGTTTCAAGATCGCCGAGGCGGATCTCAAGCTTCGCGGGCCAGGCGAGTTGCTGGGACAGCAGCAGAGTGGATTGCCGCCGTTCCGGTTTGGAAATCTGGTGGAGGATCTGGCCCTGATTCGCCAGGCGCGCGAGCTTGCCGCGCAGCAGCTGAAGCAGGCGTAGCGGCGGGCATCCTGCCTGCCGTAGAGCCGCGGCTTCCAGCCCGGCGGAACAGCAGGATTTTGCCGAGGCCGCGGGGAGATTTTAGCGCACTGAATTCCAGCGCCCTTCGCCCGGTGGCAGGATTGACACCCTCTACGGCAGCCAAGATGGCTGCCGCCACGGTGGAAACTTCCTCTTGGCATCTGCTTGAGCACGGGTAGATTTCGCCCATGAAAACCAACCTCCTTCTTGGCGCAGCGCTGGCCTTTTTTCTTGTTGGCTGCGGCGATTCTTCCAACAAATCCGGCACTCCTACGGGCGGCAATGTTACCACGGCGCCGGCGGATTATTTGAAGTCTGCCGCCGACGCGCATCACAGCGCGGTGAAGACGGTGGACGTGACTTCCATCAAGAAGGCGATTGATATGTTCAACGTCCAGGAAGGGCGCTTCCCGAAAGACCTGAAGGAACTCGTGGATAAGAAGTATATGCCGGAAGTGCCCACGCCGCCGGTCGGCTCGAAGCTGGAATACGATGCGAGCGCGGGAACGGTGAAGATTGTCACGCAATAAACGTCACCTCTTCGGGCCGAGGGGTGGGCTCGAGTCGCTGTTTCTGATTTCGCGCTTCAAGAATTCATCAATGGCTTTCGCGGCGAGTTCGTGGGCGAACTCGTTTGGGTGGGCATCGTGGGAATTCACCACGAGTTGGGCCGGTGGGTGATTGGTGAAGATCGGGAGCAAGTCCAAGTGGGGCACGCCGCGCTCCTGCCAATACCGCGCGAGTTGTTCTTGGACCGGTTTGAAACGCAGCATTGCGTCCATGTACGGAAAGGTCACGACGAGCAGCCGGCCGCCGCGCAACCGGGTTAAATTCTGAAACGCGAGCAGCCCCAGCTTTTCGGTTTTCCACAACGGACCGTGGTAGGCGGCTTCCACTTCGTCGAAATATTTTTGCATGTAGGAATTCTGCGAGA
>CAYWCK010000706.1:0-2047 GCA_964456685.1 uncultured Bifidobacteriaceae bacterium | reverse complement strand
AACTTGATGACGCTGGCTTCCTGGTCGCCCTCGGTGATTTCCTTGTCCGTGGGCAATTCCAGATCCATGGACACGTCCTGGTCCATCTCGTCGAGGGTCTCCGCACCGACGCCGTAATACTTTTTCAGCGCCTTCTCCAGTTCCACCCTGGGCGCCAGGGCAAATTCCACCGGGCCGCGGGCGTCGAAACGCACCGCGTTGAGCATCGCGGTGTCAAACGGGTTGCTGACCGCGACCTGCACCGCGCCGTTGTTCATGGCGGTGGGCAGGACGGAGTATTGAAAGGCGACCTTGGTGGAAATCTTGTTCCGCGCCTCGGGCTGCACGGTCAGCTTGGTGAGTTCGAGGTAGGGCCAGTTCAACGCCGTGGCGAGGCGCTGAAGGAAAACATCCTCCGCCACCCCACGTTCGCGACCGATGAAGGTAAGCAACGACTCCTGCGAGCCATTATCCACCGCCACCTGCCAGGCTTTGCGCAATTCCCCAATCTCGTTCGGCGCCGCGCCGACGACCGTGGCGAACAGATCTTTTACGGAATTCAATGCCATGAGACTACACTTCCTGCGTCACCCAACTGTGAACAACGGAGGCTAGGGAAAGTTGCGGTTTCGGTCAAAGATTTTGCGGGCTGCGTCGATTGAAATGCCTTTCTCCACCAAGGTTTTGGCCCAAAAATCCGCATTGGTCCGGCGCGGAGCCAATAATCATTGGAAATAAAACGTTTTGCCACCATCACGGTCATCATCCGCGACAAAGCCAGCGTCCTGGCTCGGGTGTTCGTCAAAGTCATCAAGCTTTGTCCAATCAAACGGCTCGAGGTGCATTGGGGCATGGTGAAGGAAATTTGAACCAGCAACGCGCTCGGCGGTCACAATCCCCGCAGAGACGCAGCCCGGGCCAGCCGAAAATCTGGAAATCACACCCCGGCCTGCTAGTCTGCGAACGTGACCAAGCGTTTGCTCCTAATCATCGGTGCGTTGTTAGCAGCGGCTCAGCTTCCCGCGGCCACCAACCCGCCGGCGGCTTTGCCGGCCAGCACCAACCTGCTCGTCATTAAACCCGGCGGCCGCGCGGAAACCGTGCTGAGCGAGAACTCCGCCACCAACGATTCCGTCGAACTGGAATTCCGAAAGGTCATGCAGGCCGATGACGACGCGCAAGCTGAGGTGGACAAGTGGATTCAGGAAAACCAAAAGTTTGCCGAGAAAGGTGCCGGCGAACCGAACCCTGAGTTGAACAAGCGCATCCTCGCCCGGTTTCAGCGCGTGAGCGACGCCTACGAAGATTTCCTCGCGCGCCACACCAATCACGCCCGGGCTCACCTGGCTTACGCCGGCTTCCTTTCGGAAACCAAGGACGAGCACGCGGCGTTGCCCCACATGGAGAAATCCCGGGAACTCGACCCGACGAACCCCGCCGTCTGGAACAATCTCGCCAATTACTGGGGCCACTACGGCGAACCGAAAAAGGCGTTCGAGTTCTACACGAAAGCCATCGAACTCGATCCCGAAGAGCCGGTTTACTATCACAACTTCGGCACGACGGTTTATCTGTTCCGCAAGGATGCCCGGGAGCACTACAATATCGATGAGCAACAGGTTTTCGACAAAGCCCTCACACTCTACTCGAACTCGCTGCGACTTGATCCCACGAATTTTCCCATCGCCACCGACGTGGCCCAATCGTTTTACGGCATCCGCCCGTTTCGTCCCGAGCCCGCCTTGCGCGCCTGGACGAACGCCCTCGCCGTGGCGCACGACGACGTCGAGCGTGAGGGCACTTACGTCCATTTCGCCCGCATCAACTGGATGGCCGGCCGGACCAACGTGGCCGCGGGCTACCTCAACCTAGTGACGAACACGATGTACGCTGACCTGAAACGGAAGATTCAGTCGAACCTGGACCGACCGTTCGTCGAATGGACGCCCACCAACGCCCCTCAAAAAAGCGCTGACAAGTAGCGTCCGTCTCGCCTAGCTTCGCGGCATGGCCCACACGCTCACACCCCACGAGCAACGCGAATTTGCAGAACAGCTGCGCCGCATTC
>CAYWCK010000705.1:0-2059 GCA_964456685.1 uncultured Bifidobacteriaceae bacterium | reverse complement strand
CACGTCAACGCGGAACGAAAACCGCCGCCGCAATACATGATGATCTCAGCGTTTTTATCCGGATAAAGTTTCTCCAGATCGCGCTCCAGAATGCCTTTTCCCAAATGCACCGCTTGAGCGGCGTGGCTGGCCACCCACTCATTATCCTCCCGCACATCAAGCAGCACCGCCTTCGGATTGGTGGCGAGTCGGGCGCGGGCTTCGGCGACACTGACTTCGGTGATGCGGCGTTTGGCATCGTTGACGAGGGCGAGAAATCCGGGAGAGTGATCCATGGCCGGAGGTTACGCCGGGCGTGGAATCGGGCAAGGCATTTTCGCGATCAGTAATTTCATTGGCGTGGGCTTCGCGGCTTGGCTAACTCTGCGCGTGCTGCAGACGAAATCCAATCTGGCGGTGGCGCTCGGGCTCGTGTTTGCCGTGGTCTTGTGGGGCGGCAACAACACCGGCACCAAGCTCTTGGTGGCGCAATGGCCGCCGAGTTTTACCGGTGGCTCGCGCTTTCTTTGCGCGGGGCTGATCCTGCTGGGCGTGTTGCGCGCGACCAAGTGGCTGGGCGAACACCATGTTCCGCCGCGGGAATTGCGCCGTCCGCTTTGGGTGCGGGGCGGGCTCAGCCTGGCGGGTTACATCGTCGCCTTCAATTGGGCGGTGCGCTACACCTCGCCCTCGCATGTGGCCCTCTACCTCGGTGCCGCGCCAGTCTGGGCCTTGATCTGGGAAGTGGTGACGGGACAATCCCAATTCAATTTGCGCCGGGTGGCGGCCGCGTTGCTCGCGTTGCTCGGAGTTTTTCTGCTGGTCCGACCTGCGCTCCAAGCCACGTCCCTCCAGTTTTCCGGTGAGGTTTTGGGACTGGTCGCCAGCGTGCTCTGGGTTAATTACGGGCGTCAATGCCGCGCGCTGGCCTCGACGTTAAGTGGCGCGGAAGTTTCAGCGCAAACCATGTGGCGAGCCGGCGTCTGGTTGTTGCCGGTAAGTGTGCTGGAGTTCACCGAACGCGGACTGCCATTCACCTGGCAGCTTGGGGCGATTCACCTTTACTGCATCCTGGCCGGTGGTGTGATTGCTTTCGCCATCTGGAACAACGCGTTGCGCCACTGGCCGACGAGTCAGGTGTTGCTCTTTAACAATCTCATTCCCCTCAGCACGATGACTTGGGCGCATTTCTGGTTGGGCGAGCCGGTCACTTCCACCTTTTGGATTGCGATGCTGTTGGTGGCCGCCGGCGTCGTGCTTGGGCACGCCAATCTGCGCGGGCGCACCACCACGACGGCCACTGCGCCTTTGGAGTAAGAAATCCGTGTTTCTCGATGCGGGTCCGTGTTTAATTCCTCGCCATGGACATCCGCAATCTGGAAGACATGCCGCCTTTCACCACGAAGGACGGCTCAGAAATCCGCGAACTGTTGGCGCATCGTAACTCCGCGATCCGCAATCAGAGTCTGGCCGAGGCGCGGTTGCCGGTCGGCGCCAGCACGCAGGAACATTATCATCCCAAGGCCGAAGAAATTTATTTCATCACGCACGGCCAGGGGCGGATGCGGATCGAGGGGGAAATTCGCGAAGTGAAGCCCGGCGACGCCATCGCCATCCCGCCCGGACAGCGCCATAAACTTTGGAACACTGGCCCGGTAACGCTGCGGCTGCTCTGCTGTTGCGCACCGGGCTACGAACACAGCGACACCGTCATCACCGAGTCATGAGCGACCTCGCCCCTTCGGAGTTGACCGGGTGGAGCGTGCCGCGCTTAATGAACGCATGAGACATTGCTGTGTCGCCGGATGCGTGGGGTTGCTTCTGCTGGTTGGGTGTGCCCGGACGCCGACGCCAACGCCGTCACCGCAATACAGCGCCGTACCGGGACCTTCGCAAACCAAAGCCACCCTCCCATCGCCGCCTGCTGTTGAGCCGACGCCAGCCCCGGCGCCCAAACCTGCGCCCGAGAAGAAGAAACCGGCCGCAGAGAAGACCATCGCTCCGATTGTGACGCCGGACAATTCCTTGGTTGGCAAGGTGGCGAAATATAACGACTCCGGCCGATTCGTTGTTCTGGAAT
>CAYWCK010000704.1:0-2066 GCA_964456685.1 uncultured Bifidobacteriaceae bacterium | reverse complement strand
CTGGGCATGCGCCTGGGCTACGACGCGCGCGGTCGTGGCGATGTTTTCCTCGAAGGGCAGGTGGGAGGCGTCAATCATCACCGAGCCGAAATCGCCGGATGCAATCGCCTCTGCGCAGGTCGCCTCGTCGCCGTGGTCCAGATGCACGCTGAAGACAACTTCCGGATAGATGGCTGCCGCGCCGCGGAGCATTTGCTCCAGCATGGCGGGATGGGCATAGTCCCGCATGACGCGGGTGAACTGAGCGATGACCGGAGCGCGGGCTTGCGCGGCACCGCGGAACAACCCGTGGATCTGCTCCAGGCTGCTGACATTAAACGCGCCCAAGGCATACCTTCCGCAGGCATGCCGCATCAACTTGGTGGCCGAACAACGCATGGCGGGGAGTTTGGGTTGAACCTACCGGGGTTTGCCAGCATGGAGTTGGACTGCGCCTGAGTTTGCTAAATCGAAAGACAGGCGAAGCCGCCGTCCACCGGCACCACCGTCCCGGTAACGAATCGCGAAGCCTCCGAGAGCAGCCAGACGGTAGCGCCGATCAAATCATCGGGATTGCCGTAACGTCCCATCGGCGTGTGGGCCATGACTTGTTTCGCCCGCGGCGTCGGTTGGCCCGTTTGCGGATTGAAATGGAGGAACTTCAATTGCTCGGTGAGAAAGAAGCCGGGGGCCAGCGCATTCACCCGGACTCCGGTGCTGGCAAAATGCACCGCCAGCCATTGGGTGAAGTTTGCGACGGCGGATTTTGCCGCCGAGTAGGCCGCCACCTTCGTCAATGGACGGAGGGCGCTCATCGAGGAAATGTTCAAGATGGCGCCGCTGCCTTGAGCCACCATGCCGCGGGAGAAAGTTTGGGTCACCAGGAATGTGCCAAAAAAATTCAGGTCAAACACTGCCCGGAAACCGGCAGGATCGAGATCGAAGAAGGTGCCGGCGTTCGCGCTTGGTGGCGTGGCGGTGTGAAACGGCTCGGCAGTGGTGCCGCGCGGGTCGTTGCCGCCGGCGCCATTGATCAGGCAATCAGGCGGTCCCCAGAGCCGGCAAACTTCCTCGTAGCAACGGCGAACGGCGGTGGCGTCCGTGACATCACATTGGAACGCGGCGGCCTTGCCTCCGCTTTTAAGGATGGACTGCGCGCGGGCTTCCGCCTGATCCAGACGAAGATCGAGGATGGCCACGCGCATTCCCATTTTGCCGAGCGCGTCCGCCATGGTGCCGCATAATTCTCCGCCGCCGCCCGTGATGGCGACCACTTTGCCTTCCAGTTGAAACCGTTGCAGAATTTCGTTCATAGTTCCGGAAATTTCCATGGATGCAGCCGCCGCGGTTCAACCGCGAAACGGGCCGGGATACTGCATTTTTCGCGAAGTGATATCCGCCGCGAAGTCCGCGGCTTGCGGCAAACTCATTCCTCGTCCACGCGCGGCGAGAAATGATGCGGTGCAAGTATCGCCACGCCCGGTGCGCCCTTCCAAGGTGAATCCCCGGAAGGCCGCCTCGTAAATGCCTTCGCCCGAGCAAACGCACAAGCCATCGCGATGAGTGAGCAAGACCAGCCGCGGCCCCAACGCCTTCACCGCTCGTGCAGCGTCGCGCGGATCGTTGATCCCGGTTAATACCAACGCCTCTTTCGCGTCCACTTTTAGGAGATCCAATTGCGCCAGTACTTTTTGTTTGTCGCTCAAATCCTCATGGGCCATGCGGCCGTCGGGTGTTGCTACGCGCAGAAAACCTTGGGCATCGGCCGCGAGGAATTGAACCTTCGGCCGCAACGCCGCCAGCAGTGCCGGTGGGAATTCGCCGAACCACAACGGATTGACATGAACCACATCTGCGCGCAGCGCGGCAATCTGGTCCACCTCGTGCGCTGTGAAAGGCGAAGCGCGGGAAATCAGCCGGCTCTCCCGATCATCAGGATTCTCGGTGGGATAGACATTTTGGATGGACGTGCTCGTCGGGCTCGGAAGCCAGTTCACCTGAACTCCCGCTTCTGCGAGGCCGCCGAACCCCGCGCGATCAGCGTCGGCACATTTGGTGACGACGATCGACTCCATGCCCAGTCGCTG
>CAYWCK010000703.1:0-2071 GCA_964456685.1 uncultured Bifidobacteriaceae bacterium | reverse complement strand
GTTCCGCCGACATCACCTCAGCCCTGTTCGTGATCGTAAACTCGCCACGGAAGGATCTCGTGCCAACCGGCGCCGCGGAAGCGGGCGCGGCTTCATCGAACCAAATCCAACGCATTCCGGTGGGCAGAGTTTTTGGCCTCTGCGAATTGGATTTCAATTCGGTTGCGACGAGCGTCCCGCGTCCGACTTTGCGCGGACCACTCGTCGCGGCATTTTCGCGTTTGCCCCAAACCGCATCCGCCAACCGCTGCACTTCGGCGTCGCAACGCGGATGATCGGTCAAACTGGGTGACTTCACCGGTCGCGGCCCGACCACGAGCGCGCCGGCCGCGAGCAGTTGTTTCACTTTGGCCAGCAATTGCGGCGTCATCGTGGGCGTCTGCGGCAGCACGAGCATTTGATAACTCGCACCGTCGGGCAGCACGAGTTTGCCCGCGCGCACCGACACACGCTCGATTAACGTCTGCGGATCGCAGCCATCGAAGTTGTAACCGCGCCGATCCGGCAACGTCCGGCTGCCGGCGAGCGCGCTCGGCGGCGGACGGAAAACATGCGGCGCGCCTTCCGGCGTGAGATAGAGAATGTCCGCGACGGCCACGCCCTGGCGCAGGAGAAACTGGCAACGCGCGAGATACGCGTGCCACGCGCCCGAAAGCTCCCACCAGGTTTGCGTGCGTTCGTATTGCGTGCCGTAGAACCCCATCGTCATGCCCGGCGCGACGTTCAGCCACGGTTGGTGCGCGTAACGATGAAACACCAATCGGTTGATGCCCGCGGCGAACGCCCAGTCCGCCTGGTTCTTCATCGAACCGGGATGCCGCATCCATGACGTACCGCCGCCTCCGGTGAAGGCTTCGGCGGCAACAATCGGTTTGCCATGCGTGTGCGCAATGGACGTCGCCTCGAAGCAACTGAACGAAGTCTCGAAGCCATCGCCGTCCGCCCAGAACTCGCACATCGGCACGTCAGCGACCGCGCCGAGCGAGAGGTCTGCCGTCGGATTCATGTCATACGGCTCGATGGACAACCCCAAACCGTGCTGATGCCCAAGCGTCTTCAAGTGCTGTGCGTGCTTTTCCAAAACAAGTTCCTGCGCCGTGAGCCGCACGTCCCAGAGAAAACGCTCGGTGATTTCTGGATTATCAACCACCCGTCCGGTGTAGGCGGGCAGATACTTCAGCGGGTCGTAGCCGCGGCGGTGTTTGAACTCCTCGCGAAATTTTCCCGTCCAGTTCTGCGCGCCCATTTCCCAGCTATCAATGTGCAGCATCGTCCAACCGCTCGTCCGCTGGTTCGGGCGCGGTCCAATGCTGCGCAACAACGAGCCGACGTAGGCCGCGAAATGCGCATCGAGCGCCGCGGGATCAAATTTGTCGGACTCCAAGCCCAGTCCCGGCTGCGGTGCGGGTCGCGTGTTCGCGCCGGTGCTGGTGCGACCGAGACGGAGAATCGTCCACTCGCCCGCCGGCGCGATCCAATTCAGCCGGCCATCGGGCAGCAGCTTGGCCGAGAGATCGATCATGTGCTCCCGCGCAATCGCGCCGACCTCACTCTCGCCGGCTGAGGCAGGCGACGGCAGAAACGGTTTCGTTCCCGGTCGCGAAGAATAAGGATGCCGCAGATAGAGCGCCTTCTCGTCAATGTCAGCAATGACCGCGCCGTTCGTGGTTCGCGGGAACGCCAGCACCGCAACATCCACGTAGAAATCCTCCTGCGCCTTGATCATTTCCGGCGACAAACCGCCGTTGCCGAAATACGGTTTGCGGGGAGTTGGGCGCAGCAGCACGCCGCTGAAATTCGTTGGGCCGGAAATCTCTGTCGCGCTGGCGACGAGATGTTGCATGGATTGCTCGGGCTTCACCCACGGGCCGCCGCTGCCGGTCCAGCCCGGGCCGGCGTTCAGGGTGATTTGCAACCCCAACCGCTCCGCCTCGGCGACGGCGTGTTTGAACAACGCGCGCCACTCCTCGCTCATGAAGCGCACTGGCCCGCGCGGCAAGCCGACTTCCACCTCCATTAAAATGACGCCGCCAATGCCGGCACGATGCATCGCTTCCAAGTCAGCGGTGAT
>CAYWCK010000702.1:0-2072 GCA_964456685.1 uncultured Bifidobacteriaceae bacterium | reverse complement strand
CGCGCTGTTAATGGCACGGACGGGGATGGCGTGAACGATGCCGAGGAGCGGAACTTGTTCGCCGGCTTGCCTCGTCAGCGTTCTGTCACCGCAGCCGCAATTGACCAGCAGTTGGGTGGCTTTGATCTCCGCATTTCTGGGAATTACTTCGGCATGGCGGCGGACGGCGTCACTCATTTCACCAATTCCTGCTCGTTCTTGCGCATCAGCGATCGTCCGACTCCCGCCACGAACGTGGTCGTGGGTTCAGATTTCAACGGCGTGAGTGACAACTTGGAAGGGAATGTAATCTGCAACAATTGGCCTTTGGATTTTTGGTTCAACAGCCCCAGCACGCAGCCTTCATTGGATGCCCAAGGCACCGTGCCGTGGAATATGCCAGGAGCCGTACCCGATGTTTACAACCCGGATGCTCAATCGGCGCGGAGCACGGTCTGCTGGCGCGGCAACAAAATGATCAACAACCTTCCGCTCTACAGTCCGGTTTATACAGCTCCAAACCGTGCCGCACCCTATGGTGGGTTCGTTTACAACTGGACCGCCGTATTGTTCGCGCTCGACATGAACAGCCTCACCTACGCACCTCAAATCCTAGGTTCGATGGTTTATACCGACCCCGGTGGTGACTACAAGACCATCACAAATCGTCCGGACTATGGACTGGTTTGCGCCACGAACTACATTCCGACACTGACCGGCAGTACCACGCGGCGCTTCAAAGGCATTTTCCCGGGTGGTTTCATCAGCACGGGCACAGCCAATCGCTGGACGAACTATGTCATGGACATTTACACCGCCAACGAAGAAGGCCTCACCAACGGCTTAAAGTTCTGGACCCTGACGAACACCATGCCGGCTGGATGGGTTCAAGGTGAAACCTGTGTGGCCTCCAACATCTTGGTGGATTATACCGACGACCTCGATCCCACGACCAAGCAGTTCGATGTCGACATTTCGGCGCTCAAACTCACACCCGGCACGAAGCTGACTTGTGCTATCAGTTACAGCAATCGGGGCATAACCAACTTTGCCACCGCCACGGCCAATGGCTTCATGACCGGCAAGTTTGCATTGCCGGTAACGGTTCAACCCTCCACGGACATCACTATCACCAGCATCTCCCAAAGCGGTGGGAACGTAACCATCACTTGGTCAGGTGGCGATCCGACTTACGTGGTGGAAAAAACCACGAACATCAATTCCGGAATCTGGACGCGTGTGACGACGACGACGTCCGCAAGCGCCACCTTTGCTCCGAGTTCGGATCAGGAATTCTACCGAATCAGGTAAAGAGCAAATGTTGGCTCGACCAATCAATTGTTGACCAGAGCCAGCCAGACGCTTCCGTCTGGCTGGCTTGTTTTCGATCCCGACCCATGATGTGCCAGCTTCCACTCCCGCAGCGGATCGCCCAGCCAGGTTGCCTTTTCTCCCGGCCCCGGCGTGTTCGTGGTTTCACGTTGATTGAATTGCTCGTCGTTATCGCCATTATCGCCATTCTGGCGGCCATGTTGCTCCCCGCTTTGTCTCGGGCCAAAGAGCGCGCCCTGCGCACCCAATGCCTGAACAACCAGAAGCAACTCATGCTCTCCGAGCAAATGTACTTGGGCGATAGCAACGACAAGCTGGCTGCACCCAATACGGGTGGCAACACGAGCATGTATAACCCCGCGCTTCCCGCTGGCTGGTTATACAAACCGGGCGAAGTGCTGCCCGGGATTCCGGGGCCGAATCAGACCAACGGCCCGTCGAAAGGCGTATTCTATCCTTACTTGGGAACTTGGTCTCCGTATATGTGCCCTTTGCACAAGACCAATTCCCAATGTTGGAGCGCCAGCGCGCTGAAATTCAACAGTTACGTGATGACTGTTTATGTTTCCAGCACCAGTTTTGCCGTAGGACAGATGGGGAAGACCTTTAAGGCAACGACCATGATGCCACAAAGCATGATTCTTTGGGAGACTGCGGCAGAACAATTGGAAGATTATCAATATTTCAACGACGGCGGCAGCGATCCGACCGAGGGCCTGACGAAACGACATGGTGATGGCGCCATCATGGGCATCCTTGAC
>CAYWCK010000701.1:0-2073 GCA_964456685.1 uncultured Bifidobacteriaceae bacterium | reverse complement strand
TTCGCCGAGCGTTTTGTGTTTGCGATGGAGGAACAGGCAATACAGCGCCGTCGTGAGAAACGCGCCGGCATTGGAGAACGGATAGATCGCGTTGCTGCCGAACGTGGCGGCGTCAATGCCCAGCACGGTGTGCCCCGCAGCGCGCGCCTCGGCCAGCTTCGCGAGCGGCGCGCCTTCCGTCAGCGCCATGCCATAAACCGCCGAGAGCAAACCCGCCAGCAGACAGAGCGCGAGTCCGATGAAGGCGTTGCCCGCGGCTGCTGTTGGGTTGGATGGCGCGTGATCCTTTTCCTTCCAACGACCGGATAATCCGCAGAACACCGTGCCCACCACGCCGACGCCAATACCAATGACGACCCAGCTCGCGCCCGCTTTACCGAGGAACGCGTGAATGTTCGCCGAAAAATCCAGGATGCTCGTGTCGCCCTTGCCGATGGCGTACGCCGTGCCCACGACCGTCGAGACGCCGATGGCCATGGCGTACGTGACCGAAAAGCCCACGTAGCGAATCGCGACGCCAAACGCCGTGCCACCGATGCCGTAAGCCGCGCCGAGCAGAAAGGTGCGCAACATCACGCCCGGCGGCGCGGCCTGTACCACCGACCAGAAGTCCGGTACGGTGAGAAACGCGCCCACGATCGGCAACAGCAGCCAGCAGAACGCCGCCTGCGTCAGCCAGTACGACTGCCACGACCACCGCTTGACTTTCTTTTGTGGCACGTAACAACACGCCGCGCACATGGCGCCGATGGCGTGGAAGAAGATGCTGGAAAATTGGGGCGACATAAGGAGATAGCTCAGGTGCTGGATTTTATCGAGGTGACGGCGTCGCGTTGGCTTTGCATGCGTATTGTTCTGCCTGCGTTCTTCTCGGTTTGACTCTACGGATTTATCTTCTGTTGGTCCACGACCGCCGAGGACGGCGGCGTGCCGCATTTGCCGCGGTCCGCCGCCCAACCATTACACTGCTTCCGCAAACTCTGCCGGCAGCTTGAGCGGATAGTTTCCGAATTCGCGCACGAGCTTCACGATGTAATCGTAAGTTGCGCCGGACACATTGCTGCTCACGGAATGATCCGACTGAAAAATGTAACCGCCGCCGCGCGCGGCGTTGAGTTTGCGAAGGACTTCGCGGCGAATCGCGTCGCGATCGCCCGTTTCCCAGACGGTGATGTCGCTGTTGCCGCAAAAACCGATGCCGTGACCGTATTGCTTGCGCAGTTCGACGACGTCCATGCCCGCCTTGGCTTCGAGCGGATTGTAGGCGTCGATCTTCATGTCCACGTAATCCTGGAAGATCGCTTTCACATTGCCGCAGCCGTGATAAATCACCGGCAACCCGGCCGCGTGCGCGTGGTCCGCGATCTTCGCCACCCACGGTTTGAAAAACTCGCGCCAATAACGCGGCGACATGAACGTGCATTTCTTGTAGGCCACGTCGCCCCAGATCACGAACCCGTCGAGCAGACCCGCGCCCGCGGCGATTTCCGCCTTCGCCATCTCAAAATAGAATTCGCCGATGCGATGGATGACCGCACCCATGCGCTCCGGCTCCTCTGCCATCCACAACATCGCGTTCTGCTGGCCGATGAGCCGCGTGAGACATTCGCTCACTTCGATGATGCTGCCGTAAACGGGAAAATCCGGTCGCAACGATTTCACGGTTTCAATCCAAGGCGGCGTGTTGCGTTGAAAGCCGTCGCCCACCCCCGCTATCTGATTATCGCCACCGGCAAAAAACCGACGTTGATCATCCGGCGCATCGAACTTCGCCGCCTCCAGTTTCTCGAACGAATCCGTTTCCCAGCCGCGCATCTCGGGCATCGGAAACTCGAAATGCTTGTGCATGATCGAACCGAAACCGGTTTTCACCACAACTTCCTCGGCCGTTTCCTTGAGCGTCTCGAACGGCCGAATCCATGGGTCCATGTTCGGCACCGTGACCACCCAGTCGAGGTCATAGTGGTAGTAGGGGTTGGCGTCAAGCGCGAGGCCGAGTTCCTTGCGCCAGCGTTCGGTGAAACTGCCCCAGAAAAAATCGCTCATGGGCACGCGATCCGGCTCTTGATGGCG
>CAYWCK010000700.1:0-2073 GCA_964456685.1 uncultured Bifidobacteriaceae bacterium | reverse complement strand
CGCCGTGTTGCCGCTGATGCTGTCGGTGTCGCCGTCGCCATCCCAGTCGAAGCCAACCGGCGTCGCGAGTGCCCCGCATTTCAAATCGTCGGCTTCCTGCTGAAAATACTTTGGCGGCAAGAACTGAGGCGTGTGATCCGCACTCAGTTTGCCCGTGTTCTCGATGAAGGCCACGCGCCCGTCCTCATCGCCCACGATCAGGTCCTCATCGCCATCTTTGTCCCAATCAATCGCCACCGGCGTGATCATTTCCAGATCCATCACCAACCGTTTGCCCTCCGGCGTCGTGAGCCGTCGGCCCGCCGCGTATTTCGGTGACGTGCGGGTCCCGGTGTTCTCGAAGTAAGTAAAGCCATCCAAAAACTCGCCGCAGATGAGATCGAGATCACCATCGGCGTCAAAGTCCGCAAAATTCGGCGACGGCCAACCGAAAACTTCCACCGGCTTGTCGCCCACTATCACCTTGACCGGCTTTTCGTAGTCAGGCTTCTCGGTTGTCCCACGATTTCTCGCGAGATAAACAAACCCGCGCAACGGTCCGTTTGTCCATTTGCCACTCGCGTCGTAGGCGTTATCCCAACCGTAATCCGTCCAGTCATCCGCGCCGACAATGATGTCCACCGCGCCATCGCCATCATAGTTCACGTAGCGCCAGAAATTCCCGCGCACTTTGTTGGGATGTACGTTCGCGGGCAGGGGCAATTTCCTTGGCGACTCCAAACCTGTTTTCAGAAAATCGGGATACTCGTTCCCCGGCGACAGCACGCGCGGTTTGCCGTCCACAAAACTGACCTGCACATTCTGCACGCCCGCGCTGATTCGCCGGCCCGGTTTGAAAACCGGCAGCTTGTTCTTCCCCGTATCTCCCGAAGTGTTCTCGAAGAAATAAACTCCGTTATACGGCTTGTCCGGGCAGTTCACCACGAGATCAAGATCGCCATCGCCGTCAAAATCCATCGGCAGCGGCCACGCCCAAAGCCCGACTCCAAGATCCACCACCAGGCCGGGATTGTTGTATTTGAGCCGTTCGAGCGAAGCTGCGTGAACGGCGTGGGCCAGTCCAAAAGCGGCGCACAGCACAAGCGGAAGACTCGGTTTCATGCGTCAAAGTTAATTTCCCGACGGCAGCCGAAGCGATGCATCGAGTGGCTGCACGTCCGCCAGTTCTTTGCCCGGCGTGCCGCCGCCGAGTTCGGCGAGACGTTCGCCTGCGGGACGCACGCGGGTTTGGAAGCTTGCCGCCGCGTCGTTGAATGCGGTGTTCGCCCGGTCCAGCCCGCCGCGAATCTTTTCGAAGTGCTCCGTGAACTTCACCACGCGCGCGTAAAAATCCTGTGCCGTTGCCGCGATCTTCTGCGCATTCTCGGTTTGCGCGTGCTGTTGCCAGCTCACGCTGACGGAGCGGAGCAGGGCGATGAGTGAAGCCGGCGTCGCCAGCATAATGCGTTTGCTGGCTGCCCAGACGATCAAATCCTGATCGCCTTCTAGCGCGGCGCTGAAAAGCGATTCCGCCGGGAGAAACAGCACCACGTAATCCAGCGCGTTGGCGAACTGCCTCGGGTAATCCCGGTCCGCCAGCGCCTTGATCGTTGATTTGAGTTTTGCTGCGTGGGCTGCCAGGGCTTCCGCGCGCTTGGTGGTGTCGGCGGCATCGAGCGCGCCCAGGAAATCCAGGTCCGGCACTTTGGCGTCCACGATGATGACGCGCTCGCCGGGCAGCTTCACGATCAGGTCCGGCTTCCCTTCGCCTTCCATCGTTTGCTCGGAAAAATCGCAGTGGGCGCTCATGCCGGCGGCCTCAACCACGCGGCGCAGGGTTTCTTCACCCCAACGGCCCCGCGCCTGATTCGACTTCAACACACTGCGGAACTGCGCCGTTTCCGCGGCGAGCGACTGGCTCGATTGCGCCAACGTCTCCAGTTGCTTTTTGACTTCACCCAGGGTGGTGGCTTGGGTGGTCTCGCTCTGCTGCAAACGCCGTTGATAATTTTCCAACTGCGTCTTGAGCGGTTCGACCAGAACTTTGATGGACTCCTCGCGCTTCGCGAGGTCGCCTTTGGCCGCCTCCTGCAA
>CAYWCK010000699.1:0-2077 GCA_964456685.1 uncultured Bifidobacteriaceae bacterium | reverse complement strand
AGAAGCTTGGGTCTTTGGGTAGGCTGCCGGTGACGATGTGTACCGAGTAATGAAAAGTCGCGACAAAATCGCTCCACACACCATTCGCGGAATAAAAGGCCAACAGCCCGACACCGCCTGCGGCGATGCCGGCGCCCAGCACCAAACATTCGCGCAGCCAATTGAATCCGGTGAACAGCAAAAGCAAGGCGCAAAAGACGGCGGCAAACGCCGCTAGTTGCAAACCGGCAAACGGGAAGGCGACTCCGCAGAGTAACAGAACCACCAACCGTCGGTGCGGATTGTGCAAGGAGAAGGCAGCCGTTGCTGCAGCGGCGAGCAGAATGGTGATGCCGTCGTATCTTCCACCGCGATAGCAAATGCTGACGCCATATCCCATCAACGCTAATAGGACAAAGAGCAGCCGACCGCTTGGGGTGGTGACGATGCTCATCCGCCGCAAGGTCCACCATAGCAGGAAAACGGCGGCAGCGACTTCCAAGTAATTGAGCGACCGGACGGCAAGCAGGTTGAAACCGAACAGCTTCATCCACAGGAACAACAAGCCATGATGCAACGGTACGCTGCCGGCCCAGAATTCCTGGCTGCTTTGCAGATACCATGCGGTGGACGTGAAGCCCTTGCCCAGCAAAAGATTGACGGCCGGATCCGTGTGCTGCACTTCGTCAAGCCAGACAGCGGGGAACCGGGTGCCGGTCGCCAGATTGATCAGCAAGACCATGCCGATCAACCCTGCTACCCACAGCCACTCGCAAAGCGAGACCCGTCCCGTCATCGCGGACGAAGCTGCGGGGGGCGCGACTTCTTGGCGACCTTCCATGATTCAATCATTATCATGCTACCGAGGCGGGGAGAACTCCGGGCAACCCCTCGATTCACCCCGGACTGCCCCCGGGGCTGGCGGATTGTGATCTGGACGCCCGCCGGCCTTTCCTTTACAGTGCGTCACGTGCCTAACCCGTCGAAATCCGCGGCGCAGAGCCCGGTTGCGAAATCGGTCGTGCCATTTGAAGAAGCGCTGAAAAAGCTCGAAACCATCGTCGATGCGATGGAGGCAGATGAACTGCCATTGGAGACGCTGCTGGCCAAATATGAGGAGGGCGTCAAACTCGCACGGCTGTGCCAGGAAAAGCTGGCCGAGGCCGAGCTCAAGATTCAGCAGTTGGAGAAGACCGCCGGCGGGGATTTGAAATTGAGACCTTTGGCACTTGAAGCCAGCGAGGCCTGATGGACAGGCCGACGCCGAAGCTCGGAGTTATCAGTCGCCGTTTGAAATTGATGATATGAGTCGCTATTTGGACATGATTCAAAGCCCGGTCCACGTCAAGAAACTGACGATGGATCAGCTCCACCTGCTCGCGGATGAAATTCGTCACGAGCTCATCACCGTGCTGGCCAAGAATGGCGGCCACTTGGGGCCGAATCTGGGCGTGGTTGAACTCACCGTCGCTTTGCACCGCGTTTTCAGCACGCCCACAGACAAGTTCGTATGGGATGTCAGCCACCAAATCTACGTTCACAAACTGCTTACCGGCCGGCGGGATCGCTTTCACACGATCCGCACGACCGACGGGTTGAACGGATTCGCGCTACGGAGCGAGAGTGAGCATGATTGTTTCGGCGCCGGCCACGCGGGCACCGCGCTTTCCGCAGCCCTCGGCATGTGCGCCGCGCGCGACCAGAAGAAGGGCAACGAAAGTGTGGTTTGCATTTTCGGGGACGCGGCGCTGACCAACGGCATTTCGTTTGAGGCGTTGAACAACATCGGCCACACCACGAAGAAGTTCATTGCCATTCTCAATGACAACGAGTGGAGCATCGCCAAGAACGTGGGTGCCGTTTCCGGTTACCTGAACAAACTCATCACGCACCCTTCCTACAACAAGCTGGCCAAGGATTTCGAAAAATTCCTGCTCCGGCTCCCGAAAGGCAACGTGGCGCTGAAGTTGGCGCACAAAGCCGAGGAAGGTTTCAAGGGCGCTATCAGCGACGTCGGAATGAAGCAGCGCAACGTGCCCGAAACTTCCGATGGCCGCGGCGGTTTCGGCAACCCGATTCTCTTCGAGGAAATGGGGCT
>CAYWCK010000698.1:0-2080 GCA_964456685.1 uncultured Bifidobacteriaceae bacterium | reverse complement strand
ATCACCCCGACCAACGCTCCCGCTGACCGCGCGCGCAGCAGCTACGTGCATCCGCTCTACGGCCTGGATGGCGAAGTGCTCACGGATGATTTCCCGAAGGACCATTTCCATCATCGCGGACTTTTTTGGGCGTGGCCGCATGTGAAAATCGGCGCGCAGGAAACCGATCTCTGGATGCTTAAAGACATCCGCCACCAGTTCGAGCGCTGGCTGAAGCGCGACGCGGGAAAATCCGCCGCCGTGCTCGGCGTGAAAAACAGTTGGCGCATCGGTGATCGCAAAGTCGTGGACGAGGAAGTGCGCTTGCGCGTCCTGCCGGCGAAGACGGACAGCCGCGCGATCGACGTGGAACTCACGCTCACGCCGCTCAAAGAGCCGCTCACGTTGCGCGGCGCCGAGGGCAAGAGTTACGGCGGGCTGACGCTTCGGTTCGCGCCGTTCAAGGGCGAGACGATTATCACCACGCCCGACGGCCGCACGAAGGATGATCTGCCCATCGCGCATCTGCCGTGGGCGGATTTGTCGGCGCAGTTTGCGGATGCGAAATCTCCGAGCGGCGCGGCAATTTTCATTGCGCGGGAGCATCCGGATTATCCGCCCGAGTGGCTCACGCGTCACTACGGCGTGCTCTGCGTCGGCTGGCCGGGCGTGAACGAGCAGACTTTTCCGCCGGGCAAGCCGATTCACGTCCGCTATCGCGTGTGGATTCATCGTGGCATTCCCGAGGTGGATCAACTCAAGCAGGCGTACGAAGATTTTACCCGGTCCAAAAACTGAAGCGAAATCATCATGCACACAACCAAGCAAAAGCGTCGGAGTCTCAACGGATTTTCCCGCCGGACATTTCTCCAACGCAGCAGCGCGCTGCTCGCCGGCGCGGCGCTGCCGCAAATTCTCCCGAGCGGCGTGCTGGCTGCGGACGGCAAACCCGGCGCGAACGACCGCATCGGCATCGGCTTCATCGGCATCGGCCGGCAGGCGAGCAGTTTGTTGGAGGGCTTGCTGAAGTTGCCGCAGACGCGTTATGTCGCCGTCGCCGACGTGAACCTCAAACGCGCCCGTGAGTCCGCGGCAAAGCACAACGCGGTGCCGTTCCAGGATTTTCGCCGGTTGCTCGAACGCAAGGACGTGGACGCGATCGTCACGGCCACGCCGGAACACTGGCGGTTGTTTATCTGCGTCTCCGCGTGTCAGGCCGGCAAGGATGTTTATGCCGAGAAACCGATGACACTGACGATTCGCGAGGGTCGCTTGATGGTGCAGGCGGCGCGTAAATACAATCGCGTCTTCCAGGTCGGCAGCCAGCAACGCTCGCAGTGGCAGAACTACGCGGGTTGCGAACTCGTCCGCTCCGGCGGCATCGGCAAGGTGAAGCGCGTGGTGGCCTATAATTATCCCAGCCCGTGGGAATGCGCGCTGCCGGCGGAGACGATCCCGGATGAACTGAACTGGGACATGTGGTGCGGGCCGAATCCCGTCGTGCCTTTCAATAATGGGCTTTATCTGCCGCGCACCAATCCCGGCTGGCTTTCGTTCCGTCCCTACAGCGGCGGCGAGATGACGGGTTGGGGCGCGCATGGCTTCGATCAAATCCAGTGCGCACTCGGCATGGACGACAGCGGGCCCGTCGAGGTTTGGACGGAAGGCGGAAAGTTCGATCCGCCGACGTACACGAAACCCGAGGCGAAAGAGCGCGGCGACAAGCTTTGCTCGGCGCCAAAAGTTTTCTTCCGTTACGCGAACGATGTGCTGGTCGAGCCGGGCGAAGAAGCGTCGATGGGCGGCGCCATTTTCTACGGCGAAAAAGGACGCGTGGCCATCGCGCGCGGCCGCTGCGAATCCGATCCCGATGAGCTGGCGATCGACGCGCTCCGCAAGCGACCGCCCACGTTCAACGACAATCATCAGAAGAACTGGCTGGAGTGCATCAAGTCGCGCGCGAAACCAATCGCCGACGTCGAGATCGGCCATCGCTCGGCCACGGTGTGCCACCTCGCCAACATCGCGCGGTGGACCGGGCGCAAGTTGAAGTGGGATCCGGTGAAGGAAGAATTCGTCGGCGACCAGGCCGCGAATCAAT
>CAYWCK010000697.1:0-2084 GCA_964456685.1 uncultured Bifidobacteriaceae bacterium | reverse complement strand
CGGTCGTCCTTCATGCCGAGCACAACGGGCTTTCGCTCAAACACCAATTCGTCCGTGTCCGATTGCACGAAGGCAAACAAGTTCCCGGCTTCACCGAGCACCGCGCTGTGCGGCACGGTAACAACTGAATCCGCCTCGGCGGTCACGATGTTCAACCGCGCGCGCATGTTGGGACGAAGCTTCAAGTCGGGATTCTTTATGCGAACCCACACCTTGAGCGTGCGCGTTTCGGCATCGAGCGTGCCGCTCAACAGATCCACCGTGCCTATGAACTCGTTCGTGGGATACGATTCCACCGAGACGCGAACCTTCTGACCGGTTTTGATCGCCGCGATTTGTCCCTCGAAAATCCGTCCCTCGGCATAGACCTCCGACAAGTCCACGATTTCCATCAAGTGTTTGTTCGGTTCAACCGAATCGCCTTGCACGGCGTGGCGGTCAATGACGACGCCATCAATCGGCGCGGCGTATTGCACGCGCGGCGGCGGGTCGCCGAGTTGCAGGCTTTCCACTTCCACGACGACCTGGCCTTTCTTCACCGACTCGCCATCGCTGACTTTCACATCAATCACGCGACCGGCGATACGGCTGCTGACGGCAGCGGAGTGATTGGGGATGATTTCGATCTGGCCGAAGACGAGCACGGTTTTGTCGAGCGTGCGCAACTGCGCTTCCTCGACCACAAGCGCGAGGTTTTTCTTCGCCTCGGCGGTAATGGCAATTGGGCCGGTGGTCGCGGCGTTGCCATCTTCGCCGGGTGCTTTGTTGTGGCCTTCATGCGGGAAGGCGGCAGGCGCGAAAGCGAGCAGCGCGACGAGTGTCGCGGATAATTTCAAATGGTTTGGTTTCATAATCGTTTCAGTCGGTAATTTCATTTCACGGGCAGCACGGCGGCAGTTGCCGTTTCCCACTCGGTCTTGGCGCGGACAAATCCAGCGAGTGACTCAAGGTAGGAGAGGCGCAAATCCGTCAACTGTTGTTGCGCTTGAATGACGGCGGTGATGGTGACGAGGCCGTCGGCGTAGCCCTTTTGCAGCAGCGCGATGTTTTCCTCCGCGAGCTTGATGGATTCCTCGCGATACTGGCGCAGGATGTCGAGCAATCGGCGCATCTGGTTCTCCGCCGTCTGCGCCTCGGTGGCGATGCGCAAATCGAGCGCGTTTAACTCGGCTTCGGCGCGCTGTTGGGTGGCTTGCGCTTCGTTGACTCGACCTTGATTGCGATTCCAAAATGGCAGCGGAATCGAAACACCCACGCCAAGGAAATTGTCGGTCTTTGTGCCAATGGGCGCATCGAACTTGCCCACCGAGCGGCTGTAATCAAAGCCCACCGTCCAATCCTCCCACTTCTCTGCCTTGGCCAGTTTGATTTCCGCTCCCGCGCGGTCAATGCCGAGCGCCGCCAACTGACGGTCGGGGCGGCGGGCAATCGCCTGGCGCGAAATCTCTGCAACGGTATTCGTGTCAAACTCTGCGCTCGTCGCGCCGGACATCTGGAGCGGCGTTTGCGGCTCGCGCCCAAGCAGGCGGTTCAGCGTCGTCGCGGCGATTTCCTGCTGATTGCTCAACGTCGCCTGCGCCAACGCCAGCCTCTGCAATTCCAGCTTGGCTGAGTTCACATCAGCAGCAGAAACCTCGGCGACTTTCAATCGCTTCTCCGAAACCTCGATGACTTTTTGAATGACGCCCTGAATCTCCTGATTCGCCTTGAGCTTCTCCTGCGTGACGAGTAGTTCGCGGCTCAGCCCAAGCGCTTCACCCGCAAGCAGCCGCTCCTGATTGCGCACTTCGGCCAACGCCATCGCCACGTCCACGCGGGCGACGGCCTTGGCTTTCTTCAGTCGTCCGGTGATTGGGAAGCGTTGCTTGAAGCCGGTCGCGAAATCGTATTCGCCCTCGTTGGCAAACACGCTGTCGTTCTTCCCGCCAAGTTCAAACTCCGGGTTAGGCCACAGCCCGGCCTGCTTCAGCCGTCCTTCGGCCTGGCGGATGGCAAAGCGCGCGGCGGCAAGATCGCGGTTCTCTGCCAGCGCAGTTGTCACGGCACTCTCGGGCGTGAGGTTGGTCGCCAGCGGCCCGGCGATT
>CAYWCK010000696.1:0-2086 GCA_964456685.1 uncultured Bifidobacteriaceae bacterium | reverse complement strand
ATGAATCGGACGCCAACATGAAGGCAAAACTTCATCCGGACAAATCCAATTTCCCGCGGCGTGACTCCGGTGACAGTGAGTTGACTTCCGCTGGGGTCCGTCGTTAGGGTCGCGCGGGAATATGAAATTTTCACAAGGTTTGGTCCTCTTGAGCGTATGGCTGGTCTCAGCCAACGGGAACGGTGCGGAACTGGCCCGTTGGGAAGCATCGCGGCCGGAGCAAGCCACGGGAGTCCTGGTTTCCGCTGCGAAAGATTCCGCCTGGCACTTCGAGGGGGTCAGTGGCGCGCGAGTGGCGCGGCTCCAGCCGAGCGCGGATTACTACACCCGCGCGGCGTATGAGCTTTCGCTTTCGGCAGCGCCGACAGGGCGGGTTTGGTTGGTGCTCGAATTCTTTGATCGGGGTTACGGACTGATCTCCCTCACGCCCGGCGTTGGCGGGGCCAAGCAAAGCGGCATCGCGCGTGTGAACTCCGGGGCCTGGCGGCGGGCGGTGTTCGCGTGCGAAACGTCGTTGCCAAAATCCATCCGTGTGGAAGGGCTCGATTATCTTTTTGCGGCGACCTTGGCGGATCGCGAACCGCGAAGGGAAGTTGCACCACTCGTCGCGCCGGCTTTGAAATTTTCCCTTCCCTCGGAGCGTGTGACCTCTGCGGGTGGGGATTCGCTGACTCCCGACTTGGTGGAGGAGGCGGTGGCCGGGTTGCGTAATCACCTGCCGCTGGTGCGCGCCATCGGATTCAACGGCGTCGAAACGTATGTGCGCTGGGGCTGGGTGGAACGGACACCAGGCAAATACGACTGGCGTTATTACGACGCCATCCTGGATGAAATCGAGCAGCACGGTTTGCAGTGGTTTCCGATGTTGCTCGCGGGATCGGGCTATGCGTTGCCGGAATGGCTTTATAATTCGACAAACAACGTTGGGTTCAAATGCCTCGAACATGGACTCACGCACGATACGCAGACAATTTTCCAGCCGCTTCAGCGTGAGTACGCGAGCCGGTTCATCGCCGAGTTTGGCCGGCATTACAGCGGGCGCAAATCGCTCCTCGGCATCCGGCTCGGACCGAGTGGCGACTACGGAGAGGCGCAGTACCCGGCGAAAGGACCGGGTTATAAGTTCCGCCAGGATCACCACACGCACATTGGCTATTGGGCCGCGGACGAATTGGCGCAGGCGGATTTCCGGACGAAGTTGAAGCATCAATACGGGGAGATTTCGCGACTCAACGCGACGTGGAACGCGCACTACGATTCTTTTGACCAGATCAACACCTTCCTGCCGGAGACCGCCCTGACGCGCCGCCAACGAGTCGACTTTGCCAATTGGTACATGGGGGCGATGAGCGAATGGTGTGAGCAATGGGCCATCTGGTCGCGCGCAGCGCTGCCCACAACGGTCATCCACCAGTCGTCAGGCGGTTGGGGGCCGGTGCAGATCGGCACGGACTACAGTTATCAGGCACGCAGCATGGCCAAAGTTCACGGCGGTATGCGCCTCACGAATGAAGGCGATGATTTTCCCGACAACTTCACGATCACGCGCATGGCCGCGTCGGCGGCGCGATTCTACGGTATTCCCCTGGGCTATGAGCCCGGCGGCTATGGCAGCAAACGCGGCGTGATGGCGCGCTTGTTCAATACCGTCACGACGGGCGGTGTGCATCTGTTCTATTACCTGGGCAATTTGACCGGGAACGATCAGGCATTGGAGGCTTGGTTGAAATACGCGCCGTTGCTCGATCAGCGCGCCAAACCTCTGATTGATGTGGCCGCGTTTTATCCCGACACCTCGCTGAAGTTGGACGATGAATTAGTCCGTTACCGTTGGGCTTCGACGTTCTTCACGGTGGGCCGAACGTTGCGCGAGGAGGTGGATTTCGATTACGCCAGCGAGCAGATGATTCTCGACGGCGCCTTGGATCGTTACCGGGTGTTGCTCTTTCTGTGGGGCGCGATCACCGAGAAGCCCGTGCTGGAGAAAATGGATCAATGGGTGCGCAGCGGTGGAACGCTCGTGTTTGCCCAAAGCCCGCGCGGCCTGCCGACCTCGGTGGAAGGCGACACCGCCATCGCGCAGAGA
>CAYWCK010000695.1:310-2097 GCA_964456685.1 uncultured Bifidobacteriaceae bacterium | reverse complement strand
GGCCGGCGTATTTCGGCGCGGAGCCGTGCGTGGGCTCGAACACCGCCAGCTTCTGTCCGATGTTGCCCGAGCAGCCGAAGCCCAGACCGCCGACCATCTGCGCGCACAGATCGGAAATGATGTCGCCGTAAAGATTGGGCGCGACCAGGACGTCGTAGTTGAACGGATTTTTCAGCAACCACATGGTCATCGCGTCAATGTTGGCATCATCCACTTGAATTTCGGGAAACTCCCGGGCCACGGCTTTCGCGGTTTCGAGGAACAGTCCATCCGTGGCGCGGACGACGTTGGCCTTGTGGACGATGGTGACTTTTTTGCGGCCGAACTTTTTTGCGAACTCAAAGGCTGCGCGCACGATGCGTTCCGATCCGGCGCGGGTGTTGATCTTGCAGGAGATGGCGTATTCCTCCGCCGGCAGCCGGGCAAAAGGTGCAAAAGGTTTGGAAAGTTTGGTGAGCGCGTATTCCAATTCCGAAGGCACGGGCATGAACTCCACGCCGGCGTAGAGATCCTCGGTGTTCTCGCGGAACACAACCAGATCGATCCCTTCCTTGAAGTTCAGTGGATTCCCCGCGTAGGCCTTGCACGGCCGCAGGCAGATGTAGAGATCGAACAGCTGCCGCATGCGGACGATGGGCGAGCGATAGACGAGTCCTTTCTCGCGCAGGGCCGGGGTGAGTTCGGCGTTGGCCGCCTTGACCGGCTTGGACGTAACGGCGCCAAACATGGCGGCGTCCACATTTTTGAGCAGTTCCACGGTGCGGGCGGGGAAGGCATCGCCTTCTGCGCACCAGAAATCCCAGCCGATGTCGCCGGGAAGGTAATGAGCATCAAGCGCGAGCTGGTCGAGAACGATCCGTGTGGCTTCGAGAACGTCGATCCCAATCCCGTCGCCGGGTAGCCACGCGATTTTATACTTGGCCATAAGTGTGTCCCTGAATGGTCCAGCTTGCCAGGGGAGCGGTTCCAGAACACCCCTGGCAAGGTCCGGTAATGAAACTCCGTCACTTGGTCGCTGGCTACCACGCCGCGCTTGCCAAAAACCACACGTTTTTTGGCAGGGCCAATCGCCGAAGGTGGCGGCAGCGCGGGTTAGCGCGGAGCGGGGACGAGGAAGACGCGATCAATCCACACGGCCTTCACGTGGGGATTGTTCATGGGGGAAATAAAAATATCCCGCTCGGTGCCCGGGGCGAAGGTCCCAAGGAGTTGCGAGCGGTACGCAGCTCCCAATTCCTGGAGCGAGAGCTTCCGTTCGACCGGATAATTCGTCGCGGCGTTGTCATAAACACCGCCGTTCAGCGCCAGGGAAGCGGGGTTGGCATCAGCGTTCTGTTCCGCGCGCGTGACCGCGTAGAGTTGCCACTGGCCGGTTGGGGATGCAGGTATGGTTTTGCCGCTGATGCGAAAGGCCCATTCACTGTGATTGCCCGGCATCCGAGCGGCGCGATGATCCGAGGCCGAGGGATCGGGTAGGAGTTCCACCCAGTCACCGGGTCGCGCGAGGGCGGCCACGTCATCCTGCAAATCGACCGCGCCGCGCAGGTTGGTTTTGCGCAGATCCGCGGGGGGCGGTGGTCGTTTGGAGCGCTTGGGCGGAGCAGTCGGGTTTTCTTCCGGGAGATCGGCGGCGAACGGTTTCAAGAAGTCGTCAACGGTCAAGCCGCGTTCGCTGAGCACGCCCACCTTCGTCCACGCCTTGCCCGGGATGCCCGCCGCCACGGCGCGGAATTCATCTGCTACCGCTTTGCGCGAGAGCGAAACCGGCCACGAACCATTTTGCTCCC
>CAYWCK010000695.1:0-300 GCA_964456685.1 uncultured Bifidobacteriaceae bacterium | reverse complement strand
TCGCGTCGCAGCGCGCTCCAGCGCGACAGCATGGCGTAGCGCACTGGCAGAGGGCTCAACCGCACGCGGGCGAGCAGTTCGGGATCTTTCGCCACCGCCTGCTCGGCTTGCTGCCAAAGGCATTCCGCTTCGCCCAGCGTTTTGAATTCCAAATGCGGCGGTGTCTTGCCCAGGAAGCAGCGGAGATAAAATCCTTCCGACGCGCGATGCATCAAATCGAGGTAGCGGGCGATGGGCTTGGCGGCCGCCCGGCCGTAGTAGCCTTCAAGAAATTCGCTGATGAGTTTCCGTTCGTCCTGT
>CAYWCK010000694.1:0-2102 GCA_964456685.1 uncultured Bifidobacteriaceae bacterium | reverse complement strand
TCGAAGGCGAGCACGATGCGGTGCCATTCATCCGCGGTCAAAAGGCCGTTATAGGTTTGGGTGATTCCCAGGCCGTCGCCGGGATTCAGGAAAACGTCGGCATCCGTATCCGTGTTGGAGGGATCCGTCTGCCACAGCGCGCGATATGCCCCCATGCTCGAAGCCGGACACAACAGATCGATGATCACGGTGTACTGGTTGACGTTCGTGCCGCCGCCATTGGGCGCGATGTCGTGCGTCATCACATAGCCACCCCAGGAAGCCGCACTCGGGGCGAAATACATCACTTTCGCCGGCTGGCCCGCGATGTCGCTGATACCAAACGATGTCGTCGTGCCAAATGAGGTGTCCGTTTGAACGGTGGCGTCGAAGTACTGCAGGGCCTGTCCGCAAGAAGCCGTCAGATTGCTCTGATTGAAATCCCACTGACCGGTCACAAACGCCGCCGGAACCGGATTCACTGTCAGCACGACGGCTGGAGAGTTCGTGGCCTTTTGCAATCCGTTATCCACGATCACCGTGTAGCTTCCCCCGTCCGTGGACTGGAGGTTCGTCAGGCTCAGTTCGGCGGCGGTCTGCCCGGGAAGCGCGACGGCGTTGTGGTACCATTGATACGTGTAACTCCCCGAGCCGAGCACGGCCGCGTTGAAATAGGTCGCCGTCATTCCCACTACGTCCGTTTGATTGGTCGGTGTGACGATGACGGTCAGGTTGGTGAAGACGGGAATGGTCGCGGGGATACCGGCGGCAGTCGCTTTGCCCAAGGAGAAAATGTCCGTGTCGGTCAGAGCCACGTCGTGAATCTGAATGCTGTTCACAAAGCCGGCCGCAGTTTCACCGTCGTTATCGGTGAACAACAAGGCCGTGGGATCGAGCGACCAGCGGCCATCCAGCCCGTCAAGGTTTTGCGCCCCGACCAGCGATCCATCGATGTATTTCTTCAGGCGATTGGAAGTCAATGTCAGGTCGAAAACAAAAGCCACGCGATGCCACGTATCCGGGAGAATGGCGCCCCCATAGAGACTGCTGATGCCAATAGCGTTTCCGTCATTGATGAACAAGTCGCCGTCATTCCCGTTGCCGACAGCCGTTTGGAAGAGACTCCGGTAAATGCCGGAACTGGCTGCCGGATACATGATGTCCATGATCAAGGTGTACTGATTCACGTAAGCGCCGCCGCCGTTCGGCGCTATCCCATGAGACATCACGTAACCCTGCGTGCCATCGGCCGCTGGAAAGCCCATCACGGTGGCGGTACCGCCGTTAATGGTGGCCGTTCCATAGGTTGTTGGTGTGGCTCCAAAATCAGTCAGATCCGCGCCGACCGTTGCCGTCAAGTTGCTGCTGTTAAAATCCCATTGGCCCGTGACGGTCGCGTTCGCGACCCACGCCAATCCGAGGTTCAAAGTGATTAGACAAATGAGTTTAGTTTTCATGACTTGGTTTTTGATCTGCGGTAAGGAGGGAAAAGTGGTTATGCGTTGGATGTGGACGACCTGCCCGTCGTCGCCCCGATACGAATATTCCCAGATGGTCCATGTTGAACTGGGTCCGGAGATTCGCCACTCGCGAAGTCCGGACACCATCATATTCGTAATTCCCGCCCGGTCGCGAAGTCAATCGTCGCAAGCAATCTAACCAAAGTTAGTCCCCGCCTTAATCAGTTTAAGTCGCAAACCTCATTTCTTTGGCAGCTTGCTGCCCAGCGCGCACCTTTCGGCATTTCGAATTGAAGCGCGACGAACCACTGGTTCAATGCCGCGCCTTTTTGCTTGGCGCGCGAGCAGCGACGCGTTTCATTGTCGCCATGAACCGAAGCTTTGCCCTCGCGGCCTGCCTCACAGCGCTCCTGCTGCTCCCGACCGGCAGCCCGGCCGAAACCAAATCCGTCCCCGCACTCCGCAAAGTGGAGGACATGGTGATTTACCGCGACGACAAGTTCTACAGCTCTTTCCCGTCCATCGTCCAACGGCGTAACGGCGAATTGCTCGTGGCATTTCGGCGCGCACCGGAGCGCCGGCGCCTCGGGGAAAAGAACACCACACACACCGATCCCAACAGCTATCTGGTGATGGTTCGTTCACGTGATAACGCCAAAACCT
>CAYWCK010000693.1:0-2103 GCA_964456685.1 uncultured Bifidobacteriaceae bacterium | reverse complement strand
CGCAGGACCCGCGATTCGATTAACGATGAAAGTTCCGCCGGGGTTGTTGCCAGCGCCAAAGTTCACTTTGCCCAACGAGGCGAACGGCTCATCGAGGATGATCTTGTCATTATTGGCGCTGTCATTGTTCACGTCGAACGTCGTGGTCGAACCCTGCAAGAAATCGATGCGGGTGGCGATGGTCATCGTCGTAATCTCGTTGGGTTGATTCCCAATCACCAGGGTGCTGCCGGGGCGCATGGTCACGCGCGCGTCGGCGATTGTGCCCGAAGCCACATAGATTTTGCCGCTGCCCTTGAGCGTGCCGTCAACGTTAAGGCCGTTGTTTAGGCCGGCGGCACTCTGGGCAATGCTTCCGTTGTTAACCAAGGTGGCGTTGGTTGCAACCGTCCAAGGCACGGTCACGTTGATGTTGCCCGCGTTGGTAAGATAAGCGCCCACGCCAACTGCCATCGTACCGTTGATGGTGCCGTTATTGGTGAGGGAGCCGGCTTGAAGATTCAAACCACCGTTCACGGTCCCCAAAACAGCCACGGCGGCGTCAGTAGCCGTGAGGCCACCGCTGAAGCTACCAGTGAATGCGGTCATGGTTGAGCCGGCACCCAGGGAGCTTGCTCCAAAGCTGCCGCTACCGGCAAGGCTGCCAGCGGAGAGCACCAGTCCAGGAACAAACGTAGTGTTGTTGGTCAGGCTACCGCTGCCCGCTTTGAAGAGCGTTGCGCCGCCGGACACCGTGCCATCGCTAAACGTGTAGGCTTTTGTGGAATTGGTCATTGCCAAACCGTAAGTTGCCGCCACCTGTCCGGGAATCACCGTGCCCGCGATGGAAATGCTGGTGGAGCCAACGGCATTGTCGTCGAAAATGACTGAGTCGCCATCTACGAAGTTGGTAACCAAACCGCCGGGGACAGTCACCCAGTTCTTGTCCGCGCCTGAGGTGCTCCAGACGTTGTTGCTGTAACCACGCCAAGCCAGGAGATTCGGTGCTCCGGTCGCGAAGGTAAACTCGATCACTTTGTCCGTGGTGTTATCCACGATGGTCTGGATGCGGACGCCTGATGGGAGCGTACCCGCTGTGATGCCGGCGTAAAGCGCCGGGTCGGCGGGGAGGCTGGAGTCGTAGGAAATGACTGGGATGGTCACCGGGTAAGTCGGCGATCCGCCAATTACCGGGATGTTGAACACCGCGGAGCCGAGCGCTCCGCCGGGGATACTCAGTTTCTTGACGAAAACATTTGTGCTCCCGACGCTGACGCCGAGCAACGTAATTTGGGAATTGTTGGTGGCAGAGAAGACCGCCAATCTGCCGTCGGCGGCACCGACCGAGTTTGTGACAAACATCTTGCCGCCGCCAAGGCTGATGACGCTGTTGGTGGTCAACTTGGTTACGCCTCCGACCACCACATTGCTAACCGCCAGTGTTCCCGTACCGACTACGACTTTGCCGAAGGTCCGCTCCGCACTGGTAGTGCCAGCTGGGGCAGGAGCGGTAGTATAACCGAGGTGCAGGTTGCGGTTCACCTTGAAGAGGCCCGTGCCGTTGACGGTGACCGTGCCTTCCGGCCCAGCAAAGCCAGTGGAAGCGGCCGCGCCTTGATTCACACCGGAGCGCTGATAGCCCAAATAGGCGTCATTCACGTCGAAAACACCGTTGGAGTAAACCAGCGTGGCTTGAAGGGTCATTTGTCCGTTGTTATTCGTGCGGTCAACGCTGAGCCAAAGGCGGTCCACAAGCGCATCCACGGAAGTGTTGGCTTGGTTGGCAAAGTTGACCTGACCACGAACATTCGCGTTACCGGGGGCCGCGGGGCTGGCAGCATCACCGATGGCGAATACTGACATGCGAGAATTCAAGCCGCCGGCACCGCGGAACAGGGCGGTGGAGTTGGCGGCAGTGAAATTGTAATTGTGACTGCCTCCGCCCTGGAGCGCTTGACTAAAACAAATGCTATCAAGGAAGAAAGCATTGGAATTACCCAAGGAGAGACGGAGACTGGTGGTAGATCCTTGAACGCTATAGTTCCCAATCGTCAGGGAATAGTTCCGTTCCCCTAGCAGTTTGCTGAAAAACACGCGGCTCTTTTGAATGCAGGACGCGAGTAA
>CAYWCK010000692.1:0-2105 GCA_964456685.1 uncultured Bifidobacteriaceae bacterium | reverse complement strand
CGCCGGGTGAGATCAATTGCGTATGGCCCGCGTAACTCACCAGAAGTGGCGTGACAAAGGATTTCTTCAAATTGCCACTGGAAGCTTCGATGGACGGACGTTCGGTGCGCCAAACTTGCTTACCAGTCTTCTTGTCCAGTGCGGCGACGTATTGCGCATCGCGACCATCGCGCACGAGGATCATTAAATTTTTGTAGAGCACGACTGAACTGCCCGGGCCAACTTGATGATCGAGTGGCAGGCGGGTGCGCCAGATTTCTTTTCCATTCTTTGCATTGAGGCAGGCCGTGCCGAACGTGCCGTAATCGCAGTAGAGTTTGCCGGCTTCAATCACAGGCGTGGGCGTGGCCCAACTGTTGAACCAGTGGACGGGATCGGGATTCTTCACGTCGAACAGCTTCGTGTGCCAGAGGGTTTTGCCGTCCTTGGCGTTGAGGCAAACCACTTCGAGCGAAATGTGCTCGGCGGTCTGCATGTCGTCGCCGGTGATGTTTTTGCGCACGACGCCTTGCTCGACCGCCAGCGTGAGCCAGATGCGATCGCCCACGACCACTGGCGAGGAACGACCGCGTCCGGGCAGGGCGACTTTCCACGCGAGACCGTTGGTTTCACTCCAATGAACCGGGAGATTTCTTGCGAGACTGTTGCCGTCGCCGTGCGGGCCGCGGAATTGCGGCCAGCTGGTTTCGGCGGCCGGCGCGCCGCTGAGTGACAACGCCAGGCAGAGGATGAAAAGCGTTCGATGCATGACGGACGACATTTGACAGTTCTGCGCCGAATTTGTCGAGCCGTCAGCGCTTTGGCTGCGAGCCAAACCGCAAACGCACGTGCTGAAGGAAATTATCTTGAAGCCCGGTCGGGTTAACTCCATCCAACACGCATGCGTGGAACATCTCGAACGCTTGGTCTGGTCCTGCTGTGGCTTATCGCTGCGTCCGTCGGCGCGGTAGAAAAGCCCAACCTGCCCCGCGTGCAGGTTAGCCCAGATGGACGTGGCTTCGTGACCGAGGCCGGAAAGCCTTTCGTGCCGTTTGGTCTGACCTACTTCCGCGCCAACACCGGTTGGGCGCCGCAGGTGTGGAAAAAATGGGACGCTGAGGCGACGCGCGCCGACTTCGCGCGGATGCAAAAGCTCGGCATCAATTGCGTGCGCGTGTTCATCAGCTTCGGCTCGTTCTATTCCGAGCCGGGCAAGCTCGACCCGGATGGACTCGCGAAGTTCGATCAGTTTCTCGCCATCGCGGAGGAGCACGGGATTTACGTCCATCCGACCGGGCCGGATCATTGGGAGGGTTTGCCCGAGTGGGCGCGGGTGGATCGCTACGCGGGCGAAAAGGTTCTCAGTGCGCTGGAGCAGTTTTGGAAATTGTTCGCCGCGCGCTATCGCGGGCGGACTGTCATCTTCGCGTACGATCTGCTCAATGAGCCGCATATTCAGTGGGACACGGCGCCGATGCGCGCGAAGTGGAACACGTGGTTGACGCACGAGTATCAGACCACCGAGCACGTGGCCTACGCGTGGAAGAAAACTTTGCCACCCGCCGAACTCGGCGAGTATCCCGTGCCGAAAGCCACCGCTGATCCCACCAGCCGCGAACTGCGCGACTACCAACGCTTCCGCGAAGAAATCGCCGACGAGTGGACGCGCCGTCAGGTGGCGGCCTTGAAGGCCGCCGATCCGCAAGCGCTCGTGAGCGTCGGCTACGTGCAGTGGTCGGTGCCGTCGCTGATGCCGGGCGTGCAGCATTACGCGGCCGTGCGTCCGTCGCGGCAGGCGCAGTGGCTCGACTTTTTGGAAATTCATTTCTACCCGCTCGACCACGGCGCGTACGCGTATCGCAGCGACGAAAGCGAGAATCGGAATCTCGCCTACGCACACGGCGTGGTTGCGGAAGTCGCCAAGCTGGGCAAGCCGGTGGTGCTCGCGGAATTCGGCTGGTACGGCGGCGGCAAACCGCGCTTCGACGGCGGTAAGAACCCCTTCGCCACGGAAGCGAACCAGGCGAAGTGGTGCCGGCGACTCGTGGAAACGACGACGGGTCTTGCGTGCGGCTGGTTGAACTGGGGGCTTTATGACCAGCCCGAAGCGACCGACCCGAGCGAGT
>CAYWCK010000691.1:0-2112 GCA_964456685.1 uncultured Bifidobacteriaceae bacterium | reverse complement strand
CCGCCTGCAAAGACCATCCCGAGTGGCTGACGCACTCGCTGGAAATCGCGGAGCGATGCAACTTTGAAATGCCGTTTGGCAAACCGCAGTTCCCCGCGTTCGCGCCGCCGGATGGTTCAACCGCACGCGAATTTCTGCACCGCCTCGTCACGGATGGATTGCGCCGACGCTACGGCGAGCGTGCGGCAGCCATGCGGCCGCAGGTCGAGCAGGAGTTGAACATTATTAGCGCGGTCGGTTACGAGGAATACTTCTTGGTCGTCTGGAACATCCTACAAGATTGCCGCGCGCACGGCATCGAATGGATCACACGCGGCAGCGCGGCGGACTCACTTGTTTGCTACTGTCTTGGGATTTCCGATGTCTGCCCCGTCCGGTTCGGCCTCTACTTTCGGCGCTTTCTGAATCAGGAGCGCATGGCGTTGAACAAGCTCCCGGACATCGACATTGATTTTCCGCACGACCGCAAAGACGACGTGGTGGACATCATCTTCGCCAAGTATGGTCGCGAGCATTGCGCTGTGGTTGGCGGATTCTCGACATTTCAAGCCCGCAGCGCGTTTGCGGACGTGGCAAAGGTTCTGGGTGTGGCGGAACGCGAAGTCAGAAAGTTCACCGATCACTTCCCGTGGAGTTTTGGCGGCGGCTGGGTGCCGGATGAGCCCACGCCGAGCGGCGGGGCGAAGTTGCGCGAACTGCTCGCCGCTAGTCCAGAAAACCGCGACCTCCCTTTGAACGAAGAGCCATTCAAGACTGCCATCGACATGGCGGAGTTTCTGGACGGAATGCCGCGCAATCCCAAGATGCATCCGTGCGGCGTGGTGTTGTCGCGTCAGCCAATGACTGAACTGACGGCGACGTTCATTTCCAACAAAGGCTACGCGACGACGCATTACGACATGGACGCCGTGGAAGTCATCGGCTTGGTAAAGATTGACGTGCTGGCGCAAGGCGGACTCGCCGCGATGCGCGACACGAAGGACGCGCTGGCAAAACGCGGCGTGCATGTGGATTTGAAGGCGCTGGAACCGTGGCAAGACCCGGACGTGTGGGATTTGATTTCCGGCGGCGCACGGGCCGTACATCACATCGAAAGCCCGGCCATGACCAGCTTGTGTCGCCAGACCAACGTGCGCGACATTGATACGCTGGTTGCCATTGTCAGCGTCATCCGTCCCGGCGCGGCCAACGAAGGCAAGAAGCTGGCGTTCACCCGCCGCTATCAGGGTCTTGAACCCATCACCTATCCGCACCTGTCGTTGGAGCCGGTGCTGCGCGACGCTTTCGGGCTGGTGGTCTATGAGGAACACATCATGCAAATCTGCGAGGCGTTTGCCGGACTCGATCCCGGCCGGGCGGACGTATTGCGCCGGGCGCTGAACAAACAGAAACGCGTGGTGATCGCGGAGATCCAAAAAGAATTCTTCGCGTCCGCACGCGCACGCGGCCATGACGAGGCACAGATCGGCGAAGTGTGGGAACTCGTCGCCGGCTTCGCCGGTTACGCTTTCTGTAAAGCGCACTCCACGGCTTACGGCGTGGAGGCGTATCAAGCGGCATGGTTGAAACGGAATTATCCGGCTGAGTTCATGGCAGCGGTGTTGACCAATGGCAAAGGGTTTTATGACCCGCTGGTGTATGTGCTGGAAAGTTACCGACTCGGATTGAAGTTCCTGCCACCGACGGTGAATGAGCCAGGGCCGCAGTTCAAAGCGGTAGATGGAAAATGGAAGATAGTAGATGGTAAGGCGGGCACTCCGCTGCCCGCCGCGATGCGATTGAACGAAAACGGCGCGCAGGGGACTGACGCGCCCTACCTTCCCCCTCACCCCAGCCCTCTCCCCCAAGGGGGCGAGGGAGTGCCACAATTCATCCGCGTTCCGTTGATACGCGCCAAAGGTTTGACCGACCGAACAATCAACCGACTGCTCGCCGAGCGCGAGCATGGCCCGTTTGCGTCACTCGCCGACTTTCATCGGCGCGTGATTCCGTTGTCGGAGGAAATGGAAGTGATGATTCGCGCGGGCGGATTTGATGAGTTTGGCGAGTCACGGACACGGCAATTCTGGGAAGCGCAACGATTGGCAAAGTTGAAGGTGGAAGTCCGAGGGT
>CAYWCK010000690.1:0-2112 GCA_964456685.1 uncultured Bifidobacteriaceae bacterium | reverse complement strand
ATGGCTTTCTCCCCTCGACGATGCTTGATCACGACCGTATAGAGTGATTCGGAAATGCGAATCGAGCTTTGGAATTGCTCACTGTCCATCGGAATCTTGAATGGACAATATGGCTCGTTAATCGCCAATTGCTGCGTTGTTGGCAGGATTTTACTGCCAAGCAACGCTGCGACCTCCGCGGCCATTTTCCGCGCCTCCGCCTCCTCCACGTTTGCATCATCGTCTTCTGTCAGCCGGACGAAGATGTTGACAAGTTTCTTCGGATTGATCGGCCTGTTCACTTGGCTGTCTTCAATTCAAACTTCGGATTCAGTTCCAGCCGGAAATTCCGGAAGCGGACTTCCGTCGGGCCGCCGGAGTGGACTTGCAGGCCGGTGATGCCGCGCATCGCCACCTGCGGATCGTCGAGGTCCGTGCAGAGGTTGCCGTTGATCGCGGTGCGAATCTTGCCACCGACTGCGACGATCTCGTAAACATTCCAGTCCTCCTTCTTCACGAACTGGTCGCCCGGTTTGCTGGAAAGCAAGGCGCGCCCGCTTTCCTCGTAAAGCTTGCCCCACCAGCCCTGCCCGATGTCGGCCTGGCAGCCTTTCATCTCGAATTCACCGAACGGCTCGCTCCGGAATTGGATGCCGCTGTTCGCTTGATTGGGCGTGAGCTTCACTTCGCAAATGAGCCGGAAGTCTGACAGCACGAGTTGGCTCTTGAGGAAATTGTTTTGCTTCAAACCGGTCTCAGTTTTGCCGACGATCTCGCCATTCTCCACGCTCCAGACCTCGGTGTCGCCATCCCAGTTCGCGAGATCCTTGCCATTGAAGAACAGCCCGACCGTCTCTGGCGTCGCAATTAGCGGCGCCTGGCCGGGTTGGCGCAGATAATAAATGAGGTCGCGCACTTCCTGATCCAGCAAAGGCACGAGCAATCCTTCCGGCATCATCGAGAGCTGGCTTTGATTCATGGATTCGATTTCGTTGCGCGGAATGGTGAGAGTTTCATTCGCGGTAACGACAGTCACGGCGCGATCATTCTGTTCCTTGATCAATGCGGTAAGACTGCGGTTGTCCTTCGTCTCGATATTCCACGCACGGTAATCATTTGGAATAACCGCATTCGGGTCCACGATGTTTTGCAGGATGTAATCCAGGTCGCCGCGATTCGAGCCCGTGAGGTCCGGGCCGACGTGTCCACCCGAGCCGAACAGCGTATGGCATTGCGCGCAAACTTTCGCGAAGATCAAACGGCCACGCATCGCGTCACCAGGTTGCGAACCGCCGGCGCGGAAAACCTGCCGATACTTCTCAATCTCCTTCAACTTGTCACCGGTGCTGTTACGCGCCACGCCCCAAACTTTGGTGATCAGCGCGTCCACGTCCGGATTGTTCAGGTTACGCAATTGCGCCACCAAGTCGGCCGTGAGTTCACCTTTGGGAATTTTGCCTTCGTCCACCGCCTTCAACATCGGCACGGCCCACGCAGCGCGCGAGGCGAGTGTGTTGCGCGCATCGCGTTTCTGCGGGTCATTGAGCGAGCTATAGATGCCGAGGATGGCCTCCGGCGTCTTGGCATCGTCATACAGCGCCAATCCGCGCAATGCCGCGCCGCGTAGCTCGGCGTCGGCGAGAAGTTGGAGCAGCAGCGGCGGCAGGCCAGCATCTTTGGCGGCCATGAGCGAATCAAAGGCGGTTTTACGCGTGGCGGCATCGGCGGATTTGTCCATCAACGTGGCGCGCAACGAATCCAGCGCGCGCGTGCTGCCGAACGTGAGAGAGAGCGATTGCACCACGGCGCGGATGGTGGGATTGGCGCTGGTGCTGAGTTTGGCTTCGACTGCTTCCCAGCCGGGCGGCATCGCGGCCTTGCGCTGGCCTTGCAGAGCAGTGCCGAGCCCGTTGAGCACATCCAATCGCTGCGCGTCATCGCTCAGACGGCCCAGACTCCTCGTAATCGCGGCAAAAGCATCCGCGGTATTCAAAGCGCCCACGCGACGCGCGGTGAAATTGAGCAGCTTAGGCACTTTGGAATTCTCCGCGAGCTTCAAAGCGCGTTCGGAATCCTTGGTCGCCAGAGGCTCGGCCGCATACCACAGCATGAGCGGGATGTTGTGATCGTTCG
>CAYWCK010000689.1:0-2113 GCA_964456685.1 uncultured Bifidobacteriaceae bacterium | reverse complement strand
TGCCCTCGCCCGTCGGGGGATTTCTTCCGGGTCGATTGATGGCGTGCTTGGCGCCCAAACCCGCGCGGCGCTCCTGAGCTTCCAACGGCACAATGGTTTGCCCGAAGCGACTGAACTCGATCCCGCCACCAAGTCGCGCCTCCTCCTTGACTCGCCGGGCTTCACCAACTTTACGGTGAGCACAAGCGATCTCGCGCGGTTGCAGCCCATCAGCGCGAGTTGGTTGGGCAAATCCCAACAGTCCGCGCTCGACTACGAAACCATCCTGGAACTTGTGGCGGAACGCGGACACGCTTCGCCCAATCTCGTCCGACGACTAAATCCAAAAGTAAACTGGACGAACGTACCAGTCGGGACGGATATCCGCATCCCCGCAGTGGAATATCCCAAACCAACCAACCGCGCTGGCTTCATCGTGATCAGCTTGAGCGAAAAATTCCTGCAAGCCTTCGACGCAAACACCAATCTGCTGGCACATTTTCCATGCAGCATCGCGGCCCGGGTGGAGAAGCGGCCTGCGGGCGAGTTGCACGTCACGGCCATTGCCGAGAATCCGAACTACACCTTTAATCCGGAGGTTTTTCCCGAATCCGCTGAAGCGCGGGAGCTGAACCGGAAATTAATCCTGCCTCCGGGACCGAACAACCCCGTGGGCACCGCGTGGATCAGCCTCGACCTGCCGGGTTACGGGATTCATGGCACGCCGAATCCTGAGCAGGTCGGCCGCACCGAATCCCACGGCTGCTTCCGGCTCGCGAACTGGAATGCCAGCCACCTCGTAAAGCTCGCCTGGGTCGGCCTGCCGGTCTTCGTCGAGCCCTGATCACCGCGAGCGATCCGGGTACTTCGGCTTCTTCACTTCCACCGGTGGATTTTGCCGCAGCGACTTCATCACTTCAAAGACGGCGCGCTCGAGCTGCGGATCACCGCCGCGGGCCATTTCCCCGGGATCGTCCACGACTTCAATGTCGGGATCCACGCCGTAACCCTCGATGATCCACTCACCTTTCGCGTCGTAAATGCCGAACGTCGGCACGGTCACGCCACCGCCATCGACCAAGGTCGGCGCGCCCGTGATGCCGATGAGGCCGCCCCAAGTCCGCTGACCGATGAGCGGGCCCTGCTTGGATTGCTTGAAGTAGAACGGGAAACAATCGCCGCCGGAACCACTCCAGCCATTCATGAGCATCGCCTTCGGACCGAAATGACCCACGACCGGCCACGGCCAGTCCTTGCCGTCGCGCACGCCCCAGAAATTACGCAACGGCCGGTCGAGCAGCTCGATGAACCGATCCGGAATCTGCCCGCCGCTGTTGAAACGTTCGTCAATGACCAGTCCCGGCATCGTCACCTGCCCGCGCCACTGCCGGACCAGTTCGTTTTGTCCATTCACGCCCGTGTCCGCGACGTAAACGTAACCGATCTTCCCATCGCTCAGCTTTTCCACGCGCCGGCGATTCGCATCAATCCACGCGAGGTGACGCAGCCGTGCTTCGCTCGCGAGGGTTTGCACCAGCACTTCGCGCGCCCCCGCAAATGTCGCGTTGGAATTGACCGTGATGAACACCGGTTTGTCCGCCAGCCCCTGAAACGCCGCCCACGGATCTTCCTTCACATCCAGCGGCTCCCCGTTCACCGCCAGCAGATAATCGCCCGCCTGCACATTGGTCAGACCGGGGCGATTCAACGGCGAGCGCACTTCGCTGTCCCACGGTGCGCCATCGATGATTCGGGCGATGCGGTAAGCGCCGTTGGTCAGCGCAAAATCGCAACCGAGATAACCCACGCCGCGCTCCGCGCTGCGTTCGGTGTCACCGCCGCTGCGGTAGGTGTGGGAAGCATTCAGTTCCGAGATGAGTTCGCCGATGACGAACGCGACATCCCAGCGCGTCACGGCATCGTCCAGCAACTTGCCGTAGCGTTCGCGCATGCCCTTCCAATCCACACCGTGCAGCCCGGGATCGTAAAACATATCCCGCTCCAGCCGCCAACAGTCGGTGAAGATTTGCCGCCATTCCGCCGGCGGATCAATCGTCGCCTCAAAACCGCTGGTATCAATTTTCTTGTCGAACTTCTGGGACTCCTTCGGCTCGATGATGGCCCAGCTTCGATC
>CAYWCK010000688.1:0-2114 GCA_964456685.1 uncultured Bifidobacteriaceae bacterium | reverse complement strand
CACGGACATCCGGCCGTCCGCGGAGGAATTGGAGCAGATGCTCAAGTCCCTCAAGACACAGGGAAAATAATTTGCGGCCATGAGTAAAAAGCACGGTCATCACGGCGGCGCGTGGAAGGTCGCCTACGCGGATTTCGTCACGGCCATGATGGCACTCTTCCTTTGCCTCTGGCTCACCGCGCAGGATACGAAGATCAAGGAAGCCATCGAACGCGCGTTCCGCAATCCCTTCTCCGCCGTCAACAAGGAATCCACGGGCATCATTCCCAACAAGGACACCACCTCGTCGTCCGGCCAGGCCTCGGGAAAATTCTCGTCGCAGAACGCCGTCGAGATGGAAATGCTCCGCCATATCAGTGAAGACATCGCGAAAATGTTGCAGCAAACCGAGGAGATGGAGCAGACGATCCAGATGGAGTTGACGCCCGACGGTCTGCGCATCAATGTTTTTGACCGCACGCAGAAACCGATCTTCGAAACGGATACCGACCGGTTCACGAAGTACGGCAGTTGGGTTTTTTCCACCCTGGCTTGGGAAATCTCCCGCTACAAAACTTTCCGCCTGGAGTTGGAGGGCCACACCGAATCTCAAAACCAGACCGGCCGTGAGACGCACGGGAAGTGGGAACTTTCCACCGAGCGGGCCAATGCCGCCCGCCGCCTGCTGTTGGAAAACGGCGTCGTCACCGAGCAGGTCATCAAGGTTTCCGGCTTTGCCGACACGCAACCGTTGCGGGATCACGCCGCCACGGATGCGGCGAATCGCCGCGTCACCGTGCTGCTCAAGGTGCAGGTGAACAACAATCCCAAGGTGACCTGAGTAATCTTTGATGAATGAGTCGCGCGCAGAGAAGTTTGTCCCGCTGCAGGCCGCCGCGACGTCGCCGCGGAGCCGCGGCGATTTTCAAGTGACCGTTCTCAGTCAGACGGATCAGGCGCAGACTTTGCAGCCCGTAGTCGAAAAATCCACCGTCGCCCCGACGCACCAGTCCCCGGCCTGCGAGCCGAAGATTTCCCTCCAGCGCGAGGGCGAACGGATCACCGCCATTCAGATCGAATGCACCTGTGGCCGCATCATCGAGCTGGGCTGCGTTTACTGAGCGCAGGTTCTCCCGGCAATTTCTGCAACGGTTTGGGGGAAGGTTTTGCCAGCTTCCCGGTTTCCCACCCGGATTTCGCCGCGAAAAGGTCGGTTTTTGCCCGTGGCATATCCAGTGCTAAACACCCTCGGAAATGAACGTGAGTCTCTATCAAGCCGCCGCCGCCATGAACGCTCACGAGCGTTGGCAGGAGCTGATCACGGAAAACCTGGGCAGCAGTTCCGTTCCCGGCGCGCGCAAAAATTACATCTCTTTCGCCGCAGTAGAAGCCGGCTTGCCCGCCGCTCTGAATGGTGGCGGGTATGGTCGTTTTCGCCTGCCCGCCGCCATCCCCTCCACCAGCTTCATCCAGGGCCAGTTGCGCCCCACCGGCAACAAATTCGATTTCGCCCTCGAAGGCACCGGCTTCTTCGAAGTGCAACTCCCCGATGGCACCCATGCCTACACCCGCGACGGCGAATTCCGCCTCAACGGCCAGGGCCAGCTCACCAACAAACAAGGCCACCTCGTCCTCACCAACGGCGGCCCCGTCCAATTCGACCCCAACAACGCCCTGCCCATCACCGTCGGCACCGACGGCACCATCACCCAAGGCACGGAAACCCGCGGCAAACTCCACATCGTCGAATTCAAAGACCCCGGCAAACTCACCTCCGCCGGCCCCGGCTGTTTCATCAACCAACAACCCGACATGCTCGCCGAGGACGCCAAACAAACCTCCGTCCGCCAGGCCTACCTCGAAGGCGCCAACACCACCCCCACCATCGAAATGAGCGAACTCATCAACGCCATGCGCATGTTCGAAGCCAACCAACGCGTCCTCTCCATGCAAGACGACCGCCTCGGCAAAGTCATCACCGAACTCGGCCACACCTGAGCCACCCTGACCCCGACCTATGCTCCGCGCCCTCTACTCCGCCGCCGCTGGCATGCAATCCCAGCAGATGAACCTCGACGTCATCTCCAACAACCTCGCCAACGTCAACACCACCGGCTTTAAGAAAAGCAAAATCG
>CAYWCK010000687.1:0-2128 GCA_964456685.1 uncultured Bifidobacteriaceae bacterium | reverse complement strand
CAGAAGCTGGCGGTGTTCGAGCCCACGCACGGCTCCGCGCCGAAATACGCCGGCCAATACAAGGTCAACCCCATCGCCACCATCCTCGCTGCGAAGATGATGCTCGACTGGCTCGGGGAAACGAGCAAGGGCAACGCGCTCGAAGGAGCGGTGGCGGCGGTCATCCAGGAAGGCAAGGTCCGCACCTACGACATGGGCGGCAAGGATTCCACGCTCGACCTGGCGAAGGCGATTGCAGCGAAGCTTTGAACCACGAGGAAGGACGCATGAAAACCACCACTGTTCTCCGCCAGGCCATCATGGCGCGTCGGGCCGTTGCCGTGCCGGGCTGCCACGACGCCATGAGCGCCAAAGTCATCGCCGCATGCGGTTTTGAAGCGATCCAGATTTCCGGTTACGGGCTGGCCGCTTCGCTGCTGGGCAAACCGGACGTGGGGCTCGTGCAAATGAAGGACGTGCTCGATTTGACCTGGAACATCGTGCAGGCCGTGAATATTCCGGTGATGGCGGACGTGGACACCGGGGGCGGCAATGCCGTCAACGCAGCGTGGATCACGGAGCGGCTCATCGCCATGGGCGTGGCGGGCATGAATCTCGAAGACCAGGTTTTTCCGAAGCGCTGCGGCCACATGAGCGGCAAGGAAGTCATCAGCGCCGAGGAAATGGCGGGCAAGATTCGCGCCTGCGCCGACGTGCGCGACCGGCTCGACAAGGATTTCATCATCAATGCCCGCACCGATGCGTTCGCGGTTCACGGTCTCGATGAGGCCATTCGCCGTTGCAATCTCTACCTCGCGAACGGCGCGGACCTGGGCTTCATCGACGGCATCAAGACGCGCGCCGATATTGAAACGGCCGTGACCCGGCTCAATGGACCGCTCTCGGTAAACCTCATGGATGCCATCTCCGGCATGAAGACGGAACTCGTGCCGTTGCCGGAACTGGCGAAGCTGGGCGTGGGCCGCGTCTCCATTCCGGTGGCTTCGTGCATGGTCGCCCACAAGGCGCTGACGGATTTCTTCCGGGCCCTGCGGGCGTCGCCGACGGGAATTTTGCCCGGGCAGACGCAATGGATTTCCACCTTCGAAGGCTTCACTGATTTTGTGGGCCTGAAGGATTACAAGCAGCTGGAAGACCAGTATCTGCCGCAACCGCGCCTGGAGGAAAAATACAAGGGCACGGCGAAAATCGTCGGCTAGCCCGCGAAAGGAATCTGCCATGAGCATGACCGTTGTTGAAAAAATCCTGGCCCGCGCGTCCGGCCTGCCGGCGGTCAAGGTCGGCGACGTGGTCGAACCCGCGGTGGACCTCGCGATGTCCCACGAGAACGCCGCGCTCGTCATCAACCAGTTTAACGAAATCTACAAAGGCACGAATCGCACCCCGCGAATCTGGGATCCCAGCCGGGTGGCGGTGATCTTCGACCATCGCGTCCCCGCGGAATCCGCCAAGACCGCGTCCAACCAGAAGAAAGTCCGCGAGTTTGTCGGCGCGCAAACCGTGACCAAGTTCCATGACATCCGCGGCGATGTCGGCGGCATCTGCCACCAGGTTTTACCCGAAAGCGGCTACGTGCGACCGGGCGCGGTCATCGTGGGGACGGATTCCCACACCACCAGCCACGGTGCGCTGGGCGCATTCGCCTTTGGCGTCGGCGCAACCGAGATGGCCAGCGTCTGGGCGCTGGGCGTGGCGGTGAACATCGAGGTGCCGGCGACACTCAAGGTCGTGGTGACAGGCCGCTTCAAAAAATTTGTGGGCGCGAAAGATTTGATCCTGCATCTCATCGGCAGGATTTCGGCTCAGGGAGCGAACTTCAAGGTGCTGGAGTTCCACGGCGAGACGATTCGGGCAATGTCCACCGCCGGTCGCCTGGTTCTCTGCAACATGGCAGTCGAAGCGGGCGCGACGGCGGGAATTGTACCGGCCGATGAAGAAACGGCGCGATACTTGAGCGAAGAAGCCGGCGTGACGGAACCGGTTGAGCTCGTTCGACCCGATGCGGACGCGGTTTACGAACAGGTCATCGAGATCAGCGTCTCGCAACTCATTCCGCAGATCGCCTGCCCGCATACGGTGGACAATGTGAAACCCATTGACCAGGTGGCGGGGAAGAAGGTGCATCAAG
>CAYWCK010000686.1:0-2144 GCA_964456685.1 uncultured Bifidobacteriaceae bacterium | reverse complement strand
AATGCGACGACAGCCCCTTTATGGGACTCGATTAAATTACGCGCTTAGCATGGGACGGCGGCGCGGGGATTGCAACGAAAGAAAATCTGGCAGCGGGCCACCGATGGACACAGATCCAACACGGATCAAGAAACCGAAACCAACCATTCACCCAGACTTCTTCAACTCCGGGCGCGCTTCTCCGCGAGAATCCGGCTCAAGTGTGGCTAGTTGGCCGAAACGTGAAGTCGCCACGCCACGGCGCCCGACGCCCGGTGACCAATTTGCTTCGCGTTGGGAGGTGGGTTCATGGCAAGCGCCAAAGCCCGCGCTCCGCGTGAATTAACAAACCGGCATCACGCAAAACTTGAAGCTGCTGACGAATCTTGTCGTTCACGTGCCGATTGTCGGGATGCAGTCGCTCCAGTTCTTTGGCGAACACGTAGGCATCGGCTGTGGTGAACTCAGAGACACCAAGGCGACGGACAGCGTTAAGTACGTCTAGCGTCCAGCCCCGCTGCGGAGACTTGATTTCGCGCAGTGGTTTTAGTCGTGCGAAATTCGCTCGGACTGATGTGGCGGTTTGAGCAACGCCGCAAGTTACTAAAGGAATACGGGCATCAGGTGCGATGCGCCGAAGATCAATATTGCAGCCAACCCAACCAGCCCGCCGCGCGGTGGCTGCCAGCGGCTTGCGTTTGATAACCGCTGACTCGGGAAATGCAAAGTGCGGAATTAAGGTGAGATCAAGCACCCGCCATGCTGGCAAGTTATACCGCAGCAACAGCAAATTCGGTGTTCGATCGTTGCGAATTGCTGCCATCATTGCTGCAAACGCGCCGTCGCCAATCGTTGCCCCAATTTTGCCATTTTTCGCCTTGAGTTGAAAAGGGGCATCACAACGCGGGCAAACGAAATCAATCGCGCGCCTATTTGTCGGCGTTCCGGCAAGTGTTTCTGAATCACAATTCACGCAATAGAGTTCTTCGCGTCCCCAAGCCTCGGTAACGACGCGCGCCTGTTGCGCTTTGCTCGTGTAACCTTCCGAAAGACCCGCTGGCATTTGGAGTTCCACGCGAAGGCTCAATCCGCATCCGCATCCGCCTTCACCGCCCAGGTGGGATACGGCACATCCGGCCCTTTCATGGCGGTCCAGAGGATGCGGTTGAAGACGTCCTCCGGGCAGGCATCCACCTTGTCGAGCGGGAGGCGGGCGGAGAGTTGGGCATTCTTCCGCAGGGTTGCGTTGCTGATTTTCTTCGGCTCGGGATTCAACTCGTCGAGCGGCACGCGGTTCGGCACCGCCGCGTACGGGCGCAAATCCGGCGGCGCGCCCGGCGGCAGGAAACAATCGGTCATCGGGGTGGCCGTGGCGTCGAGCTGGTTCATGGGCGGCAAGCCGAGCATGAGTTCCATGGTGCGCAGCAAACTCGTCTGGTTGTATTGCGTGCTGATGACCGCGCCGCGTTTCGTGTACGGGCTGATGACGTAGGCGGTCGTGCGGTAACCGCTCACGTGATCCCAGCCGGCTTGCGGATCATCCTCGATCGCGAAGATGCAGGTCTCCTTCCAGAACGGCCCCTTGCTCAACGCCTCGACGATCTGCCCGAACGCGAGATCGTTGTCGGCCACCTGCGCGCCGGGCGAGGGTTTGCCGGCCTTGGTACCGCTGGTGTGGTCGTTGGGCAGGCAGATGACGATGAAATTTGGCAGGTTGCCGTTCTTCTCGTATTCGCGCAGTTCCTTGATGAACTCGCGGGCGCGGAAGACATCCGGGATGTCCATGTCCCAGCCGACCGTGTTGGTGCAGAGGTGGGGGCGGATGGACTCGATGGTGGGCCGGCTCCAAATGCGGAGCGCGCCGCCGCCGTTGGTGAAGTCCTGCCAGTGCTCGGTGAAGTTGATTTCGCCCTTCCGGCTGGGATCGCTCCAGCGTTTTTCCGTGGCGGCGAATTCGCCATAGATCCGCAGGCTTTTGCCACCCGCAAGGGCGTTATCCCAGATGAAACCCGCCGGCGAATAAGCCAGCGCGTCCACATCGTCGTCTTCCATGCCGTCGGGGTAACTGCGCGGAAAACCCGCGAAAGATTTCTCCATGTAATCCGTCGCCATGCCGGTGTCGGCCCATTGATGGCCATCGGCGCTGAGGATGCCGGAGCAATAGG
>CAYWCK010000685.1:0-2153 GCA_964456685.1 uncultured Bifidobacteriaceae bacterium | reverse complement strand
ATCATTTTGAGTGACGGTGCTGTTTGGCTCCGCCCGGCGGATTGGTGGAACATCAATCCGCGCGGCGGCGGATTGAACTGGGCCTCCGCGTACACACCGATGCCGTTGGACAGCGGTTACACGCCCCTGGCTTCGCTGCGCGTTTTTGAGAACTGGGGCGGACATTCCGCCTCGCCCTTCCGCACCTGGTTACTGATGACTTCGCCCAACTTGCGGATCGAGCCCGGCTACGGCCAGGGTGTCGGGACGCTGATGCTCGGGAATGAAGATGCCGCGTCGCAGGTGGAGATCAACTGGACTCGCGGCGTAACCTTGAGTGAGTACGAGACCGCCGACAACGTAGGGTTCTCAACTCCGCTGATCTTTCGGGCGGACGGCACCGACGCCAACACCAATCATTATCAGATCGGCCCCGGAATTCTCGGCGTCACTGCGGGCATCAATGCCTACGCCTCGCCCAGCACCGGCAGCCGTCAGGGCGAACTTTGGTTTCAATCCCTGACGCCGGAATTTGTCACCGGCGGTTTTGCCCAGAACGGACGAAACACTTTCTACTCCAACACCGTCGCCATCATGCACACCAATTGGTGGGAGTTCTTCGGCCCGGCAAAATTCAATGGCAACATCACCAATACGGCGCTCGCCGGCAAAATCATCGGCGTTGATTCAAACGGGCGTCAGGTCGGCGCCAACCTGAATGGTCTGACCTGGGATGGCACAACCTTGCGTGTGGATACCGCCACGGACACGAGCTTTTCCTTGCGCGAGGAGTTTTTCGGCGGCGGCAATGTGGCGTATCAAGTGGGTGAACTCGGCTGGCGCAACCTCAGCGGCGGTAATTCGATGCCAGCTGCAATCCTCTCGGAAGCCGGACATCCCGGAATCTTTCGCGCCAGCACGGCGGCTGCGAGCAACAGCTTTTCCGGCTTCGGTCTCGGCCTGACGGTCAACCTCGCGGGCCTTGTGGCTGCGGATGGCAGTTGGGACGCGACCTGGATCATTCGGGCGAGCGCCACCAACTTGACGGATATCATCGTTGGTCTTTCGACGCCCTGCACCGCTCCCGTGGTCGTCAACTCCGGCGCCGGACTTGTTTTCAACAACGGCGGCGCGTTCCTCCTCTGCACAAACGGATCCCGCTGGTATCTGCACGCCCGAAGCGCCGCCAATGGGGCAGCGGCCTGGGTGGACACCGGCGTTGCCGCGCAGCCCAACGTCTGGCTCAAGGCCCGGCTAAGGTGGGACAGCGCGGGGGGACGTCTTTACGGATCGCTTAATGGCAGCACCGAAGTTCAACTTTCCGTCGGCGCCCTTCCCAATACCAACATGATTCTCGGCCCCGTCATGCAGATCATCACGGGAACTGCCCTGGCCCAGCACTTGGACGCTGACTTTTGGTCGTGCCGGCAAAGCTTGAACCGATAGCGGCGCTCAACATAATCGGGGCAGGCGTTGGTTGGCTGTTCAACCAACATAAACCACTAACACTCGATGCCATTCCGCACCATCAAGCTGTTCTGCACATTTGCGTTCCTGGTGTGCATCGGAAATTTCACCACCGCCTTCGCCCAAACGTCGGCGTTCACTTACCAAGGGCAACTGCAAAGTGGCGGCGCACCCGCCAACGGCGTGTTCGATTTCCAATTCCTCTTGTTCGATGCGGCGAGCAACGGCAGCGCTGTGGGTGAAGCCACGAGCGTCGAAGACGTGGCGGTGACGAACGGCTTGTTCTCAGCGCTGCTCGACCCTGGTGCCGCCGCGTTGGACGGTGCCCAGCGATGGTTGGAAATCCGGGTGCGGGCGGGCAGCAGCACGGATGCCTTCACTGTCTTATCCCCGCGGCAATTGCTTCGCCCCACCCCGTACGCATTCCGCGCCGCCAATTTCAGCGGCGCCGTGGCGCTGGGCCAGTTACCGTCGGCGGTCGCGCGGTTGGACAGCAGCAATCAAGTTTTCACCGGCGCGGTCCAGTTCAGCAATCCCTCGAATACCTTCACCGGCATTTTTACCGGCAATGCGGCGGGGCTGACCAACTTGAACGTGCGGACCAATCTCTCACCGGACTCTGGTCAACTGGTCGCCCTGCCGAACTGGATTGCTTACTCAAACAATTACCCGATTACGGTCTTAGCAGTCGGCGATTCGCTCGCAGT
>CAYWCK010000684.1:0-2154 GCA_964456685.1 uncultured Bifidobacteriaceae bacterium | reverse complement strand
GGTCGATCTGCAGCGCCGACCCGGTGAAGCGAACGTTGGTGCCGGGGTCGAAGCGACGCAGAAAGCCATCCGCCGTCTTCATCGCGGTGTCGGACGATTTAACCAATTCCGTTCCCGCATCCAGCGTCTGTCGCAGTTCCACGAGGGTGGCGCGCAATTTAATTTCATCCGCCGCGAGCGTCGCGATCAGGTTCGTGCGTTCGGACGCGACGCCTTCGAGGATCTGTTGAATGCCCGCCTGACGTTGGTCGTTGACGAGCTTGGGCAACTGCTCGGCCACACCGGCGAAGCGATCGGCTACGGTAGCCAGCTGGGTGGAGTTGCTGAGGAGTTGCTGGATGGCAGGATTGCGCGTGGCATTCACGGTCAGCAGTTCCGTCTGCCAGCGCAGGATCGTTGGCATTTTCTGCGAAACGTAGAAGGCGCGCTCGGCAAACAGCCGTGACTGGGCGATCTCGCGCACGGCTGGGTCCATGCCGGCCAGCGGGTCCAGCATGAGCAAACTGAAAACGCTGCCGGGTTTGGCCGGATCGGTCTTGCCCGACTTGGAAACCTGCGACGCAAAACCAACGGCCCGCGCGGCGAGCACTCCCTCGGGCAGCGGGTTCTCCTGTCGCCACGCCTCGATGGCGGCACGAAGTTCGTTCCGGTGCTCGGGCGTGAGCATCTTGTTGGCGAGCCGCCAGACGTTGGTTTCCGAACTGCGGCAACTTTCCAACAACGGGTCCGCCGAGTTGCCAAAAACGTTTGGTTTCCAGTGCGTCTCGATCGCTGCCCGGGAGACGGTGACGAAGACCGTCATGTCGAGCACGTTGGCGTACGGATTCGGACCGGAAGCGATGGCGCAAGTTTCGGTGACCAGGGCAATCTTCCATTGGAGGGCTTCGGCCGGATCCAGCACGTTGGTGCTGCGGCGAAGTTTCTCGATGCCGATGGTCGTGCGCGCCGTGAATTCGTCGGCCAGCCGCAACAGCGTTTGCTGCAATTCGATCGGATCAATCGCGTCTGCCTTCTTCTTTCCCCCACCCGTGACGACGGCGACGGTTTTGCCCGGCAGGCTGGCCGTTTCTTGAACGACGCGACATGCGGTGAGTGAAAGCAGCAAACCGAGCCCCAATGCGTACGGAAATTTTAAGCGGGAAAGATGCACGATGGTTTCCTTAAAAATCTATTCCAACCGAGGTGATGAGCCGCAAATCATCCGGCTCGGGCTCGGTCGTTCCGGAAGCCTGCGGATTGCTGATGCGCTCCCATTCGAAAGTGAGGTCCAGCTTCAGGCGTTTGTGAATTTCAAATTCCAGCGACGTCTTCGCATAGTGCGTGTCGTTGCCCGTTTCCTTGCGGCTGAGCACACCGCGGTATTCGAATATCCAATCCAGCCGCTTCGTGAGTTCAGTGTCGAAATGCGTATCCAGCACTCCGGCGACTGAGTCCGCGACGGATTCCCCGCTGGTACCGGGGACATACCAATTACGCTGCCAGGACGGGCTGAGCGTCACGTTCCATTCCGTGCGCGGGGTCTTGATGAGGTCGTAACCCACACCCACGCCAAACTGCAACCGATGTTCGAGGTTCTGAAACGGATCGCGGAAATATTCCACGTCCGGGATACGAACAAACAGTCTTCGCGACAGGAAATAGTCAAACTGGCCGCTGAGACGGTAATTTTCTTCGACGTCCGTGCCGTTGATTTTTCCGTAATTGGCGGAGAGGTCGAGGCTGAGCCGGGTGTCCGGGGTCCGGCGCTGCACGGCGGCAAAAGCATTCACGTCTGTCTGCCGTGTATTGCCCGCGCGAAAACTCACGCCCACCGAAATCTTGCCTGTCCACTTATCCATTTCGCGATTGCCCGTCGGGGTGATGGCGAGCAACTCGGCGCGGGGATAAGTATTCGTCGCCTCGGGCGTGAAAACCTGCACCTCGCTCTTGGTGACGAGAATCGTGCCGTCGAAAGGCTTCAGTTTCTCAATGCGCACGCTGAGGAGGCGGGGGGAGCGTACCGCGCTGATTTTGTCCCAATCGAAGGTGTGTAAGTCCAACTCTTCGCTGTCGAACTCCAGCTTTTCGTCCTGCAATGATTTGATCCGCCCCTTCAGCCACTCGCCGGAGGTGAGTTGAATCCAATCGAAACCATCCTCGGCCGGCGGAGGCGGA
>CAYWCK010000683.1:0-2155 GCA_964456685.1 uncultured Bifidobacteriaceae bacterium | reverse complement strand
GATCCTGGCCGCGGAGAAGAATCCCGAGCGCAAAGCGTTTTACCAACTCTGCTGGCATTTGGGCGCCAGCCAGGGCGACATTGCAAACCTGGTGGCGAGCGATGTTGACTGGGAGGCCGGCACGGTGAGTTACCAGCGACGTAAAACGGGCGTGCCCGTCGTCATTCACCTCGGCAAGCAAGGACTAAATCTGCTCGCTGATCTGCCGGGAGAAGGTCCGCTGTTCCCCTATTTGAGTCGCGTTCGTACCGGCGATCGGGCCACGGAATTCCGACAACGCTGCCGGGGCCTCAAGATTGAAGGCGTGTCCTTACATAGCTATCGGTATGCGTGGGCGGAACGGGCCAAAACCGCCGGTTATCCGGAAAGATTCGCCCAGGAAGCGTTGGGGCACAACAGCAAGGCCGTGCATCGCGCGTATGCAAAAAAAGCCCAAGTGAAGCTGCCAGCTTTGGAAGATTTCGAATGCGCTCAACAGGAGGAATTATCTCGCCGCAAATAGGTGGAATCAGCGGCGGGACGTCATGGTTGTGGGAGGAGTCGCGAAGGGATTTGGATTTCAATTGCGCGGGACGAAATGTTGCAACCGTGTCCCTATCTGGCCGAAGCAATCCTGGTAAAGTTGCGCTGAGTGATCACTGGCAACACAACCGATGAACTCTGCAACAAAATGAGACCAAACAAAATAGAGCAGCAAATCAACCCGACGACTCAGGCGCGAATCCCAAAAGCCTCGAATGCCTGATCAATCATTCCACTGCTGAAAGGAGGTGAAATGTTATGGCACAAGCGGCTTTGAATTACGCGGCGGGGTGGCTGGCGTATTTCTCGTGCGGGTCGTTGCTGCTGCCCAAACAGAAAGCGCCGCAGGGGTGCTGCCATGCTTGGCGGAGGAGGGGCAACCGTCATTGCGCCAGCGCGGCCTTGAAGTCGCGAATGCCCTTCACCTGAGCCACCGGCCAGCGTTTCGGCCACGACTTCGGGTTGACGCATGCACGGCAAATCTCTAAACCCTCGTCAATGAATGCAATGCTCTGTCGTGTCGCGGCAATTTCGCTGCTGGTTGTTGGTTGCAACAAGCCGGCGACAATCAATAACTCCAATACGGATTGGCTGAGCGCGGCGCGCTACGGAGTGTTCATGCATTTCCTGCCGGGTGATTCCCAACAACTCAACCGGGTAAAAGACTTCGACGTCGAGAACCTGGCCCAACAGTTGGAGATCGTCGGTGCAAAATATTTCGTCCTGACGCTTGGGCAAAACTCCGGCTACTTCAATTCACCCAATGCGGCGTACGATCGTTGGACTGGCTACAAGGCCGGGGAACGGTGTTCCGTGCGCGATCTGCCGCTCGACCTTCACCGTGTCCTACAACGCCGCGGAATCAAGTTGATGCTCTACCTTCCTTGCCAGGTGCCAAACCAGGATGCACGAGCCCAGAAGGCTTTTGGTCTGCCCGAAGGTAACCAGGATCAGCCACTTGACCTGGCCTTTGCGCACAAGTGGGCCGAGGTGATCCAGGAGTGGTCCGATCGTTACGGGGACAAGGTGGCTGGTTGGTGGTTCGATGGTGGTTATGAGCACATTCAGTTCAACGAAGCCATCGCCCAAGTTTACGCGGCAGCAGTCAAGCACGGTTATCGAAACGCCATCATCACTTTCAATCCTGGGGTCAAGGTGGTCCGCTACACTCAGGCTGAGGATTACACCGCCGGTGAACTCAACGAGCCTTTTGAAATTGTTCCTGCGGCGCGCTGGCTGGCTGGCTCCCAATGGCACGCGCTGACTTACCTTGGCTCCAATTGGGGGCAGCGGGACACCCGGTATCCGGCCGCCAAGTGGGCCGATTGGAGTCGAGAGGTGGTGGCACAAGGTGGCGCGATTACTTTCGACATGGGGCCAAACTGGGATGACCAAAAAGCGCCGATCGGCGCACTCGCGGAGGCACAGATGGATGAATTAAAAGTGGTTCGCTCAGCTGTACGCTAGCTGTGGCTTGGTCTGCCTGGTCCAACTGGCTTGTTAAACTCAGCAAGCTGACAGTCGCCGCGTAAAGACCTCTCAAAGCTGGGCCATTCCAAGCCCGGCTTTATGGACTGGCTGGCTAAACCTCGTTCAGCGTCACTCGCGCTGTCCGGAGTCGGCTTCCAGCCGC
>CAYWCK010000682.1:0-2158 GCA_964456685.1 uncultured Bifidobacteriaceae bacterium | reverse complement strand
GAGTCAATGCCACCCACAGCGATTACGATGCGAACCTCAACGCCTGGTCGCGCGCGCGCGATGTATTCGCCGGTGAAGACGCGGTGAAGTTCGCCGGTGTGCGCTACCTGCCGAAGTTGGATTCCCAAAGTGATGACGAATACAAAGCCTATCGCGCACGCGCGTCGTTTTTCAATGCCACGGCGCGAACTGCCGATGGTTTTGTGGGTTTGATTTTGCGCCGGGAAGCGACGGTGAAATTGCCTGAGCCGTCGAGCGGTGTCGGCAAGGCGCTGGCAAACTTCGCGGATGATGCCGACATGCTCGGCACGACACTGGCAGCGTATGCGAAGAACGTTGTCACCGAGGTTATCGCCGTGGGTCGCGCGGGCACGCTGATTGATTGGGAAGATGAAGTCGAGCAACGCGCCTATGCGGTTCTCTATTCTGCGGAACAGATTTTGAACTGGCGCACCGAGCGCGTGAATGGGCGCAACGTCCTCACGCTGCTGGTGCTCGAGGAAACGGCTGAGCAGATCGAAGCCGATGACCCGTTTGTCGTGAAGCCCGTGGAACAACTGCGGGTGTTGCGACTCGTCAAGGCACTCGCCAAGGGCGACGGGATGAAGCCTTCGTGGTCCTACCAGGTGGAAATCTGGCAGAAGCGCACGAGCAAGGATCGGCGCAAATCCGAATGGGTTCTGGTCGCGACACGCACGCCGCTGCGGTTGGGGCAAGCGTTGCCGCTGATTCCGTTTGTGTTCCATGGCCCGCGGCATTCGTTGCCGCTCGTGGACAAGTTGCCGCTCGGCGACATCATCGCGGTGAACCTGGATCACTACCGCCTTGATGCGGACTACAAGCACGGCCTGCATTTCACCGCTTTGCCGACTGCGTGGGTGAGCGGCTTCGACAAATCGGCGGCGCTGCGCATTGGTTCTTCGACGGCTTGGGTTTCGGAAACTCCCGGGGCGACGGCTGGATTTCTTGAGTTCACTGGTCAGGGCCTGACGACGTTTGAGCGCGCGATGGATCGTGATGAACGGCTGATGGCTGTGCTCGGCACGCGAATGCTCGAAGCGCAAAAGCGCGTGGGTGAAACGGCGGAAGCCATCGAACTGCGCCAGTCGGGTGAGAACTCCGTGCTCTCGACCGTGTCGTTGTCGGTGAGTGATTCGCTGACGCAGATGTTGCGTTGGGTCTATTGGTGGAACTCCACGGAGGAAACGCCGGAAGCCATTGGCGAAGACAAGGTGCTTGTTCAACTCAACACGGACTTCACGGCGCGCGGCATGTCGAGCGACGAGATGACCGCCGTGGTGGCGGCGTGGCAGGCCGGCGCGATGAGTCGCGAGACGATGTTTGAGTTGTTCCGCAAGGGTGAAGTATTGCCCGCCGGTCGCACGAACGTGGAGGAATCGCAATTGGTGGATAGCGGCAAGGTGACGAACCAGGTGGCGACGCCGGAGGCGGGGGCGGTGGGGCAGTGAAATCGTTGAATCGTTGAATCGTGGCACGGATGAAACACGGATTTTGAAATGAGAACGGCGCGCACGGAGTGCGTCGCCCTACCAACGAAAATTTATGGCACTGAAATTCAAATTCAAATCGCGGGAGGAGATTCCGGCGGAACATGCGGCGCTCTACGTCGAGCGCGATGGTGCGTTTGTGTTGGATGCTGAGGGAGCGACGGACAAGGCCAAGGCTGATGAGATGCGCAATCACAACGTCGAGTTGCGGAAGCAACTGGAGGATTTGAACGCACGCTTCGCGGGTGTTGATCCCGAGGAGTTCCGCAAGCTGGCGGATGAGAAGCGAAAGCTCGAAGAGCAACACCAGATCAAGGCCGGCGAAGTGGACAAGGTCGTCGAGAACCGCATCAAGTCGTTGAAGGCGGATTTGGAGAAGCAGCTTTCCACCGTCACTGGTGAGCGCGATGCGCTGACGTCGCGGCTGACCGCGATTCAGATTGATCAAGGCGTTCTCACTGCCGCCACGAAGCGCGGGCTGCGGCCGACTGCCATCCCGGACATCACCGCTCGCGCACGTCTCGTGTTCAAGCTGGTGAACGGTGCGCCGCGTGCGTTTGAGGCCGATGGCAGCACGGTGCGTTATGGCCGCGATGGCGTGACGCCGATGACTTTGGAGGAGTGGGTCGATGCCCAGGTGGCCGACGCTC
>CAYWCK010000681.1:0-2162 GCA_964456685.1 uncultured Bifidobacteriaceae bacterium | reverse complement strand
CGAATTCCGGCATCACCTGCGCACTACCCGCACGAAGGCCGCGAACCTCAAAGCTTGAGGCGCAGCCTTTTGCCAGGGGGTATTCAGCGCTTTGCCATCAGGAGATCGTCCACCGCGCGTGCGAGTTCTTCCAGGTAGGCGTCGCCCTGCGGATGCCGTGTCAACGCCGCGAGGATGTAATGCCGGCCCCCGCCCGTGACCACAGCGCAATCGTGCCGCCAATCCTGCCACGTGCCCCACTTGCGGATGGTTCGAACATCGCGCCCAGCCAGCCCCTTCACAAACTTGATCTGATCGTGGGGCAGTTCTGGCGACTCAAAAATCTCACGCATCGCTTTTGATGCGGCCGGGGAAACCAGCTTCCCCTGCTCCAGCAAAAGAAAGTAGCGCAGCAACTGGCGCACGGTCGCCGCGTGGGAATTGTCGGCCACCGGACTGCCAACCCGCTCGCCGCCGGCGCCGTAATGCTTGCCCACCCAGATGCCGCCGCCGTGACTGGCGTCGTAAAAGCCCTGCGTGCTCAGGACGGCTTGAATTTGCGCCAGCCCAAGAGCACGCGAATACTTGGCAGCCATTTCGTTGCTCGAAATTTTTGCCATCAACCCCAGTTCATGGCGCACCTGGGGTTCAAGATTGGTGGCGACCGCCGGGTGTAGTTGAAAATACGCGAGCAAGATGCCGATCTTCGCAACGCTGGCCGCGTATTCTTCACGGTCGGGATGAATCAGGGCGAGCCTTCCGGATTGCAAGTCGAGCAATCCCACGGCGGCTTGGTCGCCGCTCATTCCGTGGCGCGCGCGCAAACTCGCGTCAATCTCTCCGAGGTCGGCCTGAAGCTTTGCATCGACCGGCGTGGCAAAATCCAATTTGTAGCCGGCGAACGAGCGCGGGGACGGACTGGTCGGCGACCCACAGCCCCCGCAAAAGGCGAGACCACAGAGCAAAAGCAGGCTACAGACACGCCCAACAATTTCAGCGGCAGGCAACTGGTTCACACCGGATTCATTCCTTGATTCCGCACCGCAACTCAAGCCCGTTCGGAGAACGAACTCCACTTTCGAATCCACCAGCATTAAAGTTCGCGGATTGAAATCGCGGCGAGTCATCATAGTTGGCGGCGGAGCGGCAGGCATGTTCGCCGCCATCACTTGTGCGGAGGCAAATCCAAACGCGGAAGTGACAGTGTTGGAGAAAGCGCCGCAATTCCTCGCCAAGGTCCGCATCTCCGGAGGCGGTCGCTGCAACGTAACCCACGCCTGCTTCGAGCCGCGGGAGCTGGCCCGGCGTTATCCGCGCGGCGGAAACGAATTGATCGGTCCGTTGCAACAATTCTCCGCTCGCGACACGGTGGCATGGTTCGAGGCACGCGGCGTGGCGTTGAAAGCCGAAAGCGATGGCCGCATGTTCCCCGTCAGCGACCGCTCCCAAACCATCATCGATTGCCTGCTCTTGGCGGCCACGAAAGCAGGTGTGCGCTTGCAACCGGCGCGCGGAGCGACGGAAATCCGACGGCACACGGATGCATTTGAAGTCGTACTGACAGACGGCAAGCACCTGGTCGCGGATCGGGTGCTGCTCGCGACCGGCGGTTGCCGCGCGGCTGCTCAGGGCCAACTGGCGCTCGCGCTTGGCCACACGCTCGCTGAACCAGTGCCGTCGCTGTTCACGTTTCACATTGAGGCCGACTGGTTGCGGGCGCTCGCGGGCGTTTCCGTCCCCGATGCGGAAGTGAAAGTCTCGTCGGCTAAACTCTGCGAACGGGGACCACTGCTCCTGACGCATTGGGGTTTGAGCGGCCCGGCGGTGTTGCGGCTTTCGGCTTGGGGCGCACGAAAATTGCATGCAGTTGATTACCGCTTTGCCCTCGCCGTGAACTGGCTACCGGAAATATCGGCCGACATGCTGGCGCAGGAATTTCAGCGCCGGCGCGAAACCCAGGGCGCGAAAACGGTGACCAATGTGCCGCTGCCGCCCTTGCCCACTAGGCTCTGGGCCGCGTTGGTGGCGCAGGCCGGTTTGCCGGTCGAGTCGCGTTGGGCCTCGTTAACGCGCGATCATTCGCTACGGTTGATGCGTCAAATCTCTCAAACCGAACTGGGCGTCACCGGCAAGAGTCTGAACAAGGACGAGTTCGTGACGTGCGGCGGCGTGCGCGCGGCCAT
>CAYWCK010000680.1:0-2169 GCA_964456685.1 uncultured Bifidobacteriaceae bacterium | reverse complement strand
CGTCCTTCATCGTCGAAACGATGTCGAAGAAGTCGCGAATGCCCGAGCGCGGGATGTCCCGCACCACCGTGTTGATGCGATTACGGAGTGATGAATTGTCCTTCTGCATGATTGAACAGCGGGCCGGAACGTAATGATTCGCCGGGCCAGCGTCGAGTTTGGAATGTCGATTTAGCGACGGAACAAGCCGCGCGACGGATGCTCCCTGTGATGCCGCACCACCGTGATGCGAATGCCGCCCGGAATCTCGCGAAAGAGAAAGTGATACGGAAAGCGCTCAAGGTTCACCCGGCGATGACCGGGTGATTGGAAATGGATGTGACTGGGATTGGTTGCGGCTTTTGCGACGAACGCGTTGAACTCAGCCCAAAACTCGTCGCCCAATCGGTTGTTGATGCCATCGTAGTGGCGCAGGATTCGCGACACATCCTGCTGAACATCCGGGTGATAAACCGCCCTCATCGCCGGCGTTCCGCCTGAACGCGCCGGACGAATTCCGGGTGCGAGATCGCTGTGACTTCACCGGTTTCCAGTTGCTGCTCACGGCGCTCCACCTCTTCATCCGAGACGTCCGTTCCGGCGGGGGGGAGAGTATCGAGCAATCGCGTCACCAACGAAACTCGTTCGCGTTCAGAAAGCGCCAACGCTTGTTGCTCAATTTCTTCAACGCTCATGGCGCGAACTTAACTCCGCCACCAAAGAGTGGCAAGCGCCTGATTCCTGATCACGGCGAAACCGAAAGCCGTTCATCGGAGGAATCCTGGTGCATCAACACGCCGAGGCGTTTGTAAGTCTTGAGCATGAAGTGTGTGGAGGTGGACAGCACGCCCTCGAGCGGCGAGAGCCGTTCGCTGACGAACGACGCGACTTCCCGGAGATTGCGGCCTTCCACGAACAGCAGCAGGTCATACGTGCCGCTCATCAGATAGGCGGAACGGACTTCGGGAAATTTGCTGATGCGCTCGGCGATCGTATTGAAGCCACCTTCGCGTTGCGGCGTGACCTTCACTTCGATGACGGCCGTGACGGTATCGAGATCCAGCTTGTCCTCGTTCAACACCGCCTGGTAACCGCGGATGACGCCGCGCTTTTCGTAATCGGCAATGCGCGTCGCCACTTCCGCGGCGGAAAGCCCGGTCAATTTGGCGATGTTCTCGCGCGATTCGAGCGCGTTGGTCTGCAACAGTTTTAAGATTTCGTCCATAAATCCTCCGCGGAGGCGCGCGGAAAATAGCGGCGAAACGCCCGGCGCGTCGAGCAGGAACAACGGCTCGTTACGGGGCGCGCAATTGATAGAAACGGCGCGCCGCATTCGCGGCCGAGCCATCGCCGAATTCAAATCGGCCGGGCGAACTCTGCGTCGCGGCTCCGATGGCGGCCCAATCCAGCAGGTTTGAGGAAGCGAAAACGCGATAACTCTGCGCACCGGTGTTGGTGTAGGCGAATTGAAATCCACCATTGCCTGCCCGCGCAAAATTGAACAACCGGATGGTGTTGGCAGGAGGCGAAGCGAGCACGCGAAATACCGCAATGCCGTTGTTGGCATCCAACGCGAATACGAGATCGTTTTTGAAAAACGTCTGACAGATGCGATTGCCATTCGCGTTGCGTGGGTTGGTCGGGAAGTCGTATTGGCCGAGCAACGCGGGCGCACTCAAGTCAGACAGATCGTAGAGGTTCACCGAATCCGCCGTCGACGTGCTGTTGGAAAAAACTCCCGCCGCGAGATTGCGCAGCACATCCAACCCCACACCCAGCAGGCTGGCGGGGAAATTCGTCGCCACGAGCACTGCCGCAGATGCAATGCGCGTACCGCCGAGACTGACGGCGGGATCATACGTGGTTTTGAGCAGCGCTCCGCCCGGCGTTTTCTGCCAGATTGCATTATTGGCGGGATCGAATTCCACACTGCGTCCGACGGTCGTGACGAAATTCGTCGTGGTGAACCAGCGCGCCGTGAAGTTGGTCATGAACGCGTTCGCCGGCGACAAAATGGCAGCGAAGCCGTTCGTGCCCGCCGTCGCGCCGAAATAGGTCATGTCGAGCAGCAGTTGCGTGTTCGTGCCGCTGCCCCGCGCAAAAAGATTATCACCCCAGCGCATCGCCGCGGTGCCGCCGGTCGGGTCGCCGGAAAACACCTGCGTCGGCGCCGTGCTGCTGTCGCCGTTG
>CAYWCK010000679.1:0-2171 GCA_964456685.1 uncultured Bifidobacteriaceae bacterium | reverse complement strand
CGTTCACCGCCAGGCGCAAGGCCTGAAACACCTTCGTGGCTGGATGCGTCTTGCCGCGTCGCGGCGAAATGCGCTCGATCAATTCCGCCAATTGCCGCGTTGTCCGAAACGGAACCTTCTCGCGATCCATCACGATCGCCCGGGCCAGCCGCCGCGAATCCCGCTCATCCGCCAGCTCCCAAAAAATCCGCGCCAGCTCTTCCACACTGGCCGTGTTCACCAGTTCGGCGGCGGTCATCCCCTGCCGCACATCCATCCGCATGTCCAGCGGACCATCCTGCGAAAAACTGAAGCCGCGCTCCGCCCGATCCAGCTGCGGTGAACTCACACCCAAATCCAGCAACACACCATCGCAACTGCCGGCCGGCACCCAATCCGCCAGCTCGGAAAAATTTCCGCGCCGCAACTCAAACCGGCCGGCGAATTCCGCCAGCCGATCCTGCGCCGCTCGCAGTGCGTCGCCATCGCGATCGCAGCCATACACCCATCCAGTCGGCGAACTCGCCGCCAGCAGGGCCGCCGTGTGCCCAGCCCCACCCAACGTGCCGTCCGCGTATCGCCGGCCGGGTTGTGGCTGCAACGCCGCCAGCACTTCCGCCAGCATCACCGGCTTGTGAGCGAATTCGGGCACTATCCATTCCGTGGCTCAGGGCTGATCTTCACCCAAAAACCGGGTTGCCAAGCGATTCCACGCCGCGCCTACCGGCTCCAATTTTTCGGCCGTCATTGCCATAACCGGCGATACCGGCTTGACGACCGATGCTTTGGCGACTTCGAAATCCGAATCCCGCAGGTCGTTGCGCACCACCTGGACCATGTCGAGCGACAACTCGCCCTGCTGCGGCCGCAGCGATCGCACCGGGCCAGGCGAAGAGGACTTCCGGCCAAGCGGATTCAACTTGGCGCCCAAAGCTCCCATCCAACCAACCGACTTCACCGGGCCAGCCGTTGACGGGACCGCCACGGGCTTTTCTTCTTTCGCTACCGGTTTCGCAGTCTCCTCGATCGACGCTCCCTCAACCGCTACTTCGACCTGAGCTGCGTCCGTCTCCGCGGCGAACGGATTCTTCGGCGATACGAATTTCGGCAAGCGCACGTGCTTGTCCTCGCGATACCGACCCGGGCCACCCAGGCCGATCAAACTCTTTCCGGCTGCTAGTAATCGTCCCAAGCTCATGCTCATTCCATTAGTTTGAACGCTTCCGCCGCCATGACGGCATCCGCCGCTTTGACTTTCTCGTAGCGCTGCGGATCCCAAATCTCGAACCGGTCAAGCAAGCCGACGAGCGTCACCTCATCTTCAATCCCGGCCGCACTTGCCATTTCCTCGGGCACACAAATGCGCCCCGCCTTGTCGAGCGTCACCTGCGTGGACGCGCTGCCGATGATCCGTTTCAAAATCGTCTTGTTGCGGTCGTCATTGGGCATCGCATCCAGTGCGGCCATCAATTCCGCCATCTCCTTCGGCGGCAGCACCCGCAAGCACGGCCCTTCCGTGCGCTGCGGCCAGACGATCAAAGTGAATTGAAAATTGTCCGAAGCCGGCCGCCACATTGCCGGAACTTGGATGCGCCGCTTCTCATCCACCCCATGGCGATAGGTGGAATTGTAAACCTGCGCTATAGCTCCGCTGCTTGACATAACCGACGGACTTATTCACCGGGAGTGCGAACTGCCTTTCTCCCCCACAACACGACACTGTTAAACACTCTCCCCCATTTTGTGTCAACAGCATTCCATAACATTTCTCCACAACTTATTCACAACGGTGAATTACCCCTGCGAATTGGGGCCAACGGGAGCGACAAACACCACGAATTGGGTCGGCAAATTCCACCTTGAATTGTCCCCCGACCGCCAACTTGTTAACCTTCGTCAGAATGCGGACGAGCGACTTCGATTTTCACCTGCCGCCGGAGCTGATTGCCCAGCATCCGGCGACGGCACGAGACCAATCCCGTCTGCTGGTCCTGCATCGCCCGACCGGAGGCATTGAGCATCGGCGTTTTGGGGATCTGCCAGGCTACTTGCGCGCCGGAGATGTGTTGGTTCTGAACAATTCGCGTGTAATCCCCGCACGATTACGTGGCAAGAACCTTAAGACGGGCGGCGGGTTCGAAATGCTGTTGCTGGAGGAAAACGGCGTGAACGACTGGTGGGTGATGCTCAAA
>CAYWCK010000678.1:0-2172 GCA_964456685.1 uncultured Bifidobacteriaceae bacterium | reverse complement strand
TGTTGCAATGCGAGATCGTAAGCCTTCTTCAGCTGGCCGAGGATTTCTGTTTCGCCGAGCACCATCGAGTCGAGGCCGGAAGCAACCTTGAACAGGTGCTGCACGCTTTGCGGTTCGGCGTAACAGTAGATTTCGTCGGTCAACGGATCGCGATATTCGTGGATGGTGGTGAGGAAGCTCTTCAGTTCAGCGAAAGCCTGGGCAGGTTCGAGCGCGGTGGCTGTGTAAATCTCGACGCGGTTGCACGTGGAAAGAATTACGGCTTCATCGGCGAGGCGATTGGCGCGGAGTAATTCCAATGTCGCTGGGATCCGAGCCTCGGCGAAGGCAAAGCGCTCGCGCAGTGCGACCGGCGAGGAGCGATGGCTGAGTCCGAGGACAACGATGGGCATGGTCAGGGATGATGCAGCGTGGATAGCAGATTCGTCCCCCAAAAGGTGAGCAACAGGAACGCGAAAATCCCGATCACACCCCAGGCGAAGCGTCGCCCCGCCAACGCAAATCGCCATCGTCCCAACCAAAGCCCAAGATACAGCGCCCACAGCAGTCCCGACCAAACTACTTTGGTTTCCTTCCAGTAATGCACGCCGTCGGGACGGGGCAAATGGCCACCGGCGTACAGGCCGATGGTCAACATCACAAAGCCCACCAGCACCAGCCGACTGGTAACGGTTTCCAATCGCTGGATCGGTGGTAGCAGGGAGAGAACGGCTTTCAGTTTATTGAACTTCAAATTGTGTTGCTGGGTGAGAAACATGATCGCTCCGACAGAGGCGAGGCCAAACGCGCCGTACGCGAGCAGAATCAAGGAGGCATGCAAGCTGGTGAGCCAGCCCGTGAACTCGGGCTTTGGCCCATGCGGCGGATCGAGCGAAGGCATGAGGGCGAAAACCCCGATGACAAACAGCACGGGCGCGGCGAAGGCACTCACGAAGCGGAGGCGCGGGAGCAAGCTTACGATCAGGCATGCCAGCACCAGCGCCCAAGCCAGAAAGATCGTGGCCTCGAACAGATTGTTGACCGGGCAGCGGTTGAGTGAAAAGCCCCGTCGCACCATGGCCGAGGTATGCAGCAGGAAACCGACAAGCAAGAGGGTGTAACTGACATGATCGTGGGTCCGGAACCCTTTGCGCCACAGAAAGACGGCGTGGACCATGCACACACCGTAAACCAACACGGCGAGCAGGAAGAGATGTCGATCAGTGAACCAGTCCACAGGGAAAGGTTAGACGCGCAGGGCAGGGGAGCAAGGCACAATTCGGCGGGGCACTGGCACTTTCGGGCCGCCCTATTCGACAGGCGCAATTAACTTTGCGGTTCGTTTCCCTTCGGTGATTTGCGGTGGTTGCGGAGTGCGAGCAGGATGGCGATGGAAACCACCAGTGGGCCACCCATCATCAGGCTGTACCAAAGGTCATTTTCCGCGTCCTTGGCCGGGGCGCGGGAAGACAAGTGAACCGAGACGAAGGCCAGGAGCAACAGGACACTGGCAGCGATACAAACCCAAGCGATCCATCGGGCGAAGCTGCGCGTCGCCGGCACGAAAGCCATCAACAGCGCCAACAATCCCGTCAGGAGCGGCACTGGCCAGCCCCAAGCCATGATCGTCAATTGCAGAATGCCTTCTTCCATAGGTCAGGTTTGCTTGGTGCGCGCCGTTCTGGCTTTGCTAAACCTCGATTTCCTTCAAACTCGGAACGATCGCGCGGGGCGCAGCTTAGGTTCATTTCAGTCTCGGGCAAGCCGCAAAGCGTCTTGTAACTGCTTCGAGAAAATCCCAGCGCACACCTTTCTCGTTGGCTGCGGGGTTAATAATCTTGACCCCACCGCACGCCCACTCTTTACTTGCCGCCGTTAGGCAACATTCATGTTAGCGCAAGTCAAAAGCCTGTTCTCCAACGACATCGGGATAGATCTCGGCACGGCCAATTCATTGGTCTATGTTCGTGACCGCGGAATCGTTCTTCGTGAACCCTCCGTCGTCGCCATTCAGGCGGGCACTACTAATGTGCTGGCGGTCGGTGAAGAAGCGAAACGCATGCTCGGCCGCACACCGGGCAACATCGTGGCCATCCGCCCGATGAAAGACGGCGTGATCGCTGATTTTGAAATCACCGAAGCCATGCTCCGCCACTTCATCCAAAGGGTCCATCACCGAAAACTAATCGCACC
>CAYWCK010000677.1:0-2172 GCA_964456685.1 uncultured Bifidobacteriaceae bacterium | reverse complement strand
AATTTGAGCCACTGCGGCCCGGGCGTCCGCGTCGGACAGGCGACGCGCGGGTCAAAAATACAAACCCGAAGAAAATGGAGACAGGCGCGACGCCTGTCCTACACTTTTGCTATGAAGCAAGATGAAGTTCTCCAGGTTTTCCGCGACACGGGCGCATTACTCGAAGGCCATTTCGTGCTGCGTAGCGGATTGCACAGCCGGCAATTTTTCCAATGCGCGCTCGCGCTGCAGCAAATGCCCATCGTCGAGAAGTTGGGCGCGGCACTGGCAGCGAAGGTGAAGTCGCTCGGCGCGGTCACGGTGGTTTCCCCGGCGATGGGCGGGCTTGTGATCGGCCAGGAAGTTGCGCGGCAACTCGGACTGCGGTTCATCTTTGTCGAAAAAGAGGAGGGTAAACTGGTTTTGCGGCGCGGCTTCAAGATTGCGCCCGGAGAAAAGATCCTGGTCGTCGAGGACGTGGTCACCAAAGGTGGCCGGGTGCAGGAGACGATGGATATTGTCCGCGCGCATGGCGGCAACGTGCTCGGCGTGGCGATGGTGGTGGATCGTTCGAATGGCGCGACGAATCTGGGCGTGCCAATGACCAGTCTTCTCGCATTGCAGGTGGAGGCGTTTGACCCGAACAGCCTGCCGCCTGATCTCACTGAGATTCCCGCGGTGAAGCCGGGGAGCAAGTAGATAGAGACTTTCCTTCACGATGGGAAAAGCGGTGCTAAAGCCACCGCAGTCCAAACGCTTCGCGATTGCCGGACGCATCCAAGCCGCGCGAAGCGTCTGGACTGCGGCGTGTTCACCGCCGCTCTTCGAGCGCTCAATCTGCGCCACTTTTCCGACGTGCCCACTGTGCCACGCCGTCACGGGTGGCACACCTCCGCTGATCTGCGTTAGCTTAGGAATCCGTGGTTTCACTCAGGATTCGAGCGATTTCAGGTGTTCCCACCTCGTTGGCACAACTCTGGCATAAACAACTTTGACCACGCGTGTCGTGTCACATTAAGTATTTCATTTATGGCAAAAGTTTTAGGCATCGATTTGGGAACGACGAACTCCTGCATGGCAGTCATGGAAGGCGGCGAGCCGCTCGTTCTGGAGAATTCTGAGGGCAAACGCACCACGCCCAGTGTCGTGGCGTTCACCAAGTCGGGCGAACGCATCGTCGGCGACGCCGCGAAGCGTCAGGCCGTGACCAACTCCCGCAACACGATCTACTCCATCAAGCGTTTCATGGGCCGCAAGTTCGATGAGGTCGGCGAAGAGATTAAGCGCATGCCGTACAAGGTCGTGAAGGCCAGCAACGGCGATTGCGCGGTGGAAGTCGAAGTGGAAGGCAAGGCCAAGCAGTTTTCGCCGCCGGAAATTTCCGCGATGATTCTCGCCAAGCTCAAGGCCGACGCCGAAACGCGTCTCGGCGAAAAGATCACGCAGGCGGTCATCACCGTTCCTGCTTACTTCAACGACTCGCAACGCCAGGCGACGAAAGACGCCGGCCGCATCGCCGGTCTCGAAGTTCTCCGCATCATTAATGAACCCACGGCGGCCTCGTTAGCGTACGGTCTCGACAAGAAGAAGGACGAGAAGATCGCGGTTTACGACTTGGGCGGCGGCACGTTTGATATTTCCGTGCTCGAAATCGGCGACGGCGTTTTCGAAGTCAAAGCCACGAACGGCGACACGCATCTCGGCGGTGACGACTGGGACAATGCGTTGATGGATTGGATTCTCGACGAGTTCAAGCGCGACAACGGCATGGACCTGCGCAAGCAACCTGACGCCCTCCAACGCATCAAGGAAGAAGCCGAGAAGGCGAAAATCGCGCTTTCCAGCTCGCAGCAATACGACATCAACCTGCCGTTTATCACGGCGGACGCAAGCGGGCCGAAGCACATTCAGAAATCGCTGACGCGTTCCAAGATGGAGCAGCTCACCGACGCGTTGTTCGAGCGCACCATCAAGCCTGTGCATGCGTGCTTGAAGGACGCCGGCCTCAGCGCGGACAAGATTGACGAACTCGTGCTCGTCGGTGGCATGACGCGCATGCCGCGTGTCGTCGAAACCGCGCGCAAGCTCGTGAACAAGACGCCGCATCAGGGCGTGAATCCGGACGAAGTCGTCGCCATTGGCGCAGGCATTCAGGGCGGCGTGCTCAAGGGCGAAGTGAAGGACGTGCTCTTG
>CAYWCK010000676.1:0-2174 GCA_964456685.1 uncultured Bifidobacteriaceae bacterium | reverse complement strand
TCGAAGAAATCCCGGTGCTGGCGGGATTGCGGATGAATTTTCTGATGAACTGCTATCGCTCGATGAGCGTGTCGCGCCCCGGCGAACCGTGGCGCAACGAGTGGTGGCGGCCGATGTCGAAGGAGCGCAAGCAGGAGTTCGCGCGGATCATCCGGAGCTGCGCGGACCACGGGATCACGTTCTGCCTGGCACTGCATCCGCAACTGGCGTCGTCGCGCCCGCTGCAACTGGGGAGCGCGAAGGATCTGGAATTATTTTTCCAGCATTACGCCTGGGCGCAGGAGGAAGGCGTGGAATGGTTCGCGGTGTGCCTGGACGACACGAGCTGGGGCGCGGAAGGGCCGGCGGCGCTGGGGGCGAATCACTCGGCGCTGGTGAATTCCATCCACCAGGCGCTGTATGCGAAGAGCGAAAAAGCGCGGATGATTTTCTGCCCGGCCTTTTTCTGGGGCGACGGGACAAATCCCGAACACGCGGCGTATCTCTCCGCGGTGGCGGACACGCTGCATCCGGAGGTGTACGTGTTCTGGAACGGCGACGCGATCGTGACGCCGCGGATCACGCGGCTGGCGGCGCAGAGTTTCAAGCGGGTGGTGAAGCATCGCCTGTTTCTGTGGGACAATTATCCGGTGAACGACGGCAGCCCGACGATGCACCTGGGGCCGTTGAGCGGACGGGATGAAGGACTGTGCGAAGTGGTGGACGGTTACCTGAGCAACCCGATGTGCAGCCAGAACCAGATCAACCGGCTGCCGCTGGCGACGGCGGCGGAGTACGCCGGCGATCCGCACACGTACAAACCCGCGCGCGCCATCGGGCAGGCGATTGTGCGGCTGGCGAAAGCGGCGGAAGGCCAGGCGGTGCTCAAGGAACTGGTCGAGGCGTATCCGGGCTTCATCGTGGCCGGCGGCGGGACGGGGACGAATCCGGTGCGGGCGAAATTTGGCGACGAGCTGGCGGAGGACAGTTCCCGGGCGACGGCGGAAAAGTTCGCGGCGCAAATGGAAGAACTGGCGGCGCGGCTGGGCCGGCATTTTCCGAAACAGTTTCTGGACGCGAAGCACACGTTGCTGGCGGACGTGGCGTGGATGAAGGAACAGCTGGCGCAATTGCGGCAGCAAGCCCACCGCCGTTAGCGCGCCGCCGCGCGCGCGACCGACAATCTCCAAATTTACCAATCCCGCCCGCTTGAATCCACAAGACGGCGGCGGCGGGCGGCTGGCATGGTGGAGGAACATGACCGCACCCATTCCCGCGCCAGCCGGCGCCGTGAACACGCTTGGAATTTCGGCGTCCCGGCAGACGGAGGAACGGTGCAGTCCAACCCCAGTTGAAACGGACATGAAGCCCATGCAAAGCCCCCACGATCGTTCCCGCAATCGCAATTCGAGTGCCCCGCGCGGATGCGGGCGCACCCGCACCCTGCTCCAACGGATCACCCTCGCCGGGTTGATCCTGGTTTCCGGATGGCTCGCAGTGCAACGCGCCCCGGCGCAAGGCTACACCTTCACCAACATCTGGACCGGCGCCGGGAGCGACGCGTTCTGGCCGACGGCAGCCAACTGGACCAACAATGCAGTGCCCTCGAACACCTGCATGGTCTGGCTGACGAATTACGGCGTGAGCGGGTTTCCCGGCACGAACGGTGCCGGCGCGGTGGGAACGCCCAACATCATTGTCAGCAACGACACGAGCATTGCGTCGTTGTTCGACATGCACACGAACCTGTTTGGACCCGCGACGCTGTATCACACAATCCAGATCAGCAACGGCGTGACGCTGACGATTTCCAACGGTCCGGTGGCGGGCACGAATGTGCTCCTGGTGATTTCCCAAAGCGGTTCGGCGGCACCGAGCCTGATCGGCGCGGACTACGGCGCCGGAGCGGTGCTTTATAATACGATCCAAGGATCGGGCCGGCTGGCGGTCATCGCGACGAACAACCTGGGCGTGAGCTTCGCCAAGGGAAATATTTTCGTGGGCCAGGGCTCGGGCGGAACCGGCGGGGCCTTGAACTCGGTTCTCGATTTGTCCGGATTGGACACGTTTGACGCGGATGTGAATCACATCCTGCTGGGCGATGGGGGCGTGGCGGGCTTTTTCATCAACCGGCCGGTGGGGACGATTTATTTTGCCAAGACGAACAACCTGCGGCTGTGGGCGGTGGGGAATCA
>CAYWCK010000675.1:0-2175 GCA_964456685.1 uncultured Bifidobacteriaceae bacterium | reverse complement strand
AATCAAGGATACGCTCTGCGGCACAAAAGTGCTGTTTCGCGCGGATTACGAACGCATCGCCGCCAACCGGGCTTACTTCGGCGACTTCGATCCGTTTGGCGACTTCGATCTCATTTTTGGCGCCGCGAAACTGAATCTCCGACTGATCGATCTGCCGATTCGCTACCGCGCGCGAACGTATGGCGAAACGAACATCCATCGTTGGTCGCACGGCTGGTTGCTGTTGCGGATGGTGCTGTTTGCCGCCCGGCGGTTGAAATTCCTCTGATGGTCCCGCTCGACCAACATCAGGCGGAAATCCAGCTGAACCGAAAGCGCTGGGAAGCCAAGCCGCTGTTGCGCGAAATCTACGCGGGCTTTTACCGCCGCATTCTCCCGCTGATTGACCAAGCCCAGCCCGGCTTGATCGTTGAACTCGGCTCCGGCATCGGCAACCTCAAGGCACACCTCCCGCAAGCGGTCACGACCGATTTGTTCCCGAACCCCTGGCTGGACATGACCTGCGATGCTTACGAAATGCCGTTCAACGCGGGCACGGTGTCGCATCTCGTCCTGTTCGATGTCTTCCATCATCTCGAAGCCCCGAACGCGTTCCTGCGCGAAGCCCGGCGCGTGTTGTCGGCGCAAGGTCGCGTGATTCTTTTCGAGCCCTACATCAGCTGGAGCAGCTTTCCGGCATACGGGCTGGTGCATCACGAACCCGTAGCATGGCGGAAGCCGATCGGCCAGTCAGACACTCTGCCGAAGCCGCACGCCTATTACGCGGCGCAAGGCAACGCGACCCGGCTGTTTTTCCGCAACGAGATTCCCGGCTGGCCGACGGGCTGGAAAATCTTTCATGCCGAAGCGTTCAGTTGTTTTCATTACCTGCTCTCCGGCGGTTACAGCAAACGGGCGCTTTATCCGGCTCGCTGGCTGGATTGGGTGCGGCGCTGCGATGCCCGGCTTTCCCGCTGGCCACGCTTGTTCGGCGGCCGATGTCTGCTGGGACTGCAAACCTGATGACCGCGGGACGGCGGCCGCTCAGGGCTGCGGCGGGGAAGGTGAATTTGTTCCGGCCGCGAGCATTCCTCGCGCGCGGGCTAGATTTTGAAGGGCATTCGCATTGTCCGGCTGAACCTGCAACACCGCTTGGAACTGCTCCACGGCTTGCTCCAATTTACTTTTCATCGCGTAGGCGACGCCCAAGTTGTTAAAGGCTGTGATTTGGGAAGCATCCAGCCGCACGGCTTCTTCGAGGCTTGCCTTGGCCGCCGGGAGATCGCCGACCTGAATCAAGGCGTCACCGAGGGCGCGGTGCGCTGCCGCGCGACGCGGATTGACCGCAATGGCCAACCGCGCTTCTGCGACACTTCTTTGCGAGTCGCCCCGCTCCAGATAATACCCAGCGAGCTTCAGGTGAATTGCGCTGCGGTAGCCGTCCGCCTTCGGCTCGGCGGGCAGCGTGCCCAAGACGTAGTTCAAAAATCGCTCGTTGTTTTGCCACCGCAAAGTCTGTCGGTAGCTCATGACGGACAAGATCACGATCAGCGATCCTAAGACGGCAACGGTCAAAGCCATCTTCCGGGAAGCAATCATCAGATGCGCAAACACCGCGGCCAGTACGATCGCCATGGCAATGTTCACCACCAGGCCGTAGCGGTCGGACGGGAAATGCGGGTGCTCCGAAAGCCCCAGCATCGGCACCAGCAAGCCGAGATGGCAGATCCACAGCAGCAAACCCGCCGGCCATCGACGCCGCATCAGAAACAAACCCACGGTCATACCGACGATGAAAATCGCGCTGCTCACAAAAACGGCTGATTGCGGGTTAATATCGTACAGCTGCATCGGCACCGGCGTGAGATGAAAAGGCAGCCAAGGTTTCCAAAGGTAATAGGCCCAGATGTAAAATGCCTGCGCCGCCCGCTCCACCAAACCGAAGTTTTCCAACGGAGGCAGTTCCTTGAACTGGCCGACGTGATAAGCACGTGCGTAAAAATTCAGCCCCGCAGCGAGCAATGTCAGCGCGATGAACGGAATCTTTTGCCGCCAAACCCGCCGGGCCAGGCCGTTAAACCACTCTTGGGGATTCCGGCTGAGCCGGCGGAGCGGCATCATATCCAGAGCGATGAAAACCACCAACCCACCGAGGGCGATGGGAAAGGTGAATAGCGAAGCCGCGAAGCAAGCTAC
>CAYWCK010000674.1:0-2175 GCA_964456685.1 uncultured Bifidobacteriaceae bacterium | reverse complement strand
TCGAACAACGCAACGCCGTCCGCACGACGCGCTCCACCGTCGGCACGATGACGGAAATTTGCGACCACATGAAAGTTCTGTGGCCGCACCTCGCGCAACTCCACTGCCGCGGCTGTGGTCAACCGGTCCGAAAGGATTCGGCGCAAAGCGTGTGGCAAGCCCTCGCAGGGCCAGCGTCCCCGCAAGCCAAAGCACCGGCCGAAAGCCGCTCGCCTGCAGCCTCTCCGCACCACGAAGTCCTGATCACGTTCGACGTACCGCTTTCCGAAAAACTTTCGCTCGACGAATCTCTCGCGCTCATTTCGAAGCAAGGTTATCAGCGGCTGTTGGTGAAGGACCAGCTGGTGCGGATCGCGGATGCAGTGCCACTACTCACCACTCGCCCGGCACGACTCACGGTCATCCAAGATCGCATCAAAATCGCGCCCGCCAATCGCGCCCGCTTCGTGGAAGCGTGTGAGCAGGCCTACCACTTCGGCAAGGGCAAGCTGGCCATCCACGAACTGGATCCCTCCACTTCAACATTCGCCCTGCGTCCCTCGTCATTGTTCTCAAACCGCCTCCATTGCGCCAAGTGCGACATCGAATATCGCGATCCTTCCCCTGCCCTGTTCAGCTTTAATCACCCGCTCGGCGCGTGCCCGACTTGCAAAGGTTTCGGCAGGGTCATTACGATCGACTACGATCTCGCGATTCCCGATCCCTCGCTCACTTTGGCCGCCGGCGCAATCAAACCCTGGCGCTCGGGCTTCAGCGCGGAATGTCAGCGTGACCTCAAGAAATTCAGCCGGCTGCGTAACATTCCGATGGACGTGCCCTTTGCCGAACTCGCGCCGGCGCAACAACGCTGGGTGATTGACGGCGACAAAGATTACGGCATTGATGACGACCATCGCTGGCCGCAGCTGTGGTATGGCGTGAAGGGCTACTTCAAGTGGCTCGAAACCAAGTCCTACAAAATGCACGTGCGCGTGATGCTTTCGCGGTATCGTGCTTACACGAAATGCCCCGGTTGCGACGGGCAGCGACTCAACCCCAACGCGCAACTATACCTGCTGCCGCTCGGCGCTGACGCGGCGAGCCCGAAGAAACTCACGCTCGCCGACTTCTACGCCCGGCCCGTGCGGGATGCCCTCGCGTTGGTGGACGCCCTCGCGGATTCACGCCTGAGTCACCGGGCGACATCCAAATCTGGAACCGACCCCATCGCGCATGCGCTGAAAGAAGTTCGGGCTCGGCTCGCCTATCTCGAACAAGTTGGGCTCGGCTATCTAACGCTTGATCGCCCCACCCGCACGCTTTCCGGCGGCGAGACTGAGCGGGTAAACCTGACCACGTGCCTCGGCACGCGCCTGGTAAACACTTTGTTCGTGCTGGATGAACCCAGCGTCGGCCTCCATCCGCGTGACACCGACCGCCTCGTCCACGTGCTTCAAAAATTGCGCGACACCGGCAACACCGTCGTCGTCGTCGAACACGAAGCCAGCGTCATGCGCGCCGCCGATCAGATCGTGGACATCGGTCCGGGTCACGGCGCGACCGGCGGTGAAGTTGTCTTCCAAGGTCCGTTGCCTGAATTGTTGAAATCAACTCGCTCGCTCACCGGGCAATATCTCAGCGGGCGAAAACAGATCGAAATCCCGAAACGCCGTCCGGTTATTACGAGCCCCCTCTCCCCATCCGATGGGGTGAGGGACGGGGTTAGGGGCGCTCACACTGAGAGGCAACCACGTTTTCTGCAAATCTCCAACGCCACGCGCCACAATCTCAACCACGTTTTCGTCGAGATTCCGCTCGGTCGCCTCGTAGCCATCACTGGCGTCAGCGGCTCGGGCAAATCTACTTTGGTGCGCGACATCCTGCTGCCCGCGCTGCAAGCCAAGTTACAAAACCAGGATGCGTCCGTGGCAAAAGCATCCGACCGGATGGACGCCGACACCGACAACAATTCCGACGAGGATGAAACCTCCGCCCCCCATTCTCCATCGTCCCACCTCTCAGGTTTTGAATCCCTCGGCCAGGTCGTCCTCGTGGACCAAACCTCTCTTGGCAAAACGCCGCGCTCCAATCCCGCCGTTTACATCGGCGCGTTCGACGACATCCGCGAAGTGTTTGCGCAATCCGAAGTCGCCAAGCAACGCGGCTTGAACGCCAGCGCTTTCAGTTTCAATTCTG
>CAYWCK010000673.1:0-2179 GCA_964456685.1 uncultured Bifidobacteriaceae bacterium | reverse complement strand
TGGGTGTACAAGGTGCAATAATATCGAAGTAAGCGAACCAAAAGCGACCAGATTCGTGACCTCGGCGTGGGTCAGCTGCATCGAAGTAACCGGCACGTTGGTCAGGCGGCTGCCATCACCTGCGAACGAGCCGCCAAAAGTATTCGCGGCGTTCGTGAACTGCACTTCGCCCGTGAAGGACAATTCCTCGGCATCCAGCCGGGCAACCGTGGCCGGCAGCTGGGCGGCATCGATTGGACCGCTGAATCTGGCCGCCCGAATGGCGTACGGCGTTGCCGTGATGGCCTGACGGGGCGCAAGAGTCACGAATGCCCCTGTGTTCGTGCCGCCCCGAACACTGATTTCCAACCAACGCGAACTGCCATCAAGCGCATCATCGCCAGGAGACAGTGCCACGGTGAAAAAACCATTCGTTACTCCGACTTCCTCCAACAAAGAGGAATTGCCAATGGTGTTACCATCCTGCACAGCATCGAAGAGCTGAAACTTGAAATCAAAGCTACCCGTGACAGGTCGCCCGGCCTCCTGCAGGACGCCTTGATAGGTGAAGGTCGAATTTTGGGATTGGCCCGGAAGTGTTCCTCCCCAAAGCAAAACCAACCCCAGCCCAAACACCCAGGCCAGGAATCGGTCTCCCTTGCGGTTCATACCCTCAAATTCTCGCGGCGAGGAACTGGACCAGTTTTTGTGCGTCCGCGTTAAACAAGCGTATGCCTTCGGCGGTCTTTTCGGTGGCCATGGCATTTTCATTGAACAGCCAGCGGAATTTTCGCTCGTCGAGCGCGAGGCGTTCGAGCTTGCTGCTTTTCGCCGCTTCCGGATCGAGCTTGCGCGAGATGGGGGTGGCGTCTGCTTTCAATTCACCCAGCAGTTGCGGGCTAATGGTTAGCAAGTCGCAGCCGGCGAGTTCGAGGATTTCGCCCTTGTTACGGAAGCTGGCACCCATGACTTCCGTCGCGTGACCGAACTTCTTGTAGTAGGCGTAGATTTCCTTGACCGACAAAACTCCGGGATCTTCGGCCGGCGCGAAATCCTTTCCGGTGTTCTTCTTGAACCAATCCAGGATGCGGCCGACGAAGGGCGAGATGAGCTTGGCTCCGGCTTCGGCGCAGGCGACGGCTTGCGGCAGCGAAAAGAGCAGGGTCATGTTGCAATTGATGCCCTCGCGTTGCAGAACTTCGCAGGCGCGAATGCCCTCCCAGGAACTCGCGATCTTGATCAAGATCCGCTCGCGCGGAATGCCCTGTTGGGCGTAAAGGGCGATGAACCGACGCGCCTTCGCCACCAGCGCTTCGGCGTCGAAGGAAAGATTCGCGTCCGTCTCGGTGGAGACGCGGCCGGGCACGATCTTCAAAATCTCCACACCAAAGGCGATGAGCAAGGCATCCATTACTTCGTCCAGCAGCCGCTGTCCACTGGCCCCGGTCTGCCGTGCGTCCGCAATGGCTTTGGCGAGCACGCTCGCATATTCGGGCATTTGCGCCGCCTTGAGGATCAGCGAAGGATTCGTCGTGGCGTCCTGCGGCGCGTATTGTTTGAGGGTGGCGAAATCGCCGCTGTCGGCAACCACGGTGGTGAACTGCTTGAGCTGATCCAATTGACTTGGCATGTCCGCAAAATGGAGCAGCGCTCGTTGTGACGCAATCCGCTTTCACCGAATAAAAAACTCGCCAAGGTCGCAGCGCTTGTGTGAATTGAGCGGGTCCATGAAATGCCGCGCGGCCATTCTGTTGCTTTGCTTCAAGTCACTGCTCTTCGCAGCGGAGTCGCGTCCGCCCAACTTCCTGTTCCTGCTGGCCGATGATCTTGGCTACGGGGATCTGGGCTGTTACGGCGCGCCGGACATTCAGACGCCGAACATCGACAAGCTGGCCAAAAGCGGCGTGCGGTTCACTGATTTTTATGCCAACGGGCCGCTGTGCACGCCCACGCGGTGTGCCTTGATGACCGGTCGTTACCCTCAATGCATCGGCGCCGGTCTGGAGACGACGATTTCTCCCGGCGAAAAATCCTACGGTCTTCCCCCCGAAGAAAAAACCATCGCCAATGTCCTGCGCGATTCCGGCTACGCGACGGCAATGGTCGGAGTTTGGCATCTGGGCTATGGGGAATCGTTCGGACCGAACGCGCACGGTTTCGAAAGCTTCTTCGGCTTGCGCAGCGGGAATCACGACAAATT
>CAYWCK010000672.1:0-2200 GCA_964456685.1 uncultured Bifidobacteriaceae bacterium | reverse complement strand
CACAGAGCCAACCTTGAACGTGGCTTGAACCGCTCGAAGCGGAGCGAAGTTATGCGTTCAATCCGCTTCGATGCTGAGCGCGGAAAACTCGCAACGGAAGCCCGCGCCTTTCGGACTGCAAGCATACGGCCCGACGGCGAGCGCGTCGGCGGGGTCACAATTCAGCCGGAACAAGCGCAGTTGCGTCCAATCCGCGGCGCCGCATCGGGCGCTGACGAGGAATTCGCTCCCCGTACGGGCGAAGCGGAAACTGAATTCGCTCCCAGCCGACGGCACGTCCTGCGTGGACCAGTCGGAATATCCGTGGTGCGTCACCACGACCCCGAGCCGGTTGGCCGCGCCCGGTTCGAACTCTACCGAGGTCTTGATCCAGCAGTGGGCATCCAACCGCACCATCAGTCCGGCCTGGTCGTATTGGTGGAGGGGCTGCAAGCGGACGGTGGTCGAGAGGACGAAATCCGTCGCCAACTTCGTGAACAGAAAATGGCCGTTGTCCGCCGTGAAGCCGTAATGGGTGGCTTGCCAGAAATCCGTGCCGGCCGCCGGTTCAACGAACAGTCCGTTGCCGTCAAAGCCCCAGCGGGGCGGCGGACAGTGCCAGCTAAAGCCGGGCAGTTCGGTCAGGCGGGCGAGGTCGTAGGTCATCTCAATGGCGGTGACTACGCAGGCCGTCGTCGTTCTTCGCAACCTGATCCTGCCACGCTTTGGGAATCGTCGCGACGCACGGATTCAGGTTGCCGAGAAGGTGCGAGCCAAAGATGACCTTTTCTCCGCGCCGGTCCCAACCGACGTGCGGATGCTCGCCCTTGCCATAAGTACGGTGACCGCTGGTCAACAAATGTGGCCGCGTCGTCTTGCCTTCGAAAAGCATGATGTCGCCGTGCCAGTTGTCACCGGCGACCCAGCGACCGTTTGCACTCCCCGAAGCGTGCCACCAGTTCAACCGGGCCGCCTCGGCAGCGGAGGCTTCCGACCACCAGGCACCAGCGCCCACCACGCGGACTTCCCCGGTGTAGATGTCCAGCGCCTTCACGTGGGAGACCTCCGGCAGTTTCGGACTCTTGCCACCGCAGAAAAGAATCTGGTCGCGCACCCACCAGGATTCGTGCGTCACCAGTTCGCCGTCCTCCGCGAGATACACATTCCGCGGCACGCCCTCGCGAATATCCACCACCCACAACCGTTGCCCGCGCGCGGCATAGTCCGTGGGGCCGGCTGAGGTGTTGGGGGCCAAGGCGATATCGCCACGGGGGCTGTCTGCGCCGGCAAAGCTGAGCAAGTTGGGATTCGTGCGGCTCCATTGCACGTGACCGCTGTAGCCGGGCGACTTGGGGAGCCGGCAGACATCGGTGCATTTGCCGGATTTGAGATCGATCTTCGCAATGGCCGGTCCGCGCGTTTCATCCTTGAAGCCGGTCAACCCGAGTGCCACGTAATTCCCGTCGCAACTCGGATTCAGGGATGTGGACGGTGAACCATCGGGCAAGGTGCAAACGACCCGCTCGATGGCAGTGACCCGCGATGGCCGGGTCGCCGGCGAACTAGAAAGTTCCATCTTGAGTTTTACTTCGACGATATCCCGGCCGCGAACGGCCAGCACGGCGTTGCCTCGCGCAGCAGCCGTGGCGCCGCCAAGTCCTCCCCGCGACGAATGGAGGCGAATCAATTCCCCCGTGGCGGTCACGTAGCCCATTAAACCTCCATTGGTGCGCGCGGAAGTGAAGAGAATGACCGACTCGTCGGCGAACCAGGAGTATTCATGGAAATATAAATTCGCGTCATTGTCCGGTGCGGTCGTGAGGAAGAGCAATTCGGTCCCGGTTTTGGGATCCGTCATTCGCTGATGCTCCGGCGGCAAAACTTCGAGGGGATAACTGGCGCCAGCCCACGCCGCGACAGCCAGCAAACAACCCAGGCCAGTGAAGATGTTCCGACGCCCCTCTTGCCGCCGAAAGGCAGCAACCGAGTTCAAAAAGTTTCTCATTTAAGTTGTTTGGTTCCTGATGAAGATCTTTCGCCTGTTTCCGTGTCCGCCGACATTTTGCCGCCCGAAGATTCTGTGTTCCCTGACCTCCACCAGCAGCGCCGGCCAGCCAACCGCTGAGCCCGTCCGACTATTGAGGAAAACTTTGCAGCAAGCTCGTCGGCGATGTGTCCGCGGCCGCCGCATCAAACTGGCTGAGCGAGATCCAATGCACAC
>CAYWCK010000671.1:0-2226 GCA_964456685.1 uncultured Bifidobacteriaceae bacterium | reverse complement strand
TTCACGATGCAGCCCATGATGGCGATCTTCACGCCCTTGAGATGCTCGGTGCGCGCCTTGATGCGCGCCGTCACAGTCTGGAGATTGAACAGCGTCCGCCCGCACGAAGGGCAGGCGACGTAATCCGTCTTGAACGACCGGCAACCCGCCGCCTGCAAAATGTTGTAAGCCAGCCGCAGCGACATGCCCGCGCCAGCTTCGCCGCGCACGAGAATCGCATCGCCAATCCCATCCGCTAGCAGCGAACCAATGACGACGGCGGCGCGGAGCAGGGCGATCTTGGGTTCTAGTGGGACAGGCGTCTCGCCTGTCCGCGAACACCCTGTTTCGGCCGAGACAGGCGAGACGCCTGTCCCACTACCAAACGCGAGGCAGTCCTTCAGCAGAATTGGGTTGTTGCGACCGAGCCGTTTCAACTTGGCGGCCAGCAAACGGAACGCCGCGATGGTGGGAAGATTCACGCCGTCCTTCACCGTGACGAGCTGCGTGTCGCAATTAATCTCGAAGTCCTGCGTGGGATCGATCTCCGCCACGTTCAAGTCTTCGTAAACCGCTTCCGGCTTCACGTCGTCCTTCGGGCGAATCTTCGGTGCAACCTTGTCGAACGTGGCGCGGGTGACGACGACACGAATGAGTTGCTCGCCACCGCACTTGGTCTGGTCGTTCAGTTCGATCTCGGGCGTGGCGCGGCGCTCAAAGTGAAAGGGATCGAAGGGGAACGTAGAAGCCGACGTGAGGAGGCTCTGACTTTCCGAATCTGAAGCGAGCCTCCTGACGTCGGCTGCTACAGTAAGGAGGGGAATCTGGGCGAGCAAATCGCGGCAAACTTCAATCTCGCGCGGTGAGTCTTCCGTGAGCGAAACGCGGATGGTGTCGCCCAGCCCGTCGCAGAGCAGCGAGCCGATGCCGATGGCGGATTTAATTCGCCCATCTTCGCCTTCGCCGGCTTCGGTGACGCCGAGGTGAATCGGATAATTCCAATCCGGTCCTTCCTGCTCCAATCGCGCGACGAGCAGGCGATAGCACTCGATCATCACCTTCGGGTTGGACGACTTCATCGAAAACTTGAAGTTGTGAAAGTCGTGCTTGCGACAGATGCGGGCGAATTCAAGCGCGCTTTCCACCATGCCCAGCGGCGTGTCGCCGTAGCGGTTCATGATGCGGTCGGAAAGCGAGCCGTGATTTGTGCCGATGCGGAGGCAACGCTTGAGCTTCTTCGCTTCGATCACGAGCGGCGCAAACTTTTCCTCAATGCGCTTTAGTTCCGCGGCGTAAGCGTCGTCGGTATATTCTTTGACCGCGAATTTTTTCGAGTCGGCGTAGTTGCCGGGATTCACGCGCACGACTTCGACCCACTTCACCGCTTCCATCGCCGCTTCCGGTTTGAAATGGATGTCCGCGACGATAGGGACCAAGCAGCCGCGCTGGCGGAGTTCCGCAACGATCACTCCCAAGTTCGCCGCATCCTTCACTGTCGGCGCCGTGATGCGCACGAGCTGGCAGCCAACGGCAACGAGATCGAGTGTCTGCTTGACGCATTCCGCCGTGTCCATCGTGTCGCACGTGAGCATGGACTGCATCACGATTGGATGATTGCCGCCCATGCTGACACCGCCGTGGGCGGGATCGCCGATCACGATTTCGCGTGTCTTACGGCGTTGGTGGAAATAGGGCGAATCGCAATAGCGCATGGCGGCTCAATTTTTCGGCGCGAAGACGATTTGATGGTCACGCGTCTTGCGGGAGCTGCGAATCCAATCGCCCGCATCGTAGAAAGCGATCCAGAGCATGAAACTAATCAGCACCACGGCGAAACCGCTTTGGATGTAATTGAGCAACTTCGGACTCACCGCCCGCCGCCGCACGGCTTCGACCAAGGAGAGCAGGATGTGTCCGCCGTCGAGTACGGGCAGGGGCAGCATGTTGAGCATGGCAAGGTTGACGTTGAGCACGACGCTGAACCACAGCACCAACCGCCATCCGTCTTCACTTTCAAAGAGGTTGGAGTAAACCCGGATGATCATGACCGCGCCGCCCAACTGGCCCGGACCGATGTCGGTCTTCTTGTTTGCGACCGCGCCGATGGTGGCGAAAATTTGACTGGCACTGGCTTCAATCTGTTCCCACGGGCCGGGGTGGAGCAGGGTGGTGTTCGTGATCGCCTGCCAACTGAGGATGCCAAAGGACGGCGGCATGTTGGTGGGAGAAATCGGCTTCTCCGCGAGG
>CAYWCK010000670.1:0-2227 GCA_964456685.1 uncultured Bifidobacteriaceae bacterium | reverse complement strand
GATACGGAAACATGTCGAGGATGTAGAACTTGGGCGGCAGTTGCGCCGCGGCCGGTTTGCCCGAAAGCCCGTGGCGCTTCGCGAACCCGTGCTGGGCCGGGATTTCATCGCCGGGATTCCATGCGCGAAAAGTCTGTTGCTGATCCCAAGCCTGCTGCCACTTGGGTTCGATCAAGTGAAACGGATATTGTCGTCGGCTGCCTGCCATAGAGCGGCAGATATTGGGGAAACCGGCCGGTCCGGGCAATGTTCTAGTTCGCGGGAACCAACCCACCACTCATCCATCTGAAACTCTGAGCACCCGGTTTTGCCTCCAGGCACGGCCGGCGGCAACACGGTTTAATCCAATGACAAAAAGCGAAATTACGAATCGAGTCCGGAGCCTCCGGCACGGTGTCCTTGCGCTGGTGGCGGGGTGCGCCTTCGCTATTACAACGCTGGCCGCCACGCCGGATTTCATCATTGAGACGCCGAACAACCAGTTCAACTACCGGGTGAACGGCGTGGATAACAATCCGACGATCACGTTGTTGCGCGGCCGCACCTACACGTTCCTGGTGACGAATACATGGTCGCTTCATCCCGTGGTGATGCGCAGTTCGGTTTTCGGCAGCGCGTTGCCCGGCGTGACGGGCGATAACACTTCCAGCGGCACGATCACCTACAGCGTGCCCGCGAATGCGACGGGCGGGGTTTACTACTGCGGTTTCCATGGTTTCAGCGGAACCATTCAGGTGGTGGATCCGCCGGCCCCCACGATTCGCATCGTCGATCTCCAAGTGACGACAAATCTCACCGTCACCGCCACGCTCGCCGCAACGAACGGCCTGACGCTCATTCCCGAGTTCAACACCAATGCCGGGCCGGGAAACTGGTTCGCGTTGACCGTGCAAACGAATCGTTTCGCCAACGGCACGAACGAAGCCGTTTGCGGCAAGCCACCCGGCAATGCCGTGTTGATCCGCCTCCGCGCGCAATCGCAATGATTTGACCGATCCTTTATCCCGACAACCAAACTAACTGGAGCACAATTCATGAAAAAAACCCTCGCCCTGCTGATGCTTGTTTCGAGCCTCGCCGCTGTCCGCAGCCAAAGCACGTACTACGTTTTCCTCGATGGCCCGAGCGAAAGTCCGGCCAACGCCTCGCCCGGCACCGGGGTGGGCACGGTGGTTTACGATCCCATACTGCACACGCTGCAGCTGCAGGTGACCTTCAGTGGCCTGACCGGCACTACCACCGCCTCGCACATTCATGCGGCCACGGCAAATCCGTTTGCCGGAACAGCCGGCGTCGCCACCACCACTCCTTCGTTCGCCGGATTCCCCCTCGGCGTCAGCAGTGGCTCGTTCAGCAACACGCTGGACCTGACCGTGGCCTCCAGTTTCAACGCCGCGTATGTGACTGCGAACGGCGGAACGCTCACTAGCGCCGAGGCAGCACTCGCCGCGGCGATGGCCGGGGGCCGGGCATACTGGAACATTCACTCGTCCACCTTCGGCGGGGGCGAAATCCGCGGTTTCCTGAGCGTCGTACCGGAACCTTCGAGCACCGCATTGGCTGGCGTGGGCGTGGTCGGACTGGCGTTGCGCGCCTGGCACAAGCGGCGCGTGCTCAAGCGGTAGATTTTCCCTACGCGCGCAGGTAAGCAGGGTCTTCGAGCCGGATCGCGGATGGAAACCTGCGGCCTTTCCCCCACGCGCAGCGCGAGGCGGACCTACGCCAGCCGTATCAGCAAGATGCACTTCATGCGAACCTTCGCCGGCCTGATGCTGGCGGTCCTGGCCTCGGCCAACGTTACCCCGGCCCGGGCGGAGGAGGAAATCCATGTCGGCCGCAGCGCCGCAGGCCAACTGAAAGTGCACCTTGAATTCACGCCGCCGGTGGGCGTCCCGCCGTCCGTCTTTCCCGGCATTCCCGGCTATGCGACCGCTGACCTGGCGCTCCACTCCACGGTTCTGGATGAACCGGACGAGGATCTATTCCAACTCTCCACCGCGGTTGATCTGCGCTTCGTTCTGCTGGCAAAAGATCCGGGAATGGAGGTTTGGAACGACCACGGCAGCGCGTTCATGGCCACCAATGAATCTTTCGCCATCGGTCAATCGCCCTTTGACATCCATCCGGTCTGGAACCTCGTGAACGGAATTCCGGGCAACGAGTACACGCTGACTCTGAAACTGCATGACCAGAACGGAATCTACTCCGACAGCGATCCGTTCGTTTT
>CAYWCK010000669.1:0-2238 GCA_964456685.1 uncultured Bifidobacteriaceae bacterium | reverse complement strand
GTGCTCGAGCCGCCGAATCCGCCGCCGCCCGAGCCGGACATGGACGCCATCCGCAAATCGCTCGAACCGAAACCCGACGCGTTGAGCCGGCTGGCGCAGCGCGAACCACGCACAATCGTGGAGGAAGTTCCTGATGCGGCAGAAGTTTCAGTCACATTAAAAAATCGCGTCACCACGCCACCTGCCCCTCGCCCCGCCGCGAAGCCCAAGCGATCATTGATCTCTGTCGAAACCGCGACGGGTTGGTCGCGCGTGCTGCATTTCCAGGACAAGCGCCCGCCGCACGAAATGCAGTTCGCGTTGGAGCGTGAACTCATGGCGTTGTTTGCCGGTGCGATGGACAACGGAAAGTTGTGCCTGCTGGCCAAGGCGAACGTGAACGGCACGCGCTTCTTCTTTGAACTGCGGTTTGAGGCGGCGATGCTGTTTAAGAATTGCTATTCGCTGCGAGTCGAGGTGTCGTGGGCAGAACACGCGGCGACGAGTCACGACTATTTCCGCAAGACCTCGGACAGTTGGTTTAATCTGTGGACGCGCGACTTGATGGCGTCCAGTCCACCCAAGGCCAACACAGACGTTGGCGACCGCTACCAAAAGTTGTGCGAGGAAGCGCGGCGGGCGGAGACGCATCTGGATTCGGTGGCAGCCGTGCAACGCGCCATCGTGGAAGGCATGAAGCGCGGCGGCAGCTTCGGCACATCCCACAAGGAAGGCGGCACGAACATTTTCTGGCGCGACGGGAAGTTCATCCGGTCTGACTATGGCGATTATCCCGACCACAATGTGTTCGCCGACGAGGCGGAGTTTTTGAAAATGCTATGGCAGTTCAGCCAGTTCGACGTGACGCGCACTGCGGGTACGCAAACGCTGCCTGAGTTCGATGTCTGGAAACTGATTTTGCGCCGGATGCGGCTCGATTAACGCGCCATGTACTACAAGTCGCCCCTCGCCATCGGATTGGTCATTGCCGTGCTCGTGCTGCTCGCCGCGGGGCTGGCGGCCTGGCAATTTGCTTCCATAAAATCCACGGGCGTGCCGCTCGGCGCGGCGGTGCGCACGCCGACGCACATCCTTCAACTCATCCACACCACGGAGCGCTACCTGCCTACACTGCATCGCAACCCGGACAAGGATCGCTTCCGGATTGACCTGCTGGCAATTCCCATCGCCGATCCGGCGAGGCAACAGACATTCACACTCCGCCGCCAGCAACAACGCAACGCGCTGCAGCCGATGACGAAAATCCTCGGCGCGGACGACGACGTGGCTTGGGTGGATGCGTTGGGCGTCTTCGCCGTAAACTTGAAAACCGGGCGCATCGTGAGTGAGGCGGATTTGCGGAAGCTTAATCCGGAATTGCACTTGTTCCTCAACTCGGCGCGGCCGGAGTTCAGCGATCGATTCGTCGCAGTGTCTCCGGATTGGAGCGCGGCCTACGCTTTCTCGACGGACACCTTCAAGGCTTCGGCCGTAGCGCCGCCGGCGCGCGGTTCGTGGATGGAAGAACGTTTCAGGGACCGCCTCGAAGGCAGCCTTTGCTCCGGCGGATTGGTTTCCTCGAACGAGTGGATTGCCGTCGTAACCGCCGGCGATGCGAAGAGCGATTTCAAAACGGGCTTCTCATTACCGAGAGAATTCACGGCCGGAGAAAAGGACCAAGCGCGACAGCTCTTTCACGGTACGGCGGACACGAGCCAATCGCGAGCGCGCATCGAGAACAGCGAGCGCCTCGGCACGGCTGAGTATCGCGCGGCAAACTTCCTCCGCACCAAACCTGGCGGACCGATACTCCGGTCGAGCAACACCGACAGCGTGTTTCTCCTGCACCGCGTCGGCGCGGAGCTATTCGCGCCGTCCACACTGACGCGCATGAGTCCCGATGGGAAACCGCTCTGGAGCGCCGCCACGGGCATCGGCCGTTTGCAACAAGTGCTACCCGGTGCGGACGCCATCGCGCTCGTCGGCGAACGAACCCCCGTGCCGAGCAAAGTCCCCGAACCTATCTTGGTGTTGGTAAGCGCGAGGACGGGCACGACGAGCACCGTTTCGCTATGGCGCTAGAGCTGCGCTGAGCTGAACCCAAGTCTGCTGCCGTTGATTCCCGGGACGCCGACACTGTGCGCGACTCGCACACCCCTGTGCATGGGTTGCACAGTGCCGGTTGCCCTGCGGCCTGTTACAACCTTCCAACGTAACGCATAACCGACATCAAAAGCATCGAAATGAAAACGCCGACTA
>CAYWCK010000668.1:0-2240 GCA_964456685.1 uncultured Bifidobacteriaceae bacterium | reverse complement strand
GCCTGGCGGCCCGTCGGATCCGTACTCAAAGGCACGGTTTGATCCAACCGGGCGTTGGCGGGGCGATAGAAATGAATCTGGCCCTTCACCTCGCGGGCCTGCGCATCGGGAAGTGCCACCAGAATCGTTCGCGTCGCCGCGTTAAATTGCACCACCGTTTCTTTGGCGAGCGCCTGCGTGCGTTGCTGGCGGTCGAGTTGTTCCTGGAACCGCACTTCCTTCTCGTAATAATTCTCCGCCACCAAATCCTGCTTCTGGCCGACGGCCCAGACAATGAAACTGGTCAGGAAAGTCGCGAAGACGATGAAGAAACCAATGATCGCGAGCGGCCAAAGACTGCGGCGGGACGGGGCAGGGGTGTTCATGGCGTGGCCGTGTTGCGCGGTCCGACGAAGGCGGTGTTCACGCGTTGCAGCAGCTTGCCCCCGGAATAAACCCCCACTTTCAACTTGGTCGTGGCGCCCGTCAGTTTGGTCTGGTCGAGTTCGATCAGCACCGACGTCTGGATCAATTTGGCAGCCGGGACCACGAGGTTCTGCTGGCCCATCACCTGCAAGGTGCCGGACACATTCTCCAGCTTCAATTCGACCGGCAGGTCTTTCATCGTCTTGTTCACCAGCTTGAGCGTGTAAAGGTTTTCAATCTTGCCGTTGCCCGTGGCTTGGAACAACGCGCCCGGCGCCCGGAGGAAGATGGCTTCCACCGCGGGCCGCGTCAGCACCAGGGCCATGAAGAGCGAGATCAGCCCGAACAGCACAACCGAATACAAAGCCATGCGCGCGGTGAAGTGGATCGGCTCGCGCTTCTCGATGCTGTTGAGCGAAGCGTATCGGATCAGTCCCTCGGGGCGACCAACTTTGCGCATGACCGAGTCGCAGGCATCCACGCACGCCGTGCAATGCACGCATTCCATCTGCAGACCGTTGCGGATGTCGATACCGGTCGGACAGACGGCCACGCACTGGTGGCAATCAATGCAATCACCGGCGCCCGCCGCGCTGCGTTGCAGCGCCGTTTGGTCGCGGTGCAACCGGTCCCGGCGTTCGCCCCGCTTGTTGTCGTAGGCCACGACCACGGAGTTTTCGTCGAGCATGGCGGATTGCAGCCGGCCGTACGGACAGATAAACGTGCAGGCCTGCTCCCGGAAGCGCGCAAAGATGGCGAAGAAAAGCAACGTGAACATCAGCATGAAAATCAGCCCGACGATGTGCTGGCTGGGTGGGTCGGTGATGATTTTTAGCAGCGCGTTGCTGCCGATGATGTAGGCGAGGAGCGTGTTGCCGATGATGAAGGATAATGCGAAGAAAACGCCGAGCTTGAGTCCTTTCTTCCAGAGTTTCCGCGCGTTCCAAGGCGATTGGGCCAGCGCTCGTTGGGCGAGCGCGTCGCCTTCGATGAGGTATTCGATCTTCCGGAAGACCATCTCCATCATGACGGTTTGCGGACAGGTCCAGCCGCACCAAAGCCGGCCGAATGCCGTCGTGAACAGGATGATGCCGGTGAGGAAGGTCAACATCGCCACGGCGAAGATCACCGCATCCTGGGGCCAGAAAAGCTGGCCAAGAATGGAGAAGCGCCGCTCAACAATGTTCATCATGAGCAGCGGGTTGCCGTTGATGTGGATGAACGGCCCCGCAAACATGATGCCGATCAGGAGTACGGCCAGCGCGGTGCGCCGCTGGGTCCATTTGCCGGAGGGTTTCTTCGCATAAACCCACTGGCGATGGCCGAGTTTATCGGCCGTCGCCAAGTGGTCGCGAAAGTCCTGCCAGTCAATTTCCCGCACCGGCGAATGATCATCGTGCGGTGGCGGCGTCTCCTTGTTCGGTTTATCGGTCACAGTGCTCATCGTTCATTACATCTGCGACGAGCCTCCCTGCCCGCGCCCCGTGGTCGCTTACTCGTACTGGCTCGGTCCGGTGGCAGCCGGGGTCTGATTTTCCGGCGGCTTGGGATTCTTCGGGTTCGACCCGCGCAGCGTGTAAATGTAACTGCCCACCGCCTGGATTTGATCCGGCTTCAGCAGGCCGCGCCACGTTATCATGCCTTTGGCCGGCACGCCATTGATGATGGTCTTTAAGTTGTCCACGTAATTCGAACCATGAATCCAGTAAGTGTCGCACAGGTTCGGACCGACGAGGCCGCCGCCATCAGCGCGATGGCAGGGCGCACACGAAGTGGTGAAAATGCGCTGGCCTTCCGCGAGCATCGCCGAATCCTTGCTGGGCTGGAGCGCATCC
>CAYWCK010000667.1:0-2245 GCA_964456685.1 uncultured Bifidobacteriaceae bacterium | reverse complement strand
CCGGGCGAGGGCAATCTGCGCTTCCAGTGGATCGTTCACGGGACGCGGATAGGTGTCAGGTGAAATCGTCGGCGCTGGCTGGCGGATGATTGCCGGTAGGTTGGTGGGTAGACTCGTCGCCGGGTTGGTTGCGGGAGCGCGGGGTGGGGGATTGGTTACGACAGCGGCTTTTGGAAGCTGAACCGAAGCGGCGATGCGACGTTTTGGTTTCCCGTTCCACCACAACCAACCAGCGCCGCCGCAGATGAGAATTAAACTGGCCACGGCAACGTAATTTCCAACGCTCCCGCGGCGGCGGGACCGGGTTGGGCGCAATCGTTTACCTCGGGCCATGCCGGGGAATTAAGCCAAAGCACCGGAGCGGGCCCAAGCAGTTAATCAGCGGCAATTACGTTCGCCGGCATCTAATCCACCGCGCTCACCATCGGTGTAATCGCTCGTCGCACCGGCGCGGGCGATGGATTGGCCGGTCCGCGCACGGCTTCGGCGATCAAGCGCGCTGCTTCTTCGAGAGAAATCAGGCCGGTGTTGATGACCAGGTGATATCGCAGCGCATCGGACACCTCCGCCTTGAAATACTTTTTCACATAGCGTTCGCGGGCGGCATCTTCCTGCTCACAAAAACGACGGGCCTGAACCTCGGTTTTCTGGAGGACGGCACGGATGCGGGCGATTCGTTGGTCGAGAGGTGCGACCAGCCGCACATGCAGCACGTGCGGCAATCGCGCCGTGATGATATTGCCCGCACGACCGATCAGGATCACGTTGCCCAGCTCGGCCAGACGCAGCGTGGTTTCGGTGATTTGTTCGATGACCGTCCAGGAGTCGGGGCGCAGGCCAAACAACTCGTCGGCGATGTCCTGGAGGTAGGTGATGCGGTCCTCGGGCAGGAATTTGGCCAGGCGCGCGGGCAGGTTGTGGTCCGCGAGCACCTGTTCCATCAGGTTGCGGTCGAATACCGTCCACTGCGGCTGATCCAAGGGCGTCTCCGCTTGCAGACGCGCTGCCAGTTTGGTTGCCACCTCCATCGCGCCGCACCCGGCTTGCCGGGAGATCGTTACGGCGCGCACAGGTCTTGGCTCCCGTCCGCCGGCCTTCCGTTCGCTCGGCCGAAGTTGACAATTGATGAATGAAAGACAACGTCCCAATCCGCCATCCGTGTTCATGCTTCACCTCGCAGTTCTAGCGGGCGGATCAACTTTGCCCCGATAAGCGGCGGCGTTGGTCTCACCCCGCAGCGTTAACATACTCCCGCGATGGCTAATTGTGAACCGCAGCAATCAACTTTGATGACGGCTAATGTCACCGATAACACTCGAGGAGGATTTGAGTTCCTCAAAGCTGAAGCCGCCCGAATGTGCTGGGAATTGGCTCTACGTATTCACTCGTAGTCCTTTTTACGTGTGGACCACGATTATCGACTGTCGTTGAAACTCGCAGGATCGCGGCATGCCCGCCGCCACTATCAAACTCTTGATCGCTGATGATCACGCCGCCTTGCGGCGAACGGTGCGGCAATTGTTCGAAGGCGAGGCCATCACGATCTCCGAAGCGGCCACGGGCGAAGAGGCGGTGAAAATCTTTTCCGCTGAACATCCCGACTGGGTTGCGATGGACATGCGGATGCCGGGCATGGGCGGTGTGAAGGCCACCGAGGCCATCCGCAAAATTGATCCCGCGGCGCGGGTGATTGTCATTTCCCAATTCACCGAGGCCGAGTTCCGCGAGCAGGCGTTGCGCGCCGGCGCGCGGGCGGTAGGGGTCAAGGAAAACAATTCGCAACTTGTCGAACTCATCCGTTCCCACTCTCCCGGCAATTGATCTCGCTATGAATCGCTCACGATATTTTTCGCTGCTCGCCGCCGGTATCCTGTTGGCGTTCGCGCCGCTGGGCCGCGCGCAGTGGCTCACGCAGACGAACAGTCTCAAGCCCGGTTGGAACTCGGTTTACCTGCACGTGGACGTGTCCTACACCAACCTCGACACTCTCATCGCGCTCGACCCGTTCAATCCCGCGAGCTACTCGGTCAAGGTTGATGCGAGCGCGGCACGACCCGTTCTGCGGAACATCGACATCAGCCCGGTTGCTGCTCCTCTTGACGGTGGCGCGCTCGTCTCCGAAGACATCGCATCCGCCTCTGCAATTGACCTGACGGGGCCCGTCGCGCACGTCACCGGCACGACGACGATCGACACCATCAACGCGCCGATCTCGTCCGGCCCGATCACGCTCATCCCGGACGGT
>CAYWCK010000666.1:0-2246 GCA_964456685.1 uncultured Bifidobacteriaceae bacterium | reverse complement strand
ATTCCAATGGTCAGAATCCGGTCGCGGGACTGGTGTTGGCAGATGGCTTTTTGTACGGCACGACGTTCCTCGGCGGCAGCGCATTGCAAGGCGCTGTCTTCCGAATGTATACGGAAGGCGTAAGCCCTACCCTGCTCAAGAGCTTCACCTATGACGACGCCGCAAACCCGTCCGCTCGATTAACTCGACTGGACAACGTGCTGTACGGGACGGCGTACAACGGGGGTAGCGCCGGCTATGGCGCCATCTTTAGGATCAATCCGGATGGGGCGGGTTATAGCGTGCTCACAAATTTCAACGGCTCCAGCGTCCGCCACCCTTATGCCGAACTGCTTCCAGCCGGTGATGTGATGTATGGGACGCTGTGGGATGGAGGAAGTTCCAGTTATGGCGCGGTGTTTCAGATTGCCACAAATGGCTCTGGATATACGGCGTTGAAAAATTTCACGGGCACGGATGGCGCCGCGCCTTACGCGGGCCTGATTTCGGAAAACGGCGTACTCTACGGCACCACCTACAGCGGCGGAACGCTCAACAACGGCACGGTCTTCAGATTGAACACGAACGGAACTGGATTCAGCGTCTTGCGAAATTTTTCCGGCAGTGACGGGCGCAATCCCCGCGCTCGCCTCGTCGTGGCAGATGGCGCACTCTATGGGACTACTTATGCAGGAGGGACCTCGAATTTTGGGACCGTATTCAGGATTCAGACCAATGGCACCGGGCACACGGTGCTGAAGAGTTTCACGGGCGCCGACGGTCAGTATCCTTATGCGGCGCTGTTACGGTTGGGCGACACGCTTTACGGCACGACGTATAGCGGTGGTAGTTCGAATGGCGGCACAATATTCAAGTTGACCACAAACGGGACCGATTTCGCCGTGCTCAAGAACCTGAACAGCACTGAGGGCAGAAATCCCCAGGCGGAGTTGACGCTGGTTAGTGGGCTGTTGTTCGGGACTACCTCTAGCGGTGGATCATCTAATTCGGGCACGGTGTTCGCCCTCGACCTTAACGGTGGTGGCTTCAGCGTGGTCAAGCACTTCACCAGCGCGAACGGGTCCAAACCCTATGCGGGCTTGATCTCAGCTGGCAGTACTCTGTTAGGCACGGTCTACAACGGTGGGCCGTTCGACAAAGGCGTGATTTTCAGACTGGAACTCGCCCCGGCACTTTCGTTGCCGCAGGCCGGCGGAATGATTGACCTCTCGTGGACGGCCATACCTGGTTTCGCCTACCAGGTTCAATCCAAAGCCAGCCTCAACGATCCAACGTGGACCAACTACGTCGGTCCGATCACCGCCACCAACACCGTGATGACATTCCCGGGCCTGCGTGATGACCCGGAACAGTATTATCGCGTGATCCTGCAACCATAGCGGCAGCGAAGAGTCGGAGATTCCGCTCCGGCCGTGCCGCCAAACTCCGAGGCGCGAGATCGAAGGAGGGTTCAGGTTGCCCAGCACGACTACCCCCTGCCCCAATTCCGGATACACTCGAATATTCCCGTTTATTCCTCGAGCGCCCCCGCTGTCGCAGTCGCTCCGGGCTTCGTTTGGAGGCGCGCCGAGCCTATCGAGCGCAGTTGACACCTGGCTCGTCTTGCCGCTTGAAGTTCTCCCCGACGCCGGTTAGTGCTTTGGAGACATCACAGACAACCCCAACCGATCCGCCCATGGATTTGCAAAATAGCCCCGTCATCCCACTTGGGAATTATCAGTTTGAAATCTACCAGCAGCCGGCCGGGAAAGTTTCCACCGTGCCGTTCAACGGCGATGAACTCGAACAGTTCGCGCGGGAGAAACTCAGTCCCGGCGCGTTCGGTTACGTGGCTGGCGGCGCGAGTTCGGAGGACACGATGCGCGCCAATCTCGTGGCGTTCACGCAGCATCGCATCGTGCCACGCTTCCTGCGTGACTGCGCGCAACGCGACTGGCGCATCAACCTGCTGGGCACCGAAATGCCCGCGCCCGTTCTGCTCGCGCCCATCGGCGTGCTTTCCATAGTTCATCCTGAAGCCGAAGCCGCGGTGGCGCGTGCGGCGGCTGGCCTTGGACTGACGATGGTCCTGAGTACGGTTTCCTCGCGCAGCCTGGAAGAACTGGCTGGCTCGCCGGCCGGAGCGCCGCGGTGGTTTCAACTGTACTGGCCGCGCCATCGCGACTTCGCAGCGAGCCTGGTGAAGCGCGCTGAAGCCGCCGGTTATCGCGCGCTGGTCGTCACACTCGACACCTACATGCTCGGCT
>CAYWCK010000665.1:0-2268 GCA_964456685.1 uncultured Bifidobacteriaceae bacterium | reverse complement strand
TGTCGCGACGCTATCACGCGTGCCACAGGAATCCCTGCGAGCAACATCCTCATCGCCGCCACGCACACACACTCCGCGCCCATCACCGCGACAATGCTCGCGTGGGAAAATGATCCCGTCGTGCCGCCGCTCGATGCGGAATACATGGCGCAGTTTCACGCCGGAATCATCGAAGCGGCGACGGCGGCGGTGGCGTCCGCGCAGCCGGCGCAACTCGCTATCACCACCGCATGCGTTTCCGGCGTCGGCTCGAATCGCCTTTCGCCGAGCGGGCCGTTTGATCCCGAAGCGGGACTCATCGCCATCCGTGTCGCGGGAAAACTTGCCGCGCTGAATTTGATTTACGGAATGCACCCCACCGTGCTGCACGAAGATTCCAAACTCGTCTCCTCCGACTTCCCGCATTTCACCCGCGAACGGTTGAAAGAAAGTTTTCCGGGACTCACGACGGTTTATCAACTCGCACCCTGCGGCAATTTGAGCCCGCGCTACGACGTGCGCGGCCAGACGTTCGCTGAAGCAGAACGTCTCGGGCGTCGTCTCGGCGACCTTGCCGTGCGCGCAGTGAACAAACTTCGCGATGCAGATTTCCGCAGCGACATCACGCTCGGTGTTGCGGTGGGGCACGCCGAAATGTTGCCGAACCAATTTTCGTCCGTGGCCGAAGCTGAAGCCGGATTGCAAAAGGCCCGCACCACGTTCGAGCAATTGAAGCGCGAAAATGCCCCGCATGGACCGCGTCGCACCGCCGAGTGCGTGGTGTTCGGCAGCGAGGAATTGCTCACGCTCGCCAAAGCTCAAGCCGCCGGACGCACCGTCGCGTTGCAGGAAAAATATCGCCGCGCCGAGGTGCAGGTGTTTCGGATCGGCGACGCATTTCTCGTCGCGTGGCCGGGAGAACAGTTCGTCGAATACGCGCTGCAGTTGAAGCAGGCAACCGCCGCGCGAGTGTTTGCCATCAGCCTCGCGAACGGAGAATTGCAAGGCTACATCGTCACGCCCGAAGCCCGCGACGGCGCGAGTTACGAAGCGGCGTTCGCTCTCTTCGCGGCGGAATCAGGTGAGCGTTTGGTCGCGACCGCGCTGCGCTTGGTGAAAGAATTGCGCCCATGATTCTCGCCATCGATTGCGGTTCGACAAATCACAAGCTCGCTCTGTTTGACGAGCAACTGCGGCGACTCGCCGATGTCTCGCGACCGGTCGTCTATTCGGTGCGAGATGCGGAGCGCGTGGAATTCGATCCGGAAGTAGTTTGGCGCGACACCGTGGAGATGATTCGCGAAGCCTGCCAGGACGCCGGAATTGCACCGCGCGACATCAAGACCATCGCGCTCACCAGCCAGGCGAATTCCTTCACGCTGACGGACGCGGCGGGTCGGGCGCTGACTCCGTTCATCAGTTGGCTCGACAAGCGCGCAACGCGGGAGTCCGCCGAACTTACAGACAAGCTCGGTCAGGAATTTCACCGGCATTGCAGCTTCCCGACGCCATCGCCGCAGTTGCAGATCTCAAAATTGCTGTGGGTCGCGAGGAATCAGAGTTCGCTCACGTCGGCTGTTACGGAGCAATCGAAAGTGATGTCGCTGGCGACGTTTCTCGCGTGGCGACTCGCGGGATTGCATTGCACAGACGCCAACCTCGCGGCGATGGGGGGAATGTATTCGCTGGCGCAGAATGATTGGTGGAAGGCCGCGCTCGCGGCGTGTTCGCTCACGGCGGAGAACATGGGGCGCGTTGTTTTAGTCGGCGAGTCCATACAAGCCAAAAAGCAGTGCGTTGATTTGGAATTTTCTCCCGACTTGAAAATCGTTTTCGCCGGGAACGATCAGACAGCCGGCGCGCTGGCCAACGGCATTCGCAACGGCGGATTGGTGCTGACGCTTGGTACTGCACTGGTGGCGTATCGCTTTGCGGGCGCGCAGGCCGGACCATATCCCGCAGCGGGTTGCTGGGGACATTTTCCCGGCGGCGGCTTTTACGAATTGATGGCGCGGGATGAAGGTTGTCACGCGCTCGATTGGGCAGTGGAACAACTCCTGCCGGGCAGAGAGGCGGATTTCTTTCAACTCGCGACCACAGCTCCGGCGGGTAGCGCGCAGTTTTTTCCGCAGAAAATGTTTTGCCCTGATGCGTGGAGCGGTTCGTCTGACGTAGCAGCGAAAGCGCGGGCGGTGCTGGAAGGCATCAGCTTTTCATTGCGCAAACTTGTCGAAGACATGGCGGCAAATCGTGGCGCACGCGAAGTCGTGAGCGTCATTGGCGGCGGCA
>CAYWCK010000664.1:0-2274 GCA_964456685.1 uncultured Bifidobacteriaceae bacterium | reverse complement strand
GGATTTGCGACCTTCCTCCGTGTGAGCGCGATTGCCTATGAGTTGCAGCAGCGCGGCTTGCTGATTCTTGATGGCCAGAAGCGCTTTGTGCCGTACGCCCAAGGCTGGCAGCGCAAGGAATTGCCGGAGACGAAAGATCTTTGGGAAGCGCAGGGCCGGCGGGCCGTCTGGACGCGCACCGAGAGCGGCGTTTGGGAATTGGGGCAGGAAAAACTTCACGCCGTCTTCCGCCTGAATTTGCCCGCCCAAAGCGAGGAGAAGCGCGCGCAGGAACTCGTGCGCTACGAGAAGATGGTCGCCGCGGCGGCCCCGGAATTGGACCAAGCCGAGTCGTTGAAGAATACGCTGCGCGTTCTGGTGAATGGATTCGCGATTCAAGAAACGGCCGAAGGCAACAAGGTGGAGCGCGGCGACGGCCCGGAGTCCTGTCACCTGGTCATGCGTTCGTTGATCAGCCTCATGGCGGCGGCGGCCCAGGAACAAGCGCCGTTTGACGAGCTGATGCAGGATCCGGCTTTCCGCAAATTGATCCCGAGCCGCGAGCAGCAGCCCATCCTGCGGTTGCGCTGGCAGTTGCCGGAGGCACAGCTGGTGCCGCCACTGGCCCGCGTGGATTACGCCCGCAATATCTACCTGGTGAGCGACGAGAAATCCGCCCGCGCCCTCAAGGCCGATTCGTGGAATCGCGACGTCTTCCGGCTCATTTCGCAACTGGCGTCGCAGGTTACGGTGGACATCTCCAAGTTCCCCCTGCCGGAAATCCTGCAAATCCGCACCAACTAAAAACCGGGCCGGAACGGAAGATTGAATTTTATCCCGGCGTTTCAGTCGAAAGAGTGACGGGTTGAAAACAACAGGCAACAACGGGAGTTCAACCGATCACTCCCACAACTTTGGAAAAATCATGAAAAAACTGATCCTCACTGTAAGCCTTCTCACGCTGGGTGCGGTATTGACCGTGCGGGCGGCGGATGCCAAGGAAACCTACGACAAAGCTTGCGCCAAATGCCACGGCGCGGATGGCAAAGGCCAGACCAAGATGGGCCAAAAGCTCGGCTGCAAGGATTACACGGACGCCAAGGTGCAGGCGGACCTGAAGGACGAGGCAGCGATCAAGTCCATCAAAGAAGGTCTCAAGGACAAGGAGGGCAAAGCCCTCATGAAACCCGCGGAAGGCCTTAGCGACGACGAGATCAAAGCGCTCGTCAAACACATGCGCACCTTCAAGAAATAATTTTTCCCGTTCAGCGCGATCAAGCCGTCGGAACGTTGGTTCCGACGGCTTGTTGATTCTCCACGGGCGTGGCCAGTGCGGCTGATCGAAGAATTTGGTCGCCCACAACAACGCAAGGACCACCATTCAGGTTAACCACTGAGGTCAATCGTTTGGCGCGCCACCGCAATCGTGTCTTGGGCGAGTGGCAACATTGACATTCGGCGCGCGGGCGCCCTAGCCTTCGTCGTTGCGATCAACAGCCGGTGTGGAAGGCAAAAGTTTTCTCGAGTGCGTCCGTAGCTCAATTGGATAGAGCTTCTGACTTCGGATCAGAAGGTTGCAGGTTCAAGTCCTGCCGGACGCGCCACTCGATTCGCCCTTTGTTTTAGCTTATATTTGATGCTACAAGCTCCTGGTTGCCCTCGGGAAAAATAATCTTACTGAGCCACTTCTGAGCCACTATTCCGGTTTTCAACCCTGTCCTGAATTCCGCTTGGCTGCATTTCGCTGGGGTCGTCACCACTTCCGTTTCAGTTAGGACCATTCCGCTGGGTGCGGCTTGCAGTCGAAAGTCTGCTTTGAGACCAACCGGCACGAGCCCGCCCCATCGGGCGGAGTACTTGTAAGATCGGGGCGGCAAATGGGATGCCGGTTCGCGCTTCAACTTTCAACGATATACCTGGCCTGTGCCCCGAAGCATAGAAGACCAAGGATTGATGAATGATGTGATGATCCATAAGCCGCCGAAAAGTTTAGTTCTCCACGCGGAATCAACGCAGAACTTTGGCAGCTTCTCAGGTTTGCAGCGAGCACTGAGGAACGGCGGTGATGAAGTCTTTACGCGCTGCGCAAAGCTCAAGCGAGCACCTTGCCGGCCCGTGGTGCTGGACTAGCGGTACAACAGAAGCGGCCAGCAGTGTGAGTCAACGAACGGTTTGCGCTGATTTGCTCCAATGCGGATTAGCCGTGTGGCTTGCGACTTTGAAATGAGTCCTGGCAGGAGAGTCAGGGCGGGGGGGGGGGATGCAACTTTCGAGCGGCAGTGTCGAAAGCGATGG
>CAYWCK010000663.1:0-2277 GCA_964456685.1 uncultured Bifidobacteriaceae bacterium | reverse complement strand
TCAAACAAAGAAGAACTCATCTCTGGCGGTTAAAATTCTCACTCCCTCCCAGCCGTTATCCTTCAAAGATTAAAATCGTCCCTCGCGAACGATTCCGACACGGCTGCCCTGTGCAAACCACAATTGCCCCTTGCCATCCAAGGTCAGCCAGCAAAGCCCCGGCCCCGCGAGCCCTTCCGCACGACCATAGGTTTGAACCGCACCATCGTGAATGCGAAATACCGCGCCGGCACCGTCGCTCAGCCAGATATCTCCCTGACTGTCCTCCGCCATCGCCCGGTTCCCGCCGGGAGAGGTTTCCGGCAGCGTGAAGACTCGCGCAATCCGGCCCTGCTCCAAGCACATCAAGCGACCGCCGTCACGCGCCAGCCACAAGCGCCCGCGCCGATCCGCCAACAGCGCGCGGATTTGATCGGTCGTGGCGTCCGCAGGAGCTGCGGGCATGAATTCCTTGAATTGCACCCCATCGAAACGCGAGAGCGAGCGGTGCGTCGCCACCCAGAGAAAGCCATCGGGCGTTTGCTCCAGGCCGACCAAGGTGTGCTCCGGCAGGCCGTCTTCGGTCTGCCAGGCGCGCGCGAACCAGTTCGCGTTCACGGCCGCGGGCGCCGTGCCGGCCAGCAAGCCGGCCAGCAGCGCAACCGCGCAACCGCGCACGCATCGCGAAAGTTTCGGGCACATTCCGGTTGAGATTAGTGCGGGCGTCAAATTTGGCGAAGGTAAAATCCTCCAAGCTTCCGGCTGGCAAACTGGCCGCGGCACGTTGTATAAGCCAGCCCGTGAAACGCACGTCATCCCGGCTCCTTCGTTGCGCCCTGCTTTTACTGGCGCTGGCTTTTTTCCATTTCGCTTCCGCCCAGTCGCTCACGCTTCCCGGCGTCATCGGTGACAGCATGGTGCTGCAACGCGGCCAACCGGTGCCGATTTGGGGCTGGGCCGCACCCGGCGTGAAAGTGACCGTGCAGTTCGCTGGCCAGTCGCGCACCGCCACCGCCCAAGCCGACGGTCGGTGGGAAGTCCGCTTGCGCTCGCTCACCGCCAGCGCCGAGCCCGCCACCCTCACCATCACTGCCGGCGAAACCCGGGTGTTGACCAACATCCTCGTCGGCGAAGTCTGGCTCGCGTCCGGCCAGTCCAACATGGAGAAGCCGATTGGCGAACAGCGCGGCCAGTTGCCGGTGGTGAATCACGAGAAGGAACTCGCGGAATCCGACTACCCGCAAATCCGTCTCTTCAAGGTTACCAAGACGGTTGCCGCCCAACCGCAGAGCGCCGTGACCAATACGGGTTGGCGCGCTTGCAATGCGACGACGCACGAAGCCATAAAATTTTCCGCCGCCGCATATTTTTTTGGGCGCGAAATTCATCGCGAGTTGAAAGTACCGGTGGGTTTGATTGATTCCTCCTGGGGCGGCACGCGCATCGAGCCGTGGACGCCGACCGCTGGATTTGCTTTGGCCAAGCAGCTCAAGGACGAGGTGAAACTTCCCGACGCCACCACGAAGTTCGACAACCGCACGCCGACCGCACTCTACAACGGCATGATCGCGCCGCTCGTCCCGTTCGCGATTCGCGGTGCGCTCTGGTATCAGGGCGAGAGCAATTGCATCGGCGACACCAACCGCCTGGCCTACGCCGACAAGATGGAAGCGCTGATCCTCGGCTGGCGCAAGGTCTGGAGCGAGGGATCATTTCCGTTCTACTCGGTGCAGATCGCGCCGTTCCGTTATTACAACGCCAAGCCGCAGCCGCGCGTGGATACGCCGGAAGCCTTGCCGCTGCTTTGGGAGGCGCAGGTCAATGCGTTGCGCGTCCGCCACACCGGCCTGGCCATCACCACCGATCTCGTGGACAACCTCAGCGACATTCATCCCACCAACAAACAGGACGTCGGCAAACGCCTGGCGCTGCTCGCGCTGGCGAAGACATACGGACGCAAAGACGTGGTCGCGTCCGGGCCCGTCTTCCAAAGACTGAAACTCCAGGACAACAAAGCGATCTTGAGCTTTACCGAAACCCACGGCGGCTTGGTGAGCAAGGATGGGAAGGCGCTGAACTGGTTTTCCGTCGCGGGCGCGGACGGCCGTTTTCTCCCGGCCTCAGCCGAGATCGTGGGCAACACGGTGGTCGTTTCGAGTGCGAGCATTCCACGGCCGAAGGCGGTGCGCTTCGCGTGGGATGAATTGGCGCAGCCAAATTTCTTCAACGGCGCCGGCCTGCCCGCGCGACCGTTCCGCACCGACGCTCCTTAACAGGGAATTCAACCCGCTTCGCCAG
>CAYWCK010000662.1:0-2279 GCA_964456685.1 uncultured Bifidobacteriaceae bacterium | reverse complement strand
TCGCTGCCAGCGCTTCGATGGTCTTGAGCGTGCCGACGACCGATCGCTGATCTCCCGTTGTGCCGCGCTCAATGATGGCCACCGGCGTGTCGGCGGCCATGCCGCGCGCGAGCAGTGCCTGCGTCAATTCGCGCAGATGCGTCACACCCATCAAGATCACTTTCGTGCCCGATATGCGCGCGATCTGGTCGAAGTCCAGGCTGCTTTCCGCTTTATCTTCGCCCTCGTGACCGGTGAAGACGGTGAAGTTCGACGTGTGATCGCGATGGGTCAGGGGAATGCCCGCGTAGTTTGGCGCGGCGGAGATGGACGAAACTCCCGGCACGACTTCAAAGGGAATTTTTGCCGCGACCAGCGCTTCCACCTCCTCGGCCCCGCGACCGAAGATATAAGGGTCGCCACCTTTGAGGCGCACAACGCATTTGCCATTGCGCGCCTTGTCCACCATCAGGGCGTTGAGGTGATCTTGCGAAACATCCTGCCGCTTGCCGCGCGAAATCAACTCAGCGGTCGCGGGCGCATGGCGCAGCAGTTCCGGATTCGCTAGCAGGTCGTAAATGACCACGTCTGCCCGCCGCAGTAATTCCGCGCCCCGCAATGTGAGCAGGCCGGCGTCGCCCGGCCCCGCGCCGACGAGGTAAACTGTTCCCGGTTTGCTCATCACTTCAACTCCGCCGCAAGTTTTTTGCCGAGGGCGGCCGCGTCCTTCACCGGCGCTTTGCCGGCCGAGTTTTTGGCCGGGCCATCGCGGAATGAAATTGCACGCATGGAAATGGTTTCGCCGCTGATCTCGGCGTAGGCCGCCACTGGACTCTGACAACCGCCACCCATGCCCGATAAAAATGCGCGCTCCGCAGTCACGGCTTGGAAGGTGGCGAAATCGTTCAAGCGATCACAAATTTTAGCGATGCGCTCGTCATTCGTCCGGATTTCGATGCCGATGGCGGCTTGGCCGACACAGGGCAGCATCACTTCGACGTCGAGCACCGTTGCCAGCAGGCCGGCCGGTACGGCATCACCGTGAATGTGGCCCTCTGGCGTGATGGTAAAACCTAACCGCGTGATGCCGGCGAGGGCCAGCACGGTGGCGCTCAGCTCCGGTTGTTCGGCGACTTTTTTCATGCGGGTGGCGACGTTGCCACGAATTTCCACGATGTTGAGATCCGGGCGCACGACCTGAAGTTGCGCTTTGCGCCGGGTGCTGCTGGTGGCGATCGTTGCGCCTGGGGGAAAATCTTTCAGCGTCGCTTGTGGCTTCAGGCCCGTGCGCCCGTTCTGGGCCGCGGGCCCGCCGGCTTCGCGGTAGATCAAGACATCCCGCACGTCGGCGCGCTTGGGAGTCGCGGAGAGTTTCAAACCTTCCGGCAAATCCGTGGGCAAATCCTTCAGGCTATGGACCGCGAGATCGGCTTCATTGGCGAGGAGCGCCACTTCCAGTTCCTTCGTGAAAAGTCCCTTGGGCAAACTCGCGTCGGGTTGCGCCATCGAAGCCTTTTGCAACTTGTCGCCGGTGGTCTTGATGATTTTCAGCTCGAACTGCAGTTCCGGAAAGGCTGCTCGGCATTGCGCGGCAATCATGTTGGATTGGGCGAGGGCGAGCGCGCTGCCGCGCGTGCAGATGATGACAGGTCGTTCAGGCATGGGAAGTTCTTGGAGGAGCGTTGGACGATGGCGGCGGTTGATGCGCAAGCAGGCCTTTGACCTTCTCGGTGATGATGGCTTCGCAGCGCGCGATTTCTTCTTTGCGCTGGTTCAGGTAATCCGCCGCGATGGTTTGCAAGTCGTCCACGTTGTAAAGATAGACATTTTCCATGAAGTTCACTTCCGGGTCAATGTCGCGGGGCACGGCAATATCAATCAACAGCAGCGGACGATGCCGCCGGAGTTTCATCAACGGTTCGAGTCGCGCGCGATCCAGAATGTGGTGCGGCGCGGACGTGCTGCTGATGGCGATGTCAACCTGCTCGAACTCCCGGCCCCAATCATCGAAATTCACCGCGCGACCGCCGAGTTCTTTTGCCAGGGCCTCGGCGCGCTCGAAGGTCCGATTGGCGACCACGACGCTGCGAGCCCCGCGGGAGAGAAGGGCGCGGGCGGTTTTCTCGCTCGTGTCGCCGGCGCCGATCACCATCACGTCGTGACCCGCAAGCGTGTTGAAAATCTTTTCTGCAAGTTCCACCGCGACTGACGCGACGGAGATGCTGCCGCGCTGGATGTTGGTGTCCGTGCGGATGTGTTTGGCCACGTTGAACGCGCGTTGGAAGGCTTTGTTCAATCGC
>CAYWCK010000661.1:0-2286 GCA_964456685.1 uncultured Bifidobacteriaceae bacterium | reverse complement strand
TCGGTCGCTCGCAACTCAGCCAGTTCATGGATCAAATCAATCCGCTGGCTGAACTCACGCACAAGCGCCGTTTGTCGGCACTCGGACCGGGTGGTCTCTCCCGTGATCGCGCGGGCTTCGAAGTGCGCGACGTTCACCCGTCTCACTACGGCCGTATTTGCCCCGTGGAAACACCGGAAGGGCCGAACATCGGTTTGATTGCGTCCCTCGCGACGTTCGCGCGCATCAACGATTTCGGGTTCCTTGAAACGCCTTACCGTAAAGTGGAAAACGGCAAGGTCACGAGTCACATCGATTACCTCACCGCTGACCGCGAAGAGCAGTATATCGTCGCGCAGGCGAATTCGCTCGTGGATGACAAGGGCCATTTCTCGACTGACCGCGTGGTCTGCCGTGCGCGTGGCGAGTTCATCGACGTTGAACCGACCCGCGTTGATTACATGGACGTGTCGCCGAAGCAGCTGGTGTCGGTGGCGGCATCGTTGATTCCATTCCTCGAACACGACGACGCCAACCGCGCGTTGATGGGTTCGAACATGCAACGCCAGGCCGTGCCGCTGCTCATTACTGAGGCTCCGTTGGTGGCGACCGGTCTGGAAGCCCTGGTGGCTCGTGATTCGCGTGCTGTTTTGACGGCTGACGAAGCTGGCAAAGTTGCCGCGCTGAACGGCAATCAGATCATCATCACGGAAAGCGGCAAGCTGCCCGAGACGAAGAAAAAGATTAAGCATGATCCCGGCGCCGGCATTTACGTTTATCCGGTGCGTAAATTCATGCGCTCCAATGCTGCCACCTGCATCAACCAGAAGATTTTGATCGAGAAGGGCGCGAGCATTAAGAAGGGCCAGGTTCTTGCGGATGGTCCTTGCACGCAGCACGGCGAATTGGCGCTCGGCCGCAATGTGCTCGTGGCGTTCATGCCGTGGAACGGCTACAACTTCGAGGACGCCATCCTCATCAGCGAAAAGATCGTGAAGGAAGATATCTTCACGAGCATTCATATTGACGAATTCGAGGTCGCTGCACGTGACACGAAGCTCGGGCCGGAAGAAATTACGCGCGACATCCCGAACCTCGGCGATGAAGCGTTGAAGAATCTCGGACCGGACGGCGTTGTCCGCGTTGGTGCAGAAGTGAAGCCCGGCGACATTCTGGTCGGCAAGATCACGCCGAAGTCGGAAACCGAACTCGCGCCGGAAGAGCGCCTGTTGCGCGCCATCTTCGGTGAAAAAGCTGCCGACGTTAAGGATACGTCGCTGAAAGTTCCGTCTGGAACTTACGGCATCGTCATGGATGTCAAGGTCTCGGCGAAGAAGGAAGGCGAACGCCGTTCCACCGCCACCGAGGAGAAAAAGGCAGTCAAGCAGATCGAAGAAGAGCATCGCAAGAAGCTCGAAGAATTGCGCGACCAGCTCACGGAAGCGCTGAGCAACATTTTGCTCGGAGAAAAAATTCCGCTCGATGTCGTCAACAGCGAGACAGGCGAAATCATCATCCCGGCAAACCGCAAGATCACGAAGACGCTGCTGCGCAAGCTCGCGGAATTGTATGACCGGATCGAAATCGATCCTTCGCCCATCCGCAACAAGATCAACGAAATCATCGGTTCGTTTAAGAAGAAGTTCGACGATCTTCAGATGCAGTACGACGAGGAACTCGAACGTGCTGAATCCGGTGAGGGCGTGGATAGCGGCGTGATCAAATCGGTCAAGGTTTACATTGCCTCGAAGCGCAAGCTCTCGGTTGGTGACAAAATGGCCGGCCGTCACGGTAACAAGGGCGTCGTCGCTCGCATCGTTCCGGAAGAAGACATGCCGTTCCTCGCGGATGGTACTCCCGTGGAGATTGTTTTGAATCCGCTGGGTGTGCCCTCGCGTATGAACGTCGGTCAGGTGCTCGAGACGCATCTTGGCTGGGCGGCGAAGATTCTCGGTATGAGCTTCGCGACGCCAGTTTTCGACGGCATCAAAGAGAAGCAGGTGCGCAAGTACCTCGAAGAGGCCGGCGCAAAATTGATGAAAGATGTCGGCCATCCGCTGGTTGGTGAGAATGGCAAGACGCATCTCTACGATGGACGTACGGGCGACCAGTTCGATCAGGAAGTCGTGGTGGGTTACATTTACATGATGAAGCTCGGCCACTTGGTTGCGGACAAGATTCACGCCCGCGCCGTCGGTCCGTATTCACTGGTTACCCAGCAGCCGCTGGGTGGCAAGGCGCAATACGGCGGTCAGCGCTTCGGCGAAATGGAAGTGTGGGCGATGGAAGCCTACGGCGCGGCTTACA
>CAYWCK010000660.1:0-2289 GCA_964456685.1 uncultured Bifidobacteriaceae bacterium | reverse complement strand
GATCCAACAAGCTGCGATCACCTTCGATCCACGGCACGTCGCCACCAATCGTGAGTTCGAGGGCGATTTTCTCGCCCAACAGCGGCCGCAGCAGGCGACACGATGCGCCGACCATTTGCTGGAAGTCGCAGGGTTTGACCTGCAGCACGGATTTGCGCCCATACGCAAGCAGCTGGCCCACCAAGCCGGCGGCGTCTTTCGACAGGTCCAACATCAAGCGCAGCATGTACGCCGCCTCCGGGTCAGCGAGTTTCTCCCGAAGCAAGCTCAGGTTGAGAGTCATGGCCGCAAGGATGTTGTTGAAATGATGCGCCACTCCGCCGGCGAGATGCCCGATGCTTTCCATTTTCTGCGCCTGCCGCATGCCTTCCTGGGCGCGGTTGAACTCGGTGATGTCCCGCGCGAACAGAAGCAGGCAACGTTCGCCGGCAATCTCGATCAACTCCGCGGCTCCAGCCAATTGGGCGAGTTCGCCGTTGCGTCGCCGGATCGTCAAATTCACATCTTCAATCCGCCCCGTTTTGATCAACCGCTCGCGCAGCAACTCGCCTTGCCGCGGATCCACCCAGGCATTGAGTTGGAACGCGGTCCGACCGACGGCCTCGTCCCGCGCATAGCCAAAGATATTGGTCATCGCCGTGTTGATATCCAGAATCCGGTCGTCGGCGGCCTGGACGAGGCAGATGCCCACGGGGCTGTTGCGAAAGATGGAAGCGAAACGCCGCTCGCTGGCCAGCAGTTCGGCCTCAGCCTGCACCCGGACCAACGCCCCGGCACAATGGTCGGCCAGGGTCTGGAGCATCCGCAGGTCTTCCTCGGTGTACGCATCGCGGGAATAGCTTTGGATGGAAACGATGCCGACTTTTCGCCCCTCGAACCGGATGGGTGCGTACATCAGGGACATGGAGGGGCGAGTCAAGTCGCCGAACCGCACGCTGATCCCGGCAGGATCGTCAGCCTGACGGCGAAGAATCAACTTCGGGCCGGACTGCAACACCTCCCGGATCAACGGCGAGGGCACCGCGTTCTGCAAAGTGACAGGCACGGATACTCGCTGTCCGCCGATCGTATCCATGTTCACGATCTCCGAAATGATTCCGCCCGACTCGTCGTAACGCAGAATAAAGCACGCGTCCCAGTTCCAGATATCCAACGCCGCCGCCGCGACCGCCTGGCCGGCGTTGACCGGCTCCCGGGCCTCGTTCAAGGCCACGCCGAGCTTTTGGAGAGCCGCCATGCGCGTTTCGTTACGCCGTCTTTCGCTCACATCCCGGGCCGCCGCGAACACGCCGAGGACGCGTCCCGTTTGATCGCGATAAATGGAAGCATTGTAGTGGACCGACAAACTGCGACCATCGCGGTGTTTGATTTCGAGCGGATAATCCCGCACCAAGCCGTGCTGAAACACTTGCTTGTAACCTTCGCGCGCACGTTCCGGCTCGGTAAAGCAATTCGCAAAATCGGCACCGATCAACACATCGCGGCTGAACCCGGTGGCCTTTTCGGTGGCTTGATTCACGTCCGTGATGCGGCCATCCGCACCAATGGTGACGAGTGGATCAAGGCTCGCCTCGATCAAGCTGCGATTGTAAGCGGCCGCACGACGGATTTCCGCCTCGGCAGCTTTGTTCCCGGTCAAGTCTGCGAAGACCGCGATGGCTCCAACCCTCTGTCCATCTCGCCAGCGCGGCACGCTGGTGATCATGGCGGGCACGAGGTGCCCGTCCGCATGTCGCAATTGGATTTCGTGCGTGCCTTGGTCGGGAGGCGATACCAATTGGGCCTGGTCGGCGGACGCCGCGAAGTCCGCAAGAGTTCGGCCAACAATCGCCTCCACCGGCAACCCGAGCATGCGGGCGTACGCCGGGTTTACAAATTCAAACACGCCGTCGGCATTCGTGGTGGTCACACCATGGCCGAGCGCATTCGTCAGGTTCACGGCGAAATCCCGCTCCTGCCGCAGGGCTTCCTCCGCCATCTTCAGCGCCGTGATGTCGCGCCCCATCATCACGACACTGGACACCGTCCCGTCCGGCTCCCGGCAGGGCGTCAGGCGCACGTGGTGGAAGAAACGCCGGCCCGCGCCGAAATCATTCCACTCCAAGACATCAAACTCTTCGCCGCGCAGACAGCGCTCAATCTGGGCCCGCGCCTCGCGCTCGAAACGCTCGTTGCCGACGATCTCCCGCATCTCATGTCCGATCATGTCCTCGGACCGCAATCTGCGCGCCTTCAAGTAGGCATCGTTCACGAGCAGATACCGGAAATCCGCGCCGATCAGCGCGACCA
>CAYWCK010000659.1:0-2297 GCA_964456685.1 uncultured Bifidobacteriaceae bacterium | reverse complement strand
CGCTGGCCTTGCGAGTGATCGGGCGCGAGAAGGAAAGCCCGCCGCCGTAGCGATCCAAGGTTTCACCGCCCACCCCCGGTTGATAACCATGTTCGTAACTCAGCGAGGTGGACATGCTGGTCTTGCGTAACACATTCCAGGTGGCCGAGTGCTCGATCCGCCACATATCGAGCAATTGCGACGCGATGCCCGATTGCACCGAGCGGCTCAAGCTTAACGAGTGAACCAGAAATTCGCCGACGCGCTGGCGCAGATTGCCGCTGATGTAGAACGCATCAACCGTACTGCTCCCATTGGTCGTGCCCTCCAGTGGGTCCAGATAATACACAACATAGCCCCCGCCGAATTGGAAAGATGTGTATTCCGTCAGCTGGCCGCTGACAAATGGGCCCGCCGCTACGTGCTGATTGTCTTGAACCAGGTTCTGCTGGTAATCCATCAACCCACCGCTGACTTCCACACCGGTCTGCAAGGTCGGGGTAACTTGGAAGCCGGCGGAAACGGCCAGCAGCTCCGCTACGTGCGTGAGGTATTTATATTTGGTCTCTGTGGCGATGTAATTGCGGTGATCGTAGCTGGCCGTGACAAAGGCTTCGTTCAAATCCCAGATCGTTCGGATGCCTAAGGTGTTTTCAAAACGGCTCAAGCTGCCCGTCCCGCTGACGGTCGGATCGGATGTGACGTCCTGACTGTAATCAAAGCGATCGTGGAAATTGATCAGGAAATCATCGACGTAGAGATCGAACGAAAGGTCGGTGTCCGGCGATATGTAGAAGCTGTCGTATTCCGTGGTCTCCAGATATTTCACATAGCCCAAGCCCAAGCCCAGGGTGAGGCTGTTCTTTTCGGTTACGCGCCAGAGGGCGAAAGTGTTCAGTTGCGCGCGGATGCCGAGATCAGCCTGCGGATTCCCTTCGCTTGCGCGGATGTTGTCCGTAGCCTCCGTAGCCATCTCGCCGCTGAAGCGCAAGGACACCGGACCGAGTTTCAAGTTGAAACGCTGGTTGGCCAGCGCGCGCTTCCGCGCTTCGGCCGCGTCTTGTCCCGCCATCGAGGCCCGGAGTGCCTCCTGTCCGGGCGCTTCCGGCACGATCAAGAGTGTTGCCAAAATCAGGAAATAACCGGGAAAGAATGCCCCCACGAGTCCGGTAAAGTGCGACCTCAATTGAAATGGCGGCCCTGATTCGTTCAAGCGGACGAGACCCTACACAGCGCCCGGCGCGTTGTCCATTGACAAGGGAAAGCCATTTGCCACGATTTACGCTTGTGGAACCGCGCACCCGCTTAATCAAAATTCTCCTCGGCTTGGGGCTTCTGGGTTTGCTTCTCGTCGCCGGTTATTATTGGGGAAAACCGGCGTATCGGAACTGGCGACACGATCGCGCTTTAGCGGCAGCGGAACGCTTTGTCGCCGCGCAGGATTTTCGCAATGCCGCACTGAGCGCGCGGCAGGCGCTCGATTCCCGTCCCGGTAGTGTAGCGGCATGCCGCATTATGGCCGAGGTGACTGAGCGCGTGCATCTGCCGCTGTCGCTGCAATGGCGGCAACGCGTGCTTGATCTTGAGCCGGGTAATTTCACCAACCGTCTGGCGTTCGCGCGCACGGCGGTTTTGTCCGGCAATTTTTCACGCGCTGCCGAAGTCTTGGGACAGGTGGAGGTCACCAATCGAAACACTTCCGCGTTTCATGAATTGGCTGCCATTGTGCAGATGGGGTTGAACGACCTTGCGGACGCCGAGGCACATTTCAGCGAAGCGATCCGACTAGCGCCGACCAACCGATTGGCGCAACTGAATCGCGCCATCATCCGGTTGCAGGCCCGCGATCCACAGGTGGTCGCGGCAGCGAAGGCGACCTTGGAAGATCTCTACAAAGAACCCGAGTGTCGGCGCGATGCATTGCGTCACCTCGCGATGCTGGCCTTCCGGAATCAGGAGTATTCACGCGCGGCGGAGTGGACGAAAGAGTTGGAATCGGATGCGTTGGCCACGCTTTCCGACCGGCTGCTGCATTTGCGATCGTTGCAGGAGTTGAAGTCGGCGGATTACGTGCCCTATCTGGCCGCAGTCAAATCGCAGTGCGTCACCAATGCGGAAAACGCGAACATGCTTGCGGCCTGGCTGGTAAGTCGTGACCTCGCAGCCGAAGCGCAAACGTGGCTGGAAGCGTTGCCGGAGGAAATGCAGAAGCAACGCGCCGTGATCCTGGCGCGCACCGACTGCTACACGGCGCGCAAGGATTGGGACGCGTTGCAAAATTTCACTGCGAAGAGTAATTGGGGCGAACTCGACTTTTT
>CAYWCK010000658.1:0-2301 GCA_964456685.1 uncultured Bifidobacteriaceae bacterium | reverse complement strand
GCGTGGACGATGGTTTGCCGCAGGATTTGGAAAGCTCCATCCGCGCCTACGGCCTGCGCGCCTTCAAGATCAAGCTGTGGGGCGATCCCGCGCGCGACCTCGCGCGGCTCACCGAACTGCAACGGATTCTCGACGCGGGAACGCGCGGCGATTACCTGGCCACACTCGACGGCAACGAGAATTTCCAGAGCTTCGCCGCGTTCCGCGAATTCTGGTCGCGGCACGCGAGCGAGGCGTCGTTCGCTTCGCTGCTGCGGCACGTCGTCGTGGTGGAGCAACCGGTGCATCGTGATCACGCCTTGAGCGACGACGCGGGCGCGGAGCTGCGCGCGTGGCGCGAACGGCCGCCGTTGATCATTGACGAATCGGACGGCGAAGTCGGCGATTTGCCGCGCGCGTTGGAACTCGGTTACGTTGGCACGAGCCACAAGAATTGCAAAGGCATCGTGAAAGGCATCGCGAACGCCTGCCTGCTCGCGCAGCGTCGGGCGCAGGGCCAGGTGGGGCTGCTGACCGGCGAGGACCTCGCGAATCTCGGCCCGGTGGCGCTCTTGCAAGACCTGGCGATGATGAGCTTGCTCGGCATCGAACACGTCGAGCGGAATGGCCATCACTACTTCAAGGGCTTGAGCTTGTGGCCGGACGAGTGGCAGCGAGAGGTTGAGCAGGCGCATGCGGACCTTTATGCCCGACACCCAGCCGGATTCGCCGCGCTGCAAATCCGCGAAGGACGATTGAATCTGGGCAGCGTTAATGACGCGCCGTTTGGCCTGAAGCCGCCGCTTGATCCTTCGCGGTTCGAGCAGATGAGCTTTTAGCGTAGCAGCCGACGTCAGGAGGCTCCATCTCAACAGGAGAGGTTAGAGCCTCCTGACGTCGGCTGCTACGGCTGGAATAGCACGCGTGCTGCGGTTAATTTGATCCAACCGCGACAAAGCCAAGGTCAATGTACTGGCCGCCACCCGTTTGATGGCAGTGGATCGAGATGAGATTTTTCCCCGGCTTCAAGGCAGCGAGGCCCGGCCCACTGAGCGCACGATTAAAATAATCCGTCGCGTAGCCGCGCAACCGCGCCGCTTGAACGCCATTGATGTAAACCTCCGCGTCCTCGTCGTGGTGAATCCAGAACTCGAGGTTCTTCAGCTTATCGGCCGGAATCTCCACCTCGCGTCGCAGCCAGATGTCTGCGGTGTTCCAAACCGTGCCGATGTGCGCGCTGGGTGTGTCTTGCGTGCCGAAACCGCTCTTGCCTTCCTTCCACGCTGAGTCGTCAAAACTAGGCTTTGCCCAATCGTTCGCCGGTTTCTCGGTGGTGTAACGCCAAATGGCTGGAGCTTTGTCGGCGGCGGGCACGACGTTCGTGATCTTTGGTGGAGGGGGAATCGGCGCCCAGCCGGAGGCTTTGGTTTTGTCGCGGCTCGCCCACTTTTTCCAAACCGCGTGATCGTAGAGCAGTGGAAGGAACACCGCACCAACGACGGGGCGGGCGGTGAAGCCGCGCTTCTTCGCTGTGTCGGTGAAATACCAATCTGTCATCGGGGAACGATCCGGCGTGGCGTTGAGAAAGTCGTAGATCGGATTGACCAAGGCCTCGAAGTCGTCGCGCTTTTGCGTGAGCGTCGCGGTCCAGGTGATCCAATCGAGTTTGGTGTAAGTGGAACGGTTGTCCAGCGGCAGGCCGAACTTGTTTTGCATCTTGCGATAGAAGGCCAGCTCCTTCTGCGCGACTTCGGCGGGGAAGAGGTTCAAGCCGAGAATGCGATCCCAGACAAGATTGTATTTCTGACTCCACGTGCCGGGCTTGTCGAAGGCCAATCGATAATGTGGAAGTGGGACCGGCGTCTCGCCTGTCCGGTTGGACGACCGGTTTTGGGGAGCGTCTGAAAACGCGTGTGACTCGCCGGACAGGCGAGACGCCTGTCCCACTACGCCGTCATCGGCTTCCTTCACCCAGCGTTGCGCGAACTCCTTGGCGAGCTTGAAATACTCGGCTGCCTTGGACTTATCCCCGCGCAATTCGCACAGCTTGGCAAACGAGCCGAGACCAATGATCGCTTTCGCACTCAAGTTGACGTTGTGCGCGAGATGGCCGGCGAAATCGTCCGTGCAAAGCTGATTCTCCGGATCAAATCCCTTCTCCTTGAGATACTGCGCCCACCGTTCAAGTGTCGGCCAGTAGAGCTTCGCGAATTCGGCGTTGCCTTCCATTTGCGCAATCGCGCCGAAGAGGATGAGCAAGTTGCCGGTCTCCTCGACGGGCATTTGGTTCTGCTCGTTGTGCTCGCCGCCGCCATAGACCTG
>CAYWCK010000657.1:0-2304 GCA_964456685.1 uncultured Bifidobacteriaceae bacterium | reverse complement strand
CTTCCGGCTGAATTACCTCGCGTCAAAAATTTCCGTCGTCGCCGCCGCTGGCACTCCCACCGCTCCGGCACCGACGCCGGCGCCGCCCGCGGTCAAGCCTGCGCCTCCCGCGCCCGCACCCACCCTCAAGCCCGCCCCGACCACCGCTCCGCCGTCCGATTTTGAACGGCAACTGGCTGCGCTTCAGGATGACGTGCGCCGATTGCAGGCGGACAAGTCCACGCTGGAAGCCAAGCTCAAGGAAGCCCTGGCCGCGCAGCCTGCCGCCGCCGACCCCGCCGAACTGGCCAAGGCGCGGGAGCAAATTCGCGAGCTGATGAAGGAAAATGATTTGCTCAAATCCGCCGGCGAAAAATCGAAAAGCGCTCCCACCGTGGACGCCAAAGCACTGGAGGAGGCGCGGCAGGCGCTGGTGGAGGCCAATCGCAAGCTGGCGGAACAGACCGAACGCGCCAACGCCCTGGCCGCTGAAAAACAAACCCTGCAGGGCCGGCTGGAGAACCTGAACCAAGCCGCGGCCGATGCCGCCCGGCTGACCGAAATTCGTAAAGCGCTCGAGGAAGCCAATCGCAAGCTCGCCTCCGAAACCGAGTCGCGCCAGAAGCTCGCCACCGAGAAGGATTCGCTGCAGTCGCAGGTCCGCACCCTCACCGCCCGGGCGGATGCGGCCGAAGCTTTGCGGCTGGAAAATGAAGTTCTGAAGAAACAGCTCAGCGATGCCCGCACCGCGGCCGCTTCGCCGACCGCCGATGCCGAGGCCACGCGCAAACTCGCCGAAGCCCAGGCGCGCATCGCCACTTTGCAATCCGACGCCGAGATTTTGCGGCTGGAGAAACTCGCGCTCGAAGCTCGCGTGAAGACTTTGGGCAGCCAGACCCAGGTGGTGATGGTTGCCGCTTCGCCAGCGATTCAGCCGCCGGTCACCCCGGCGGATGCGGCGCGCATCAAAGCGCTGGAAGGCGAGCGCAACGAGTTGACCAAGAAGCTCGACGCCGCCAACAAGGAACTTTACGGCCGCAAAGGCCGCGCCGTGGCCGCCAAGGTCGAGGCGTTGAACGCGCAGATCGACACGCTCCGCGCGCGCATTCAGGTTTTCGAAGCCCGCGCCGTGCCGTACTCAGCCGAGGAACTGGCGTTGTTCAAAAAGCCCGCCACCCAACTCGCCGCCAATCCTGGTGCGGCCAAGAAACCCATCTCCACGTTGCCCAGCGGCACCTCGTCCCTCGTCGCCTCCGCGCAACGGCATTTTGCGGCCAAGGAATTCGATCAAGCCGAACAGGATTACCTCCAAATCTTGCGGCGCGATGAAAACAACGTTTACACGCTGGCCAACCTCGCTGCGATCCAGCTCGAACGCGGAAACCTCGACGAGGCGGAAAAGAACGTGAAGAAAGCCCTCGCCACCGCGCCGGAGGATGCCTACAGCCTCTCGATTCTCGGCTACGTGAAATACCGCCAGGAAAAATTCGACGACGCCCTCGATGCCCTGAGTCGCGCGGCTAAGGCCAATCCGCAGAGCGCTGAGATTCAGAATTACCTCGGCGTGACGCTCAGCCACAAGGGCCTGCGCGGCCCGGCGGAGACGGCCTTGCGCAAAGCCATCACGCTCGATCCCAGCTACGGCGCCGCGCACAACAATCTGGCGGTGATTTACATGACGCAGAGCCCGCCGTCGGTGGAACTGGCCCGCTGGCATTACCAAAAAGCGCTGGCGGCCGGTCATCCGAAGAACCCGGAATTGGAAAAGTCGCTCAACGAAAAAGCCGCCGCGCCGGCGCCGTGAATTCCGCCGTAGCAGCCGACGTGAGGAGGCTCTGACTTTTCCCCCAACTTGAATTGAGCCTCCTCACGTCGGCTGCTACGGGGTTCATGGTTCGGGCTAGGGCGCGGGCAACGCCAGTCGAAACTCTTTATGCTTCGCCAATCTTCGCACGAACTCAGTCTCGCCACCCGCGGACGCGGGCTGTATGACTTCACCGCGGAAATCGAAGCCTGGCTCGCGCGGCAGAATTTTTCTGACGGCTTGCTCACGCTGCATCTGAAGCACACCTCGGCCTCGCTCCTGATTCAGGAGAATGCCGACCCGGATGTGCGCGCCGATCTCGAACGTTTCTTCAAACGCCTCGTGCCGGATGGCGACCCGCTCTTCGAGCACACCTGCGAAGGCGCGGACGACATGCCGGCGCACGTCCGCACCGCGCTTACGGCCGTGAATCTCAGTATCCCGCTTCGCGCTGGCCACCTCACGCTCGGCACGTGGCAGGGCATTTATCTTTGGGAACACCGGAACGTGCCGCATACGCG
>CAYWCK010000656.1:0-2308 GCA_964456685.1 uncultured Bifidobacteriaceae bacterium | reverse complement strand
ACGTTGAGCGTGTATCCGGCCAACAGCTACACGTTCACCAACCAAATCGTGAGCACCAACGGCAGCTTCATCAAGTTGATCGGCAATACGACGGCGCTCACGATCACGAACGGCAATCCCAACATGACGGGCGCAGCGAGCATCCAACAGGGCTCGATCGTCATTTCCCATCCCAACGCGCTGGGCACCGGCAGCATCACGGTGGGCAATGTGGTGCCGGGCGATTGTTTCCTCGGCCTCGCGGGCGGCATCAACGTGACGAATCCCATCACGCTCTCGGGCAAGACGGGCGCGCTGAATCCCTCGCCGGTGGGCCTCGACAGCCAGTCCGGCACGAATGCGCTCTACGGCAACATCACGCTCACCGGTTCGACGCTCTGGTCGATCGGCACGGAAACCGGCAGCAAGCTGATCATCAACAGCACCTTTGTGAACAGCGGCCCGGTGGGCGGCCAGCAGTTGAACCTGCGCGGCACGGGCGAAGGGGTGATCAACAAGCCGCTCATCAACGGCGCCGGCAACACGCTCACGGTTTCCATCGAGGATGCGGGACAATGGAAGTTGACCGCGACCAACACCTATTCCGGCCCCACCCTGGTCAACGGCGGCCAACTGGCCGTGGACGGTGCGTTGGCGAACAGCAGTTACGTCAAAGTGCTGACCGGCGCGACGCTGTCCGGTGCTGGTCGCATCGCGGGCGCGGTCACCAACAGCGGCAAGATTGACCTGGCCGGCGACGGAGTGCTGGGCTCGTTGACCATCAGCAACGCGTTGCTCACGGATGGCGAAATCGTGCTGGAGGTCAGCACCAACGGCAATGACCGCATTCGCGGGCTGACCACCATGGTGATGGACGGAAACTTAACCATCGTCCTCAACGGCACGCTGACGGGGAATGCCATTTTCAAACTATTCGACGCCACGAACTATATTGGCGTGATCAACACCCCTGCCCTGCCCCCGCTGGATGCGCCGCTCACGTGGGACACGAGCTACCTGAACGTGGATGGCACCCTGCACGTGGTCGGTGGTCCGGTGACGACACCGGTGATCACGGCCGCTGGCTCGGGCGGGCCGAGCGGCTTTTACCTGAGCGGCACGGGCACGATGGTGGCCCCGTTCAGCATCCTGGCCAGCACGAACGTGGCGGCGCCATTGGTGGATTGGGTGAACGTGGGCGGCGGAACGTTCAGCAACGGGTCTTTCTGGTTCAATGACCTGACGGCGACGAATTATCCGCAGCGATATTATCTGATCTCGTCGCCGACACCGTAAGTGATGCCCGCAAAACCGAAAGCGGCCACGAATAAAACGAGGCAAATGAATTGAGCGAGGGACCAGGGTTTTGGCGCCAGGCCAAAGCCCTGGGTGCAGGAAGCGAAGACCGTTGATAAATCATGAGGAGCACGAGTCGAAATCAAGCCGGCGGATTCACGCTGATCGAGTTGTTGGTGGTGATCGCCATCATCGCGATTCTGGCCGCGATGCTCTTGCCGGCACTTTCCAAGGCGAAAGCACGGGCCCACACGTCGTCGTGTTCCTCGAACATGCGGCAATGGGGATTCGCCACGATGATGTACGTGAACGACTTCAACGACATCCTGCCGCCGTTTGGCGAAGACCAGTATGATTACACGAAGCCCATGTGGTTCACGAAACTCGCCCCGTTCATCGTCAAAGCGACGAAGGAAGGCATGTTCAACACCGACCAGGACATTTACACGAACAATGTGCGCCGTTGCCCGGGTGGCAAAGCCGTGAGCGGCTACCCGGATAATTGGAACTGCTGGATCGGGGCGAACTTCGGCGCGTATGGCAACCCGCCGGTGAGCGGCATTTTTTATTACAGCAATTTCAATCCGCCGATGAAGGCCAGCCGCATCCGCAAGCCGGCCGATTGCATGGGGTACATGGATACGTTGACCCATTACGTTTACAACCCGACCGACAACAATTACCTCTTTACGATTGATTACGATCGGGACGGCAAACTGGACACGATGGCGCAATATCCTTCCGTGCCATACAACTTCGCCTCGCCACGGGTGCATAGCGACGGGGCCAACGTCACCCTGATGGATGGCCATGTGGAGCGGGTGCCGTTCAAAGTCCTGTGGCGCGCCTCGGCGACGGGGCGGGCCCTGAACTCGTTCTGGCTCTGGGATGATTAAGCCGAGCTTTCGAGACCGTGGCGGAAAGATGTCGGAACCGCTTATGAATATTTTTGTTCGCCTTTTTTTGATCGTCGCCCTGGGACTGGGGTTATCGGCCTGTGGGAAGAAAGAAGCCGGCCCGTTGGATCTGGGTG
>CAYWCK010000655.1:0-2317 GCA_964456685.1 uncultured Bifidobacteriaceae bacterium | reverse complement strand
AACCTCGGCTTCGTCCTCCTCTTTTTGCGCATCGGCACCAAGCCCACTGACATCGTTGAAGGGGTGGAATACATTTCGACCAAGCTCGGGATCGTGATTCTCGTGCTCGGTGGCATGCACTTCTTCAACATGTTCAACTTTTCGCGCATGCGGAAGAAGGCGTTGACGCCGCGGCCACCAGCGATTCCGACCACGGTGCTTGGCCAGCGGGGCGTTGTGTGAATTGCCAGAGCTGCCTTCCCGAGCTTGAATTGAAAGGAAAGCTCCGCGCATGCAACATTACGGCCAACAACCACAAAACAGCCCTTGAAAGTAGTTGCGCCATGTGAACACGCAACGCTCTCGAATAGTGAGCGCGCACGATTCCGCATGCTCCAAGTGCGTGGCGAGCCGCTCTTCTTCGGCGATTGGATGCGTGTGTTGATGCTGCACTTCGAAGTGGACGCGAAGCGATTGCAACTCGATTCGCCGTTCCCGCTTGATCTCCGTGACGGGCGCGCGTTTGTCACGTTGGTGGCCTTCACACTGCGCGACTTGCGCCCGCGCTTTGGTGGGACATTCACCCGCTGGCTGTTCAAGCCCATCGCCTCGCATCACTTTCTCAACATCCGCACCTACGTCACTGTGAACGGCGAGCCAGGGATTCATTTCCTTGCGGAATGGCTGTCGAGCCAGCTGGCTGTGGCGCTCGGCCCGCGAACTTTCTCCCTGCCCTATCGTTTTGGCCGCATTCAATACCGCAATGACTGGCAATCTGGCGAACTGAACGGTTCGGTGATTTGTCCGCGCACAGGAAAGCGCTTCGCCTATCGCGCCGCTCTCCCAGCCGACGCCGATTTCACTCCTTGTGAGAGAAACTCTCGCGATGAATGGCTCATGGAACGTTACTCGGCATTCAACACGGCGCGCGGACGCCACCGCTTTTTTCGCGTCTGGCATCCACCATGGCCGCAATGCCACACAGACGTGCAGGCGCTCGATTTGACCCTGCTAAAGGAAGCGTGGCCGTGGTTCGCAGAAGCGGAATTCGTTGGTGCAAACTATTCGCCCGGGTTACACGACGTTTGGATGGGGCGACCGCACCGGCTCTAGCCATTACGGTTGCTGCGAACGCAGGTGGTCGTCCAGGAACTTGAACGTGCCCACGCCGTTGATCGTGTGCGGGCCGTTGAAGAACTCGAGACTGGTGCGCTCGGGAATCCCCAGTTGATCGTAAAGCCGCTTCACTTTCGCGTACTCGTAACCAACCCATTCGTCCAACCCCACCTGATCGTTATGCCCTCGCTCCACCATGAATGGCCGCGGCGCAATGAACGCCGCCATTTCCGCGTAGTTGAAGGCGTGCCCGAGATTCCATTCAAAGATCTCGTATTCATTCACGAACATGTAGCTGCCGGGGTAATCCACATAAATATTCTTGCGCACCCATTCGTTGAAGTCCGCGGAACAAATCGAGAGGGCGTAACGATCCAGCAAAGCCGGCACCCGCATCGCCGTCTTCCCGCCATAGGAAAGCCCGTAGAAGCCGATGCGGGCTGCGTCCACGAACGGCTGCGCCGCCAGCCAGTCCAGAATCCGGTCGTGCTGCGCGAGGATGAACGAGAACAAAGAAAGCTTCAGTGGATTCGCCTTGCGCTGCAGTACGCGGAACGCATCGCCGCCACGATAAGGGTTATGCGGCGCGAATACGACATAGCCCCGTTCCGCCAGTCGCGCCGCGAAGGCTTTGTAATAGTGAAAACCCTGGCTTGCCGCGTCGTCTGTCACCACGTCGTTCGGCACGCCTTCTAAGCCGTGCTGACAAACAACCACAGGCAGACGTTCTCCCGGCTTCAGATCGTTTGGCAATAGCAGATAGCCCCACGCGAAAACATCGGCGTGCACGTCCAGCACGACCTCGTAGCCGGTCCATTTTTCACGACTGAAAATCCTTCGGCTACGCGGGTTCGCTGGCAGGGATGCGGAGGCAAGTCGCCCGATGTTGTCCTCCCAAAACTTTGCCTTGTAGGGGGCAGTTGCGCTCGCCCATTCGCCCGTGGAAGCCGGCTTGAGATTCTTCCAAAAAAACTCCGTGCGCACCGGTTCGGATTCTCGAAGGAGCCTCTGGGTGAACTCCTGCAATTCGACCAACTGCTGTCGCTGCCGCTCGTTCGGATCAAAATTCGCGCGTGCATCCACTGGTGCCGCCGCAGGCAACGCCAGCTTTTCCATCGGCACACCGAGCGCGCGCAGCAAGGAAACCAGCGCGCGATCCGATCCCGGACCGGTTGCCATGCCTTCTGCACCGCTGATGAGCGTGAGTCTATGACTCCAATTC
>CAYWCK010000654.1:0-2340 GCA_964456685.1 uncultured Bifidobacteriaceae bacterium | reverse complement strand
TGTTCGCCGATGATCGGCCATCGCGGTCAGGGTTACAAAGATCTCGTCGCCAAAATCCAGCCGCAGCTCCAGCAACTGCTTTCCACGAAGCAACTGGTTTATCTCTCGACCTCCAGCGCGTGGGGTGTGATGGAAGGCGCGGTCCGCAATCTCGTGCAGAAGAAAGTGCTCAACTGCATGTGCGGCGCGTTTTCGGACAAGTGGTTCGACGTCTCCAAGAAGTGCGGCAAGCAAGCCGACGCGTTGCAGGTGGATTGGGGTTCGCCCATCCGCGCCGAGGCAATCGACAAGAAGCTCGCGACGGGTGAGTTCGACGCGCTCACGCTCATCCACAACGAGACCAGCACCGGCGTGATGAGTCCGCTCACCGAGATCGCCGCGCTCAAGAAGAAGTATCCCGACGTGATGTTCATCGTGGATTCGGTCAGTTCGATGACGGCGCTGCCGATCAAGTTCGATGAGTTGGGAATCGACGTCCTGCTCGCCGGCACGCAGAAGGCCTGGGCGATGCCGCCGGGCTTTGCGGTGTTCGTCTGTTCGCCGGCCGCGCTGGCGAAAGCGGCGACGGCGAAGGATCGCGGTTATTATTTCGACTTCGTGGAGTTCCAGAAGAATGCCGAGCAGAACATGACGCCGAGCACGCCTAGCATTTCGCACACGTATGCGCTCAGCTCGAAGCTCGACGAGTTTTTTGCCGAGGGTTTGGAAAACCGTTACGCGCGCCACAAAAAGACCAACCAGATGACGCGCGACTGGGCCGCGAAGCATGGTTTCACCTTGTTCCCGGAAAAGGGCTTCGAGTCCATCACGCTCACGTGCGTGAACAACGGCGCGAAACCCGGCGGGCGCACGGTGGACGTGGCGAAGTTACAAAAGCTCACGAAGGATCAGGGCTTCCTGATCGACGGCGGCTACGGGAAGATCAAAGGCACAACGTTCCGCCTCTCCAACATGGGCGACGAAACGGAAGCCTCGATGAACCAACTCTTCGCTGCGCTCGACAAATCCATCGCGCAGCTCTGACTGGGAACGACAGTTTCACGAACGCCAGCTTTGCGGCTGGCGTTTTTATTTTCAGACGCGGTGGTAACGGATGACGGCCTGCTTGTCATCCTGCGGATCAACGTCGGATTCGAATGCGCGCGCGTGATTGAGAATGGGCATGGCCACCTCGTCGGTTTTCAATTCACCCAAGGCGAGTTGACTGGAAACCTCCGACGATTCTCCGTTGCCTCGCCGCGTATCCGGACCGTTCAGTTCGTTGACCACGTCGGCCACCATGCGATGACCGATGTTAACGAGCCAGGCCAGCACATCGGCCCGGTTGCACCGAAAAAGATCGGCGAAGAGAAAAATCAGTTCCTGCGGCAACACGGCCAAAGTAAAGGCCTCGGCCTCCAGCCAATCTTTGCGGATCGTTTGATAATCCTTCACCTGCACCAGCTTGCGAAGCTCGCCGTCCAGGCAGGGCATGAGGGAGCGCAGGAATTTCAGTTCCACGAAATCAATCCGGCCCTCAGCGTTGAAGCGATGTGAGATTTTGACGCGACCGCGGCGGCAATTGTGTTCGCCCTCGAAACAGGTGGAGAGGATGACGTGGTCGTGAATGGACTGCACCTGCAGCCAGCGGCCAGCGGCCTTGCCGCCGTAATTGCGTTTCGTGGATGGCCGCCGCACGGGTCGGTGGAGATGGCTGGCCAAGCGATTCCGGATTTCGACCAGCCGATTGAAGTAATCACTGGCCGGGGAGAAACTGCAGCGCTCCAAAAACTCCGTGGCGGACGCGAGGTCGGCCGTCAGGATTGGTTGGCCGGAATAGAGACGGGCTTCCAAGCCTTCAATCAGCCCCCGGGCAAATCTTTTGTGCTCTTTCGTTGCCACTGCTGGTAGCGACGATAGAACGGGTCGGCCGCCTGACAACTGTGCGTTTCACCGCACATTGCCAGATTTCTCAGGTGCGACCTCGCCGCCCGGAACAACTGCTGATTCAGCCGCGCCGCGCTGCCACGACTTCGAGATATTCCGCCTCCAAAACCGTGAGTTCCGGGTCGGTGGCCAGGTTGAACTCGCTTTGCACGTGCTCCAGCGCATCTTGCAGCCGGATTTGTTGGAAGGTGTCCAAAGCGGCGAAGGCCTGCTTTGTCGGGCCGTAGTACTCGCGAAAGAACTCCACCGTGCCTGCGGGCGAATAGGGATACTCCAACCGCGCCAGCCGACGACGGCAACGAATCGTCACAGCGCCTCGTTGCAAGAGTTGCCGCACCTCCGCTTCATCGCCCCAAAGCAACGGCGAAGGCAAGCCCGGTACACTTGGAACAAACGCCCTGAGAATTCCAAACA
>CAYWCK010000653.1:0-2346 GCA_964456685.1 uncultured Bifidobacteriaceae bacterium | reverse complement strand
GGCAACGCGACGCCCTCTACGAAAGCATCCGGGCGATGGAGATGGAAAAGCCGAACAGCGTCTTCTGGAGCGTCTTGGAAAATGGGAAGCTCGCGTTGCTTAACTTCAGCAGTCGCCCGGCGAAGGTGCGGTTGGCGGGGGGCAAGGACCTCAGCATTCCTGCGTACGAGATCGTCATGGAGTGACGAATCACGTTTTCTTGCGCTGAACCATCCGCTTCCGCAAAGGCGTAAAGATTATTTCTTCGTTTCCACTTTCGACTCCGGCTCGAATTTAATCGATGCGGAGTTGATGCAGTAGCGCAGGCCGGTCGGCTTGGGGCCGTCGTCGAAGACATGGCCAAGATGCCCGCCGCACTTGGAGCACGTCACTTCGGTGCGCACCATAAAATGACTGCGATCCTCGGCCTCGGTGATGACATTAGTGGAGTTCGGGGCGTAAAAACTCGGCCAGCCGCAGCCGGAATCGAATTTGGTTTCCGATTGGAACAATAATTCACCACAGCCCGCGCAACGATAATTTCCTTTGTCCTTGGTGTTCCAATATTTCCCGGTGAACGCGCGCTCAGTCCCTTTTTCCCGCAGTACACGGTACTGTTCCGGGGTCAGGATCTTTTTCCAATCGGCGTCGGTCTTCGTCGCTTTGTCGTTCATTTTCAATTCCGTGGTTCGCGAGGCGGCATTCGTCGCGATGATGTGGGTGTTGTTGGTCTGGGTAACCGGATCGCAAATCGCTGTCAGTAGGCCCATGCTCAAAACAGCTAGGCTGAGATAAACTTTCATGTGCTTTCGAGTTCTATTTTGCATGCGGATTTCTTTCGCGCAAGCCGCGCCGCATCGTTGCCCGCGAGATTGCTTGATCCGTTGACAGTTTAGTAGCCGTCGGGTTCGGAAACTTACAAGCCTTTCAGTCAAAAACTGCCCCAATCATATGAAAAATTGAACGTAAGGGCTGGTAACGCCGTCCGACTCAGCAAGGGTGAAGACCCGGCATTATGGAAACAAACCTGGCACCGCGATTTAACCGGTTGGTAGAGCTTTATTATCAGCCGCTTTTCCGTTTCGCGGCCTCGCTTTGCGGCAGTCCTGAAGCGGCGCTGGCGTTGACCCAGCGCACGTTCCTACGGGCCCGTGAGCGGAGTTTGATCACCCCAGCTTCGGCCAATTCGAAGCAGTGGTTGTTCACCTTGCTCTTCCTTGAGTTCTTGGATCAGTTCTCCGATCCAGATTCTGATAAATGCCATAAGCGGCTTTCTTGAAAGACGCCTGATAGCCATAGGCTTGCGCCGGGAAAACAATACTTTGCCGGTGTGTGCGGCGTCTGGTAAGTTCAGTCGCGACAAGTCGAGAAGTTCCTAATGAACCAAATGGCCACCCTGAGTACAACTGTTGCGGCTGCCCGCCTGCTCGTTGGTGCGGAATCGCATTATGCCACCCGTATGGCGCGCACGCCCCAGGAAGTCCACGCCGCCCAAGCGCTGCGGTTCGAGGTCTTTAATTTGGAGTTGGGGGAGGGCTTGGCGCATTCCTTTGTCACGGGTCGCGACGCTGATCCTTTTGATGCCGTTTGCGATCACATCCTGGTGGAATATCAGCCGACGCACGAAATTGTTGGCACTTACCGTTTGCAGACCGGGCGGATGGCGGCGGCAAACCGCGGCTATTACAGCGAACAGGAATTTGACTTCGCTCCCTTCGAGCCGGTGCGGAACGAAGTAATCGAGTTGGGCCGGGCCTGTGTGCACCGGGGACACCGGAACCTCAACGTGCTCGGTTTGCTTTGGAAGGGCATTGCGGATTACGCGCGTGAACGAGGCGGGCGGTATTTGTGCGGCTGTAGTTCCCTCACTTCGCAAGATCCCCGCGACGGCGCCTCGGTCTATGCTGAGTTGTGCCGGAAGCATCTGGCGCCCACTCAATTTCGCACCCGGCCCACCTCGCGCTTCGAATGTTCGCTCGCGCATCTGGCCGAAGTTTCGCCCAAAGTGCCCAAACTTCTGCGCGCGTATCTCTCCATCGGCGCAAAGATTTGCGGCCCGCCGGCGATCGACCACGAATTCAAGACCATTGATTTCCTGACCTTCCTCGATCTCGATCAGCTGCCGGCGTCGGTACGAACCAAGTTCCTGGGTTGACGGCCATGCGAAAAACGGGCCGGATTACCTGGCGATCTCTTTGGCTGGGCGCGGAAATCTTGCTGGTGGCACTGCGCTTCACGCTGCTTTTTCTCCGAACCCTGGGGCGGCCCTCGTTCCGGCAACGCGCGGTTTGTCTGCACCACGGCTGTCGCCGTGTGCTGCGCGTGATGGTGAATCAAATCGAAGTTCGTGGTCCCGTGCCCGTCGAG
>CAYWCK010000652.1:0-2347 GCA_964456685.1 uncultured Bifidobacteriaceae bacterium | reverse complement strand
CAGAGGCGCGTTACGAACAGGTCATTGAAATCAACGTGGCCAAGCTCGCGCCGCAGATTGCCTGTCCGCATACCGTGGACAACGTGAAACCGGTGGAGGCTGTGCTCGGCAGGAAGGTTCACCAAGTTGTCATCGGCTCCTGCACCAACGGGCGGCTCGACGATCTGGCCGTGGCCGCCAAAATCCTGAAAGGTCACAAAGTCGCGGCGGGCACGCGCATGTTAATCTTTCCCGCATCGGGCAAAGTATTTCGGCAGGCGCTCGCCAAGGGTTATGTGGGCGCATTCATGGACGCCGGCGCGGTGGTGATGAATTCCGGTTGCGGTCCCTGTCTTGGAATCCATGAAGGCGCGCTGGGCGACGGCGAAACTGCGCTCTCGACGACGAACCGGAATTTTAAGGGTCGCATGGGCAACCCGAACTCGGAAGTTTATCTGTGTTCGCCCGCCGTCGCAGCGGCCTCGGCGTTGACTGGCGTCATCAGCAATCCGCAAGCAGGAGAAAATTGATATGCCCACCGTGATCTACCAAGTCGGCGATGACATTTCGACGGACGTGATTTATCCCGGTCGCTTCATGGCCACCGTGTTGCCGACGGAGACGCCCGCGCTCGCTTTCGCCGATGACGCCGCGTTCAATTCCAAACTCAAAGCGAAGCAAATCCCGCCCGGCAGCGTGCTCGTGGGTGGGCAGAACTTCGGGTGCGGTTCGTCCCGCGAGCAGGCGGTTTCCTGTTTGAAGGGACATGACTTGATCGTCGTCGCAAAAAGCTTCGCCCGCATCTTCCTGCAAAATTCGATCAACCTCGGATTACATGTCGTCTCCTGCCCGACGCTCGAGGCCAGCGTGGGTGACGAACTGGAAATCGGACCAACCGCCGTGGTGAACAAGACCACGGGCCGGGAATTTTTCGTCATCTCGCTCCCGCAATCACGCCAGGCCATCATGGAAGCAGGCGGGTTGATTGCCTATACCCGGCAGCGCATGCTCGCAGCCAGCCCGGCCTGAACTTTCCTCCTCCGATCGCGCCGCCGGGTTGATTTTCGTCCCGGCGGCGCTGCTTTTGGCCCCGCGAGGGGAGCACTTCGTCACTGATTCGTTTCCGGCCCGCCCACCCGGGTTCACAGTGCCCGCGTATCTGACTCTGCATGCGTGAACCTCGCCGCAATAACCGAACTACCCGTCGAGGCGGGCTCTCCGCCCGGAAGCCCAGCGCTGTCGATTCAATGCACTGGCGACCGTGGTGTCGTTTCGTGGTGTGTAAGGGTTTACCCGACGGAACGACCCACGGTGGGCCAACTGGAAAGTGTGAAGCTATGAAACGATTGCCCGGAGTGGAAGCGACCGCACCTCGATTCGAGGCTACAGTGTTTGGTGCGCTTGGCTTGGCCGCCGTTGCGGCCATCCTGTTGACCACCGCTTCCTACGCAAGCTACCTGGACGGCCAAGGAGCGATGGTGGCGGCTCTGGAAAGACAGCCCACCTGGGGAATGCTTGTCCCTGCCCATGCCGTCCCCGTGGCGCTCACCAACATCACGCACATCGATGGCAAGGCAACTGTACTGGCGCGACCGAACAAGGTCTGAGAACGGCTGCGTGACGGAAGAATTTCAAGGACGCTCCCGTCGGGGTTTGGTAGGATTCAAGTTGTGAGCAGGGCAGATCGAGATCGCCGACGGCGACAAATTCGCTGGCTGCTTGTTTTTTTCCTCGCGTGGACGGCTTTCGCCGTTCTCGTCGCGGTCGAAACCTACGTCGCGATGCGGCACTGGGATCGTCCGGTGGGATGGGATTTGGTTTTTCGCCGCGCCTTCAAGGAAAGCTATGCTTACGCCGCGTGCTGCCTCGTGGTTCTCTGGCTCTGCAACCGGCTGCCGCTTCAACCCGGTCAACGCGGCCGCTGGATCACGTTGCACATGATCGCGGCGGTGGCCTTTTCGCTGGGCCACGTGGTTTTGGTTTCCTGGCTTGAAGCCGGCGAAATGTCCGTCGAACATCCCGAGCAGGTCCTTACCTTCTCCTACCTGTTCGAACGGCTCGCGGCGAGCATGACGACTTCCAATCTGTTCAAATATTGGATTTTTGTCCTCGGCCATCTCGGCTGGCAATATTACCAGCGCTATCGCGAACGCGAACGCGCCGCCGCCGCGCTCACCACCGAACTTGTCCAGGCGCGTTTGCAAGCCTTGCGCATGCAGATCAATCCGCACTTCCTCTTCAACACGCTCAACACCATCGCGTCGCTCGTGCGCGAAAATCCCGACGCCGCCGAGCGCATGATCGTGCGCCTGAGCAAACTTCTCCGCGAAACGCTCGACCGCGGCGACGTGCAGGAAGTGCCGTTGCG
>CAYWCK010000651.1:0-2361 GCA_964456685.1 uncultured Bifidobacteriaceae bacterium | reverse complement strand
ATCACTGACCTCCTTCACTCTCCGGCAACGGCGCCGTCTGAATTGCTTTCAGGCCATGCCCGAGCGTCGTCAGATTCGCGCTCGTGTTCGCATCCTTCTCGGTGCGGCAGAGCATCAGCACCTCCACTTTCGGGAAGCCCTGCGTGCGCTCCACCGCTACGCCCCAGGGCGCGTTCGGAATCAGACCGTGATAGATGGCGAAGTAGCGATTCATGTTTGGTATCGATTCAATCAACCCCACCCAATCTGTGGGCGGTTAACCTGCTCTTGACCTGCTCCGGCTTCGTAGTAGCGTCGGCTCGTGACGTCCTCGCGACATCGACATCGCCGTCGCAAGCCAAAGGGTTTCTGGGAAAACCTAAAGGCCATTTGCACTGTCTTTGGCTTGCTTGTGCTTGGCACGTGGATTGTCGGCTTCCTCTTGGTTATCCTGTTGGAGGTCTTCTTCGGTGACGGCGATCCGATCCCCGGTCGCTGATTAACCCGCCGCCAGGCAGAACAACACATCGCCCGCCGCCCAATCCGTGGCGCCGGTGTTGTCGAGTTTCACGCGATTACTGGTGAAGGACACGTTGCCGTCCCACGCCTTGTTCGCACCCGCCGCCGTCCGCACGAACGCAATCGCGCTGACCACCGTGAATGGCAGGAAGAAGTAGGCGTTGCCTTCCGTCACTTCCGCCGCGATGGCCGCGCGTTGCACCAGCAACGTTTGCGGAACGACACCCGCATTGCCGCCATACATCGCCGCCGCATCCCAGGCATTGCCTGCGCCGGCCAGTGTCTCCGTGCACGGCACCGCCGCCAGCCCTTGATTCGGTTCATTGGCGTAAACGCCAATCACACCGACGGTGATTTGCACCGCCACCAACTTCTGCGTATTCGAGTTGTTGATCGCCGCCACGATGAGCGGACCAGCCAATGTCGGCGTCAAATTGCCGCTGACGTTGACCGCGATGTTGCCCGCCGTCGTCGCCGCGTTCGTGTCCATTTCAAACACGTCACGACCGATGGTGATCGTCTCACCATCCGCCACGTTCGCACCGAGGCGCAGGATATTTTGCGCCACGCGCTTGCGACCAACCCCAGCCGCGTATTCAGTGATTCGTTTCATGGAAAAATCCTCCTCTTGGAAGCGAAGGACCGAGGGCCGCAGTCGCCTTCGACTTTCGACCCTCGTCCTTCGACTTCGCTAGATATTGTGTTCGATCGCCACGATCCGGACGTTCTTGTTCTCAAACACCCGCGTCCAGTTCGCGCCGTTTTCCAACTCCGCATTGGTCGGGCTGTCGCCCGCCACGCTCGCGCTGTTAAACTTCACACCGCGCGGATGCAGGATGTAACGCCGCCGATTGATCAGCACCGTGTCGCTGTCGAGCGGCACGCGAGCAAGCTCGACACCTTCCGTGCCGAAGCCACCTTGCAACGGCGTGCCGTCCAGCGGCGCGGCGCCCTTGCCGAATGCCCCCGGCCCAAACAGGAAGGTCATGTAAACCTGACCATCGGTCGTGCCAGTGCGCGACGGCAGATTGTCATCCACGACCACGCGCCGGCCTTGGAAGGTCCGAATGCGCTCCTTGCCTTCGGAATCAGGCAGGAAGTCAATCAGGTCGAGCTTCCGCAGTGCGGCCTCGACTGCCGAGTGCATCGCCACGGCCGTCAACCGATCGCCGCGATCACCCAACTTCGCCGTCGCATCCACGAACGTGGCGCCATTGAGCCGCGTCGCCGCCGACTGACCCGCGATGCTTTCGCTCGCGATGCCGAGTTTGTTACCGGCCATCGAAGCCGCGGCGAAGATGCCCTTCAACGAGGACACGAGCAGACCTTCATCGGTGCGCGCCCAGTAGGCCGCAACCAAATCCACGATGGCCTGCAACGGATCATCGCCCGAGATGACTTTAGCGAGATGATTCACCGACCAGACTTGCGCATCGTTCTGGATGCGCGCGATGTCCTGGTCGCTGCCGATCTTGTTTACCGTGAGCGAAGCCGCGTCACTGAGGAGTTGCCGCGTCGCCGTCAGGTCTTTCCAAAACGGCATCTTCACTTCGCGCCCACCGCCCGCCGCGAGGTCATCAAACTCGGGCGCGTGTTCGATGATGCCGCACTGGCCGAACATGCTCAGCTCGGCCGTGCGCTCAATCGCATACTTCTCAAACTCTGTGGGGATGATGATGTCCGCCACCGCTGTCTTTGCCATGTTGTCCTCCTCTTAATCTTAATCTTAATCCGCAGCTCTGCGTCTCTGCGCCTCTGCGGTTGATCTCAAGCCGCGGCTTTCAAGCGCGCCGCCAAAGCGGGATCAGTTTTCTGCAGTTTCATTTGTTCCGTGAGATTCCAGCTTTCCTTGCGGAAGGGATT
>CAYWCK010000650.1:0-2375 GCA_964456685.1 uncultured Bifidobacteriaceae bacterium | reverse complement strand
TGTCCGCATTGGTGGTCTTCTGATGAAACGCCTGCTCAATCCATTTCGGAGTCTCGGTCGCCGGAAAGCCGGCCCGCAATTCGCCTCCCAGCTTCAGAAAAGCGTCCCGCGGCGGCTCGCCCTCGACGTTGGCGCGCTGCCAGAGATCGGTGCAGAAATAATCCTCCCACCAGCGCGCGGCGAGTTTGATCCAGAGCAGCGAAGACGCGACGTGTTGCGACCCAGCGAGGCGTGCGGCGTCGCCATCCGCCTCATACTCATCCGCGCGGGAAAGCACGAAGGCGTGGGCGTTGAAGCGCGGCCAGAACCAGTCGAGAAACTTGCTGTAAAGCGGGCGCAACGACACCTCGCCTTCCACCCGCGGTTTGGACAACTGCTCGAATATCTTTTCCCACGAGCGCCGGAGGCAATACACGCGCTGGCCGATGCGACCGTGCTGGCGTGACAGGTGGGCGAATTCGTGCGCCAGCACGGCGCGCATTTCATCTGCGGAAAGCCCTTCGAGCAGCGGCAGCCCGAGCAGCAGGAAATTCTTTGGCCAGCCGAACACCCCGAGCCGGGGATGCTGCACCACGGCGGCGTTGCATTCGGGAACGATGAGCACCTGATGAAAGGGCGCCGAATGCAGGGAATGCTGGAGTTCGTCGAGGGTTGCAAAAAGTTTTGGTGCCGCCGCGCGCGTGATGGGCAGGCCTTTGGGTGGTTGCAGCCGGACCCAGAGCACCCTCAGCACGGCGGCGCCGCCACCGAACAGGATAAGTCCGCCGAAGAGATACAGCACGATGGCATCGCTCCATGGCATCAGGAAGGCGGGGATGAGAAACACGGCCGCGAGCCCCAGCACGAGCGCCAGGCCGGCGAGGAGTCCGGCATAACCCACCGCGGCCAGTTGCAGGACCCGGCGCCGCAAGTCCGCCGGGCGCTGGCCGACGCCGCGTTCGACCTCGCGCACCAGCAAATCGAAATGTTCGCGCGTCATGCCCATGCGGCCCGATCACGGCGCCGCCACGGCGCGCTCCAGCAGGTGATGCGGATAATTCCAACCGATGTTCAGGTGCTTCGCCTGCGCACGGAAATCCGCGCGCCGCTCCGGATGCAACTGCGCCAGCGTCACCATGAGCGCCGCTTTCGCTTGCGCGGGGATGGCGATGTCGTCCAGTTCTGCCTGGGTGGGCGGCGTGGACTTTTTTAACGCGGCGGCGGCCCGGGCCATCTCGACATCCGCACTCGCCAGCAGTTCCGTGGCTCGGGCCCGCCACCGGCTGGACTCGCCGGCATTGCCCGCCAACTGGTACGCGATTGCGACCTGCAGATAGTGAAACGGGTTGCTGATGCTCTCGTTTTGAAGCGGGAAAAGTTTTGTCGCCTCGTCGAGCTGGCCGAGTTCAACCAACGCCGTGAAACGGGCGTAGCTGGCGGCCGACGAACGCTCGGCGGCGGATTGCTTCTCCAACGCGGCAAAATTGCCGGTGGCATAGAGCAGGTGGCGGTGCAGGTCCGCGTTGGGGGCGGCGGTACCATCACGCGATTGTCGTGCGGCATTGGCTTCAAATTGTTTCACCGCAGCCTCGGCGTCCGCGATTCGACCGGTGGCCACCAGGACATCGCACAGGCGGCGGATGGCGAGGTAATTGACCGGTTCCGCCACGAGCTGCTGGCGCAACTCTTTCTCGAGCGCGGCGTATTCACCAAGCGCAGCGCGCGCGTCCAGGAACAACTCGACGAAATCCGCCTGCTTTGGCCGCAAAGCGGCGGCGCGGCCGAGTAAATCCCGCGCGCCCGGCAAGTCGCCAACCGCGAGCCGGTCGTAGCCAAGCGCGAAGAACGGAAAGGCATTGCTGGGGTCGGCGGCGCAGGCCCGTTCAAACCAGCCACGGCTCTCGGCGCGGCTGGTCGCCACACGGCCCCGGAGATACATGAGCGCGGAGTTGGTCGGATCGCTGGCGAGTTGCCGGTCGTATTCCACTGCGAGTTCGGCGTCGCGGGCGGCATCGCGTCGCAAGCCTTGATAAAGGCGATGCCACTGAATGAGCACCGGCCGGTTGGTGAGGCCGGCGCGGAGAAATTTCTCCGCCCGCTCCACCTGGCGATGCCCTTGGGCGGCGTTGAAGTAGAGCCCGAGCGTTTCCTCATCGCCCGGCTGGACGGTCAATCGCCACTCGGCGAGTCGCATGGCTTCCTCCGGATTACGTTGGCTGTCCAGAAACATGAACACACCCGATGGCTCGCTGCGGACGAAATCCAATCCGACCAGCGTGCGCGTTTCGGTGGATTTCAAGCGTAACGTCTGCGGCAGTTCCTTGAATGGATGTGTGACTTGGTCAAATTTGTAAAACGGCTGGCCGAAAGCGAACGCATACTGTACCGGTGGCGAC
>CAYWCK010000649.1:0-2380 GCA_964456685.1 uncultured Bifidobacteriaceae bacterium | reverse complement strand
GTCGAACTGCTGCCTGCCGAGAAATCCGTGCGGATCAAACACGAGGCCGTCACGAATTACATGCCGGCCATGACCATGCCTTTCGAGGTGCGGGACACGAATGAACTCGCCGGTCTCGAAGCTGGCGACCAAGTGGGTTTCCGCCTGACCGTCACCGAGCAGGAGGGCTGGATTGATCAAATCAAGAAGCTCGCCGGGCCGAAGCCGCCGCCGTTGCCGGCCGCGGGTGGCTGGCGTTTTGTGCGCGATGCCGACCCGTTGAACATCGGCGACGCCATGCCGGATTATCGCTTCACGAATCAACTCGGTCAGGTTGTAAGCTTCAGCCAGTTTCGGGGACAAGCGTTTGCCTTCACGTTCATTTTCACGCGCTGTCCGTACCCGACGTTTTGCCCGCTGATGTCCAGCAACTTTCGCGCGGTGCAGGAAGCGCTGTTGAACACACCGAACGCGCCGACCAACTGGCAGCTGTTGACCATCTCGTTCGATCCGGAATGGGATTCGCCCGCGCGGCTGAAGCATTACGCCGAAGGCATGCATTACGACCCGCGGCACTGGAGTTTTATCACGGGCGACCTCGGGGACATCGTGACTTTGGGTGATCAGGTGGGGCAATACTTTGCGCGCGATGCCGACGGCGCCGGCATCAGCCACAATCTCCGCACGGTCGTGGTGGACGCCCGCGGCCGCGTGCAAAGCATCATCCGGGAGAACAAGTGGAAACCGGAGGAACTGGGCGCGGAAATTCTTAAAGCCGCGAACGCGAAACCGTGAAGCGCCAGGAGAGATCGCGCGCCACCGCTGAATTGTCCAGCCCATCGGCTCTGGCCCAGCCGAGCGAGGTTTCAAGGCCTGTAACATTCCCAAGACGGGTGACGTATGAGATCCCAGTATGAAGAAAAAATATCTCATCATCACACTGGCCGCCGCGGTCGCCGTGGGCGGACTCACCGTTCTAAATGCCCGTGCCGCTACTGCGGGAGGCGGTCGCCTCCGCGGCGGGCCCATCGCCCAACGCGTCGCGGCCCATCTCAATCTGAGCGACAGCCAGAAAACCCAGATCAAGGCGGAGTTGAAATCCGAGAAAGACACGCTGGCGAAGCTCTGCGGCCAGCTGCACGAGGCGCGGAAGGGACTCCGCGAGGCCGTGCGCGCCGAAGGGGCGAATGAATCCTCCGTCCGCACCGCTGCCGCGAAGGTGGCGGCTGTGGAAGCCGATCTCGCCGTGGAGCGGCTCAAACTGCACGGCAAGATTGCGCCGGTACTCACGGCCGATCAGCGCCAAAAGCTGGCCGAGGTGGAAGCGCGGGTTGATGATTTTGTAACCGACGCCATCGGGCGCATCGGCGAACGGCTCGCGGAATGAACGCGGCCACCTTGGCGTCCGAGGCTGTGCTTGTCGGGTTGCCGACAAGCCAGCCTTCGACTTCAATGGCGGGCAACCTGATGCTTGGGCTCCACCCCACCGTGAGCGAAGAGGCCGAATTGCTGGCTCGGATCCGAAACGGCGCGCTGGATGATTTCGCCGAGATCGTCCGACGGCACCGGCCCAAGGTGTTCGCCATTCTGCATCGCTATGAGCGGGACACGCAGCGCGTGGAGGACCTGGCGCAGGAAACTTTTGTGAAGGCGTTCCGGGCACTGGACCAGTTCGACAGCCGGGCGCCGTTCGAGCACTGGCTGTCCCGCATCACCGTGCGGGTGGCGCTCGATCACCTGCGCAAACAGAAACGGCGGCAGGGTGAAGTTGGGTTGCCCGAGCTGGGTGAAGATGTGCTGGACTGGCTGCGCTCGGATGAGGAGCCGGACGAATTGGGCCCGCGCCAGGCGGCGGAGTTGCTGGACCTCGCGCTGCGTGAACTTTCTCCCGCGGACCGCGTGGTCATCACGATGCAGGAACTGGAAGGGCGGAGCGTGAAAGAAATTTGTGCCGCGACCGGCGCGAGTTCCATCGCCGTCCGCGTGCGGGCGTTGCGGGCGCGGGCACGCTTGAAAAAGGCGCTGGAAAAACTGACACAGGACGAATCATGAACGACCGGAAATTAAACCAATTGTTTCGCGCGGCCCGGCAGGATCAGCCGCCGGTTGCGGATGCCGATTTCGAAGCACGCGTGCTTCGCGCCCTCCGGCAACCGGAGGCGGGCACCGAGAGCGGGAGCGTTTCACTGTGGGAACAGTTGAGCGGCCTGTTTCCGCGCGTCGCCGGGGTGGCGGCCATGGTCATCGTCCTGTGTGTCGCTCTGGATTACGGCTTGTCGTCGCGGGCAACGGCCGATTTAACGGATGATCTTACGGAGCTTTCGGAGCAATGGCTCTTTGCCGCGAATTGAGGTGAACATGAAAAAGCTCAAGCCATGGTTGGTGATTCTACTGGTGTTCG
>CAYWCK010000648.1:0-2426 GCA_964456685.1 uncultured Bifidobacteriaceae bacterium | reverse complement strand
CGCACATGCGGCACCATGATGGCCGTGGCGTCGGCCTCGAACGGTTTCACGTAATCGCTGTAGCTGCCCTTCTCAATCCGAACGATCGTGTCCACGTCGTAAAGCTTCGCGGCGCGAATTTGGTTTTCGAGATTAAACCAGCCGTTGCCGACGTGTTCGTTGCAAATCCAGACGGCCGAGGCCCCCGCGAGCCCGCACAACTCGATGATCCGCGGATCACCAAGATTCAATTTGATGCAGGTGGGGTTCTTGCCGGCGCGCAGCTCCTTCAGAATCCTGCTCGGGCGTAAATTCATGGTGCATGATGGTACTGAAACCGGCCGCGCGGGAAAGTGCTTCTGGCTTGTACCATAGCTGATCATGTTCTCTATTTCGGTCGCTGATTTTCCTCGTAAACGCCGTCGCGAAGTCGGTTTCCACCGGCCGCCGCCCCGGCGGTCACCAGCCCGCTGGCTTGACAACCCGATTTGGCCGGGGCGAAGCTCGCTGCAAAACCAGAACCAACGAAGTCAGGTCAAATCTCCTTCGCCACGAGGCCGTAGCGCGGATTTCTGGCCGTTCCAATTATGACCATTCCTGAAATGTTCGATCTGCGCGGTCGGGTCGCGATTATCACCGGCGGCGCGCGGCATCTCGGCTTCGACATGGCCGATGTCCTCGCCGAAGCCGGCTGCGACGTCGCCATCACATCCCGCAAACTCGATCAGTCCGAGGCTGCGGCGGAAAAGCTTCGTGGCACGCGCGGTCGCGATGTGCTTCCGCTGGCGCTCGACGTGGCGGATGCGGCGCAAGTGAAGGCGCTTGCCGAAAAAGTCATCGCGTGGAAGGGGCGCGTGGACATTCTCATCAATAACTCCGGCGGCTCGCCCGGTCCCGGGCCAAATCTATTCGACCGCAAGCCGGAGGAAATTCGCGAACTCATCTCGGTCAATCTGCTGGGCACGATGTTTTGCGCGCAGGAATTCGGTCGCGTGATGGTCCAGCAGGGACGCGGCAAGATCATCAACATCGCTTCCATCGCCGCGGTGCTCGGACGGGACCGGCGGATGTACGCCCGGTTGGGCATGCGCGGGCAACCGGCGGATTATACCGCGGCCAAGGCGGGCATCGTGGGGCTCACGCGCGATCTCGCCGCCGTGCTTTCACCGCAAGGAGTCCACGTGAACTGCATTTCTCCAGGCGGCTTCGCGCGCGAAGGAATGAACCCCGATTTCATCAAGGCCTACAGCGACCGCACGCCGATGGGTCGCATGGGGCGCGAAGGCAGTTGCGACTTGCGCGGCGCGGCGCTGTTCCTCGCGTCGCCCGCTTCAGATTACGTCACGGGTCACAACCTCGTCGTGGATGGCGGGTTCACCATTTGGCAGTAACACGAATACATCAGTTGTGCGAGCCGCACCGATCGTCGCTCTGGCGCGAAGCGTCCGGGAGTGCGGCAGCTCGCCGCCGCTGGGGCTTCGCGTTCGTGACATTGGTGAGCTTACTCATCCTCCCTCGCTGCTTCGCGCAAGTCTCAATCCTCGGCGTGCAATATCAGCAAGACGAACCGTACCCGGAATTCGCCTGCATCTGGAGCGACAGCGGTTACCCGACGAACTGTCCGGTTCGCGCGCCCGGTTGCAACGTCCACGTCTATCTCAAGAACACCGGCGCCGCTGCGGTGACGATTGACGACGTCTCCCTGGCCGGCTACAGCCTGAACGACGCGCTGGAATTGATCACGAGCTACCACGACTCGCGCAGCATTTTTTACAATTGGGACAGCCCGCCGCAGGCGATTTTCGATGCCGGCGAACCAGTCTGGTTCAAAGGCGATCCCTCAACGATTCCCGCCGGGGGCGTGGGGCAGGCCGTGGTGCGCCTGCGGCGTGTTCCGACCACGGGTGCCGTTGCCCTCGGCGTCGCCACTTCCGCCGGCACGGTGACGACCAACATCACCGTGGATGCCGCTGCGCCCCAACTCGCGAGCGTTGGCTTCTCGCAAGACCGAACCAAAGTTTATCTCCATTGGCGGCGCGCTGGCGGGGCGGCCCCGGTTTCGGTGTGGTTGGATGGCAACAATGTCAGTGCGAATACGACGACAGTCGGCGATCCGGCCATGAACTTCGCGGTGTCCGTCATTCAACTGGCTGCCCCGCTGCCGTTCATGTCCTACCACGTTTTCCAGGGAGTTTACGGCGATGGCAAAGTCGCGTCGGGTTCGCTGCGGGCGTGGTCGCGGCCATTCTTACATGCGTCGTGGAGTTCATTTCCCAACGCAATAGATACAACGGCCGACGCGCAGGCGTGGATTGACGAGGCCACGCGGCATGGGTTCAACGCCGGGCAGAATCAAGGCATGGGCGGCGCGCTCGGGGCTTACTTGGGCACCCAAGCCGGCCAGGACTACGCGAACGCCCGCGGCGGCTACGGCATCATTGTCTGGA
>CAYWCK010000647.1:0-2436 GCA_964456685.1 uncultured Bifidobacteriaceae bacterium | reverse complement strand
TTCGGTCTGGGGCTGGCCGGCGTGGTGTTGATGGCCGAAATCTGGCGGCCGGATTTTCATCTGCCCGGGCTGGCGGCGAATGCGCTGTTCGTGGCTTCGTTTGTTTGCGAGGCGGCGTATTCCATCATGGGCAAACCTCTTATCGGTCGGGCTGGGCTCATAAAAATTCTCGCGCTCGCCCTGGTGAGCGGAACGCTGGTGAACCTGTCCGTGGATGGCCGCCATACACTGGAGGCGGCCGGCCGGCTGACACCTCAAGCTTGGATATTGCTGGCCTACCTGATCCTGATTTGCACGCTGGCGGGTTACATCGTTTGGTTCGTGGTGATTCAACAAACGGAGGTCAACGTGACGGCCCTGACGGTATTTCTTCAACCCGTCATCGGCGTCATCATTGCCACGGTGGCGTTGAAGGAATCGCTGCACTGGGGCCAGCTTTGGGGCAGCCTCGCCATCGTGGCGGGGCTGGCTGTGGCCCTCTCGCGACAGCTGAAATTTTCCCGGCGGTGAATTCGCGCCGGCAGGCGGGATATCATCCGAGGAACCGCTTCCGCACCTCGGGCGTTGGAACCATGCACGCTTCGCGCCGGCCGAAGAGCCGATAGCGATTCCGGGCCACCAACGAATAGAGCCAGTCGCGAGCCGCCCGCGGAATGATTCGGAATACCCCGGTCACCCGCCACACGCCGCCAAACTGCCGGGCCACTTCCAGCGCCGCATCGCTGCGCAACAACACGCGGCCGTCACTCACCACGAGGAAGGTTTGCAGGTTTGTGGGATCTAGATTTTGCGCGCGAAAAATCTTCTGACCGAGTTCCGATTGAATTGGCGCAAACGAAAAAATGCCGCGCCGGTCATGGCGCAGGATGAATTGCACCGCCGCGTTGCACACGTTGCACACGCCGTCGAACAACACCAGATGTTTGACCGGGATTTCCATTTCCATCCACGCACAACGTGTCGTGCTCGGTCCAGATTTGCAAGCAATGCGCGGAAGAAGTTGAAAGCCCGGCGGCTTTATGCTGCCATCCCGGCGCATAATGAGTCGCGAGCGGAAGGAACGAGCAAGCTCCCCCTGGAAAGCACGCCTGGAACGTGGCGCGTGGGTGGGGCTCGTGCTTGCCCTTTTGTTGGTTGCGTTCGTGCGCGTGCGCGTGCGCGAGATGCCGCTGGAGCGTGACGAAGGGGAATATGCCTACGCCGGTCAGCTGCTGTTGCAAAGCGTGCCGCCGTATCAGCTTGCTTACAACATGAAGCTGCCGGGCACGTATATCGTGTATGCAATTATCATGGCCGTATTCGGGCAGACCGCCTCGGGGATTCATCTCGGTCTCACATTGGTCAATCTCGCGGCGATGGTTCTGATCTTTCTGCTGGGCCGCCGCTTGCTGGACTCGGTGGCCGGGGCCGTGGCCGCGCTCAGTTACGGTTTGCTTTCGACCAGCACCGCGCTGCAGGGGGTGTGCGGTCATGCAACGCACTTCGTGGTTTTGTTCGCGCTCGGCGGTTTGCTCCTCTTGATGCGAGCGTGCGAGAGCAATCGGCCGCGCGCGTTTCTCATCAGCGGACTGTTGTTCGGCGCCGCGTTTTTAATGAAGCAACCGGGCGGAACCTTCGGAGTGTTTGCGCTCGGCTACGTGCTCTGGCGCAACTGGTCGGACGGCAAAATGGACTGGCCGCGCGTGATGCAGCAGGGCGGAGCGTTGCTGGCCGGATTGCTGACGCCGCTGGTCTTGATGTGTCTCTGGCTGTGGCAGGCCGGCGTGTTCAAGGCGTTCCTTTTTTGGACCATTGGCTACGCGCGCACTTATGTCTCGGTAATTCCCTGGTCTCAGTTGCGGGACAGCCTGGCCTTTGCTGGAAGCTACACCTTGTTGCCCACGCTGCTGTTCTGGCTGTTGGGCGCGGCCGGCACGCTAATCATGTGGTGGGAGCCGCGCTTGAGCGGGAAGCGGCTTTTCATCCTCGGCTGGATCATTGCCTCGATCCTGGCGACGGGCGCGGGACTTTATTTTCGCCCGCATTATTTCATCACTTTCGCGCCGGTGCTGGCGTTGATGTGCGGGGTGGCCGTAAGTCGCGCGGCGCAACAGCTGTTGCATGAGCGATCCGTGGAGTTGTTCACGGCGCTCGGCACGCAATTGGGGTTCATTGGCGCGCTCATCGCGTGCCTGGTGACGAACGGCGAAGCCTGGTTCAGCCAGTCGCCCGCCGAGCTTTGCAACCGAATGGTTGGCTCGAGCATCTTCAGTGAGTCCATCGTCGTGGCTGATCATATCCGGGCCAACGCCGCGCCCGGCGCGCGCCTCGCGGTCATTGGCTCCGAGCCGCAGATTTATTTCCTCAGTCAGCGTCGCTCGGCTACCGGTCACATCTACATGTACGGCTTGATGGGCGTGCATCCCTTTGCGCGAAAGATGCAGGATGAAATGATCC
>CAYWCK010000646.1:0-2437 GCA_964456685.1 uncultured Bifidobacteriaceae bacterium | reverse complement strand
GCGCATCCATCAACTGATCCTGATCCACGCCCGCGGGACACTTGATCTCGATCTCGGGATTCTCGCTCGTGAAATCGCTGATGGATTTCACCTTCAACTTGCCCTTCTCGACGGCGGCTTCGATCGAGGCGGTGAGCGATTCCGTGGTCGTGCCCGGCGGCAATTCCGTGATGACCACCGCATTGTCATCCCGATACTTGATGCGTGCGCGCACCTTCACGCTGCCTTTGCCGTCCTGATAATCTCGCGCGTCCATCAGGCCGCCTGTCTGGAAATCCGGCAGGCACTTGAACGGCTGCTTCTTGAGGATTGCGATCTGGGCTTCGAGCAACTCGGGGAAATTGTGCGGCAAAATCCGCGCGCTCAATCCGACCGCGATGCCTTCCGTGCCGAGCATCAACGTGAGCGGCAGTTTGCTGGGCAGCGTGACGGGCTCTTTGTTGCGCCCGTCGTAGCTCGGAATGAGCTCCGTGATCGAATCGTTGAAAAGTTCGGTGCGCGCGAGCTCCGTGAGTCGGGCCTCGATGTAACGTGGAGCAGCGGCAGGATCGCCGGTGTAGATGTTACCGAAATTTCCCTGACCCTCGATGAGATAGCGCTTGTTCGCCAGCACCACGAGAGCGTCGCCGATGGAGGCGTCTCCGTGCGGATGAAACTTCATCGTGTCACCGACGATATTCGCCACCTTGGTGAAGCGCCCGTCGTCGCCCTGATGCATCGCCCAGAGGATGCGACGTTGCACCGGCTTCAAACCGTCCGCCAGATTCGGAATCGCGCGATCGCGGATGACATAGCTGGCGTAATCGAGAAACCCGCGATCCACGCGTGTGTGCAGGCCCACGCCGACTTTCTTAGGGTCAAACGGACGATGCGTGATACCTTCGACCTGCTCGGCGACGATATGACCCGCGCCGTTGCCGGCTTTGGCAGTCTTCTTTTCCGACGTCGGATCGGCTGGTGCGGGTTTGGGGCCGCCCTCGATGGGCAGTTCCGGTTGGTTCGAATCTTTTTTCTTCGCTGAACTCATTTTCTCGCGCGCCATTACGCCAGAAACCGATGGAGGGTGGCAAGCGTGGGAAGAGATATTTCAATGCTGATGCGTTCGTTCCTGGTCGGGTAGGTCTCAAAACCAGCATCGCTCCAATGTGATATTCCTCCGTCCGCGCGACGTGCAGAGGTGCACGGAACAGTTCAATTCGTGGGTGTTCATTGAAACATAAATGAAACAATCGAAAATATGAACCCCGGCCAGCCGGGATTGGAGTTCCGCGACGGAGGCTCAATCGGCATGTTGTCGGCGTGCGCAACGTGCCGCCGACATTACACACGATCCGCGGAATCATGGGTTGCTGTCATTTGCTGGAAGATGGTGACGCCAGCGTAATGATTGATACCGGCATGGTGGGGGAGCCGTTCTTCATCCGGCGGCTGATCCGGCGGCTCGGGCTGAGGCCGAATTCGATCAAAGGCATTCTGCTCACGCATGGTCACCTCGACCATGCCGGCAATCTCGCCTGGCTTAAGCAATGGACCGGCGCAACCGTTTTCGCTCATCGCGAGGAACAACGCCACGTGGACGGCACGTATCCGTATGCGGGGATCAACCGGTGGTGCGGCCGGTTGGAGGCGGCGGGCCGGTTTCTGTTTCGCTACCGCGCGGCGAAGATTGACGAGTTTCTGGGCGACGACCAGGAACTGCCATTCTGGGGCGGCTTGCGGGTGTTGCACCTGCCGGGTCACACCGCCGGGCATTGCGGCTTTTACAGCGCGAAGCACGATTTGCTTTTCAGTGGCGACCTGATGGCGAGCTACTTTTTCAATGTGCACCGCCCACCAGCCATTCTGAACAGCGTGCCGGAACATTTTCCCGCCAGCGTCGAGAAAGTGCGTCGGCTGAATCCCCGTTGGATCGTGCCGTGCCATTACGATCTCCTGGACGGCGAGCTGCATCGCCGCCGTTTCGCCAAGCTCTACGGACTGACATGGCCAGACGGAAAATGAAATTTCGTCCTATCAGCTGAAACATTTCCCGCCGCCCGCGTGTCTCTATCCCGGAAGGGTGCTGCTTGTCGCGTGGGCATTTGCTCTTGGAATGCGGGTTTGCAGAAGCCGGCGCGATGGGTTTAGGGTGGCGCGCGGAAAGCAATCGCTGCGGGCCAACTCAACCTTTGCCTCGCGGTGCTGCGAACAGAACAATTCAACCTCAGAGGAATCACTTATGATCATGGCCGATGTGCTGAAAATTTTCCTGATTATCGTTGGAGTGCTGACGGTCTATGTCACTTACTGGCTGGTCGCTCACGCACTCTTCCCGGCGGTGGTGGAACGCGCCCGGCATCAATACGCCCGGCCGGTCAAAATCACCCTCATTGGACTCGCCGCCGCCATCCTGCCGGTCATCCTTGGAGGCGCGATTTCTCAAATGCCCAATCCGATT
>CAYWCK010000645.1:0-2442 GCA_964456685.1 uncultured Bifidobacteriaceae bacterium | reverse complement strand
CCATGGAACCACTTGCAATCCCTGTTTCAAAAACCATTTAGATGCGGCTGCCCTGAGGTGGACGCGCTTCCGATTGACGGAGCGGGATTCCGCGCTTACTTTTCGGCGCACTCCAGACCGGTTTGCCAACTAAAATTATGAAGAAATTGTTCTCTCTCGTGCTCAGCCTTGCCACCGTTTTGAACCTGGCAACCGACGCGTTCGCCAAAGGCAAAGCGGCGGTGGGTGATCCGGCGGCCCCGCTCAAGATCGCCGAATGGGTCAAGGGCAATCCCGTGGATCTGGCCGCCCTGAAAGGCAAGCAGGTGGTCGTGGTGGAATTTTGGGCGACGTGGTGCGGGCCGTGCCGCACGAGCATTCCGCATCTGACCGAGATGCAGAAGAAATTCAAGGACGTGGTTTTCATCGGCGTCAGCAACGAGGAAGCCACGGACGTAAAGCCGTTCGTCAAGAAGATGGGCGAGAAGATGGATTACACCGTGGCGGTGGACGACGATGGCAAAACCAGCGCCGGTTACATGGAGGCGTACGGCATTGACGGCATTCCCCATGCGTTCATTGTGGACAAGGAAGGCCGCATTGCGTGGCTGGGGCATCCCATGGGCGGCCTGGAAAAGACGCTGGCCGAGGTGGTTTCGGGCAAGTTCAACCTGGAGAAATCCAAGAAGCGAGCGGACGCCCAGAAGAAGGTCGAAGAATTTGAAACGCTCGCCGGCCGCAACCCCGACGATCCGAAGCTCGCGCAATTAGGCAAGGAACTCGAAGCCCTCGACGCGGAACTGGAGGGCATCACGCCCGGAGAAAAATTTGTTGCCGCGGACGTGATCAAACAGATCAAGTTCCAAGGCCTGATGCGCGACTACCAGATTGCGTCGATGTCCGGCAAGGGCGGCACGAACCTGGACAACATTGAGAAGAAACTCGTGGAGGTTGCGCCGAAGGAATTCAACCTGGCGGAATTCAAAGATTCAATGGCCGCGAACAAGGTGCTCAACGATTACATGCAGGCCGCGCAAACCGGTGATGCCAAGACGCTGCCGGAATTGACCAAGCAAGTTGCGGCCATCAAGACCAAGAACCCGCGCCTGCTGCTGCAGGTGGCGTTTACAATCCTCAGCGACGAGCGGCTCAAGGTGCACGACTTCGAACTGGCGGCCACGCTGGCCAAAGCCGCGATTGAAGCGACCGGCGGCAAGGATGCCGGCGCGCTATACGTCCACGGCCGCGCGCTGTTTGAGGGTGGCAAGACCGCTGAAGCCGTGGCGCAAATCAAGAAAGCCATCGAAGCCGCCAGCGACAATCCGGAAGGCCGGAAGGAACTTGAGTCCACCCTGAAACAATACGAGGAAAAGCTGGCGAAGAAATAACGCCGCCATGGCTCAGGCAAAGGTCCGCTTCAAGTATTCAATACTCTGGCCGGCGATCACGTCCGGCCCTTCCTCGAACTTGAACACTTCCACCGAGACGTAGCCGTTGTAACCCACTCCCCGCAACGCCGCGGCGATGGGCAGGAAATCCACCTCACCAAAGCCCGGCCCTGTAAGATTTTTGTCGTTGGCATGGAAGTGAGCGAAGTGCGGCGCGGATTCCTGGATGATCTGCGGAATCGGTTTTGCCTCTGAACTCATCGCCTTCACATCAATGATGATCTTGAAGGCGCGGGAGTTGAAGGGCTTCACGAATTCGATCGCCTCCGCGGCGGTATTGATGAAGTTCGTTTCCGAAGGCGCCAGCGGCTCAAAGCAGATGGCCACACCGCGGTCTTCCGCGCGCTTCACCGGGTCGCGGAAGGTGTTGGCGGTCCAGTCCCAGGCCTGTTCCCGCGAGACGCCGGGCAGGATTTTTCGCTGCTTGGGCGAGCCCACCACCATGATCGTGCCGCCGAAATCCGCGCAGCAATCCACGAGGTCCACGAAATACTTCGCCGTGCGTTCCCGGATGCCGGCATCCGTGTGGTTGAGGTAAAGCCCCTCGGGTTTCACGAGCAACCAGTGCAAACCGACAATGGCGATGCCATGGCGCGGGGCGAGTTCGCGAATACGTTGCCGCTCGGCGTGGGAAATATCGTTCACGGAATTCGCCAAGGTGAACGGTGCAATCTCGACCCCGGCGTAGCCAAGTTTGGCGGCGTGGGCGAAGGTGTCTTCCAACTTCCAGCCTTGATAGATCTCGTTGCAGATGGCGAATTTCATGCACAGCAAGCTTCGAAAAATCCAAGGCTGGCTTCAAGAGCGAAGGTGTTAGATCTAAACCACACGGACATGCCGCAATTTCCCATGCTGCATCTTCCCGCGAGCGAAGATAACCTACGGCGTGAAGCTTTTCTTTACCGGCCCGGTCGTGAAAACCGAATTGATGGTGGTGATGCTGGAAAAGCACGGCATCGCCGCCATCCAGGAATTTGAGAATCCTGATGCAGCGGATGACGACGATTTGGATCGC
>CAYWCK010000644.1:0-2445 GCA_964456685.1 uncultured Bifidobacteriaceae bacterium | reverse complement strand
ACAATTTTTCACCGCGCAACGCCGGCAACATGCTGACGCTATCCTCACCGGCGCTATCCGGCAGCGTCGCGCCCACGATCGCCGCGCTCGTGGCGAGCAAATCACCAAGGCAAATCGTTTCGTCGCTCGTTGAACCCGCAGCGATTTGTCCGGGCCAACGGGCAATGAACGGAACGCGATGTCCGCCTTCCCAGATGTCCGCCTTGTAACCGCGCCACGGACCGGACGGGAAATGCCCGAGCTGCTCGAGGCCGCGCGTGCCGGCGGCGGGCGAACAACCGTTGTCGCTCGAGAAAAAGATCAGCGTGTTGCTCCCCATCCCGGCGCGATCCACCGCGGCGAGCACGGCGCCGACGGCCGCATCCGTTTCCATCACGAAATCGGCGTACGGCGTCAAACCACTTTTGCCCTGCCACTCCTTCGTCGGCACGACCGGCGTGTGCGGCGAGCTGAAGGCGAGGTAAATGAAGAACGGAGCTCGTTCGGCCGCGCGTTGCGTCAACCAGTTCGTGGCGCGGCGGGTCAATTCCGGGATGACGTTTTCAGCTTCGAACGATTGCGCCGCCGGCCCGGTGCGAACCCATTTCTTTACTGCGTTAGGCACGCTCGTCACGCGATCGTTCTCGATGAACACGAACGGCGGCATGTCCAGCGACGCCGCGATGCCGTAGTAGTAATCGAAGCCGGCGGACGTCGGCCCGTTGCGAATCGGTCGCGACCAATCCACGTCGCTCCCGGCGGTTTTGTTGGTCGTCGCGGATTCCTTCTTCGCCCAGTCCATGCCCAAATGCCATTTGCCGAAGCACGCCGTTTGGTAGCCGCGGCTTTTCAGCAGGGACGCGACCGTCATCCGATTCGACGCGATCAGCGGCGGCGAGAAACCGTCGAGCACGCCCGATTGCAATCGCGTGCGCCACGAGTAGCGACCGGTCAACACCGAGTAGCGGGTCGGCGTGCAAACGCTCGAAGCCGTGTGCGCGTCAGTGAAGCGCATGCCTTGCTGGGCGAGACGATCGATCTGCGGCGTGGCAATTTTTCCGCGCTGCGGATTGTAGCATTGCACATCGCCGTAACCGAGATCGTCGGCGAGGATGAAAATGATGTTTGGCCGTTCGGGCCTCGCGTTGTGCGGAGCGCCGGTATTCCCCTTCGAAGGCTCGGCACCGGGAGCCACCAATGTCAGCAAGGCGATATGGAAAATAAGGACGCTGGGAGCAAATGCCTTTAACGGAAACAGCCGCCATTGAGGCAAGTTTCGTTGCTGATGACAAATTGCTGGTGGTGCTTTCATTTTGTAGATCGCTTTGCTCGGGAGTCATTCGGCGCTAACCGCGGCACCGCCACGCTTCGGATTGCGCACACCAGTTAACGAGATCGCGTGTTGATTGGTTTGCGAAACACCGGGAGTGCTGCGACCACGCGCAACATAAGATTCCATCAATTTTTCCAGACGAGCCCGGATTTCAGCGTGCGCCGTAAGTACGTTGGTTCGCTCGCTCAAATCATCAGCGAGATTGTAAAGCTCACGCACGCCGTCTTTCTTGAAGATCAATTTCCATGGTCCCTGACGAAGAGCGAGATCGCCCGCCATGGATTGATGAATCGTCGCCTCGCGAACTGGCGCTTTGGCCGTGCCGAGCAAATCTGGAAGAATGCTCACGCTGTCCTCGGCGGCGTTCGCGGAAAGTTTTGCGCCGGTGAGCTCCGCCGCCGTGGCCATCAAATCGTTGAGGCAAACGACATCATCGCACGTTGAACCGGGCTTAATTTTTCCCGGCCATCGCGCGAGAAAGGGCACGCGATGCCCGCCTTCGTAAATGCTGCGCTTGGACTCGCGCAATGGCGGGTACGCGCGATGTTCCGCACCGTTATCGCTGGTGACGATGACGAGCGTGTTGGTCGAAAGATGGTTTCGCTCAAGCGCGTCGAGAATCTTCCCCGTGACGGTGTCGCCTTGCAAAATCCAGTCGCCGTATTCGTCCGTGCCACTCTTGCCCTGAAACTCTGGCGCTGGGACGTGCGGCATGTGCGGCGTGCATAGCGGGACGTAGAGGAAGAACGGTCCGCCGGCTTTGGCGCGCTCATCAATGTGCGCCACGATTTTCTGCGCGAGGAAAGGCTGCACCGCGATGGCCTCGATGTTCGTGAGCACTTTGTCCTGCGCGATGACCATGCCGATGTTCGCGGCGTGGGTGTAACCGCAAAATTCGTCGAAGCCGCGCGTCGTTGGCCCTTCCGTTGCGACGGTGCCGACCGGCATCCCGGTTTTGGATTTCTTCGCTTCGGCCGAGGCGTTCCACTGCATGCCGAGATGCCATTTGCCGAAAACTGCCGTGTGATAGCCGCGCTGTTTAAGCATCGAAGCCACCGTGAGTCGCTCGGGCTCGATGATTGGAGGCGAGTACGTTCCCAGCACGCCGAATTGTCCGATGCGCATGGGATAAC
>CAYWCK010000643.1:0-2461 GCA_964456685.1 uncultured Bifidobacteriaceae bacterium | reverse complement strand
AGGTTACATCCCGGCTCTTCAGCGTGGTGAGAAAGAGCAGGCCCAGTGTCCCCTCCCGCCGCTCGCGGCTCACGCAATCCGCCGTCAGGAGGCCCGCGCCAAGCGCCAACACAAACGCGAGACGTGTCAGACTGGCAAAAACCTGTTGTCCCACGTCGGCTGCTGAAAACGAAACCAAGTTGAAATTGAACCATTGCAGACACGCGAGCACGGCAAACCCGGCCAGCGCCACCCGCATCCAGCGGAAGCCGGCCTGCGTTGCGCGCACGCGCAGTTCCCGTTCGACGATCGGCAAAAAGTTCATGAGGAAATCCAGCGATGCACGCTCCGACGCAAACGGCTGCGCGATTCACGAATCACGATGGGTAGAACATTCATGCCATGCCGGTGAACAGGTACATTTCGCCTTCCGCTTTTGGCCGGCGGCCTTCCCGGATGCAACCACGCTGAGCCTCTCGCTCCGACTCACTGCGTATCGCCACGGGTGACCCGGAGAAAAACTTCCTCCAGCCCGATTTCGTCTTCGCGCAACTCCGTCAACCTGGCTCCGCCGCGCACCAGCAGGTCGGCGACGATGCTGTGATCAATGTCGTGATTGGCCAACGTGACTTTGAGTTGATGATCGAGCTTCGCCACTTCGCTCACGTCCGGATGCGCCTTCAACAACTGGATCGCCTGATCCTGGTCGGTACTCACGCGCACCCAAACCACGCGTCCAGACGACATCTGGTCGCGCACGCCTTGCACCGGACCGGCATAGATCAGTTTTCCCTTTTCAATGATGGCCACGCGATTACAGATGCTCTCCAGTTCGCTAAGGATGTGCGAACTGATGATGATCGTTTTGCCGAGGCGCTGCAGTTCGCGGAGAATTTCCATCATCTCGATGCGCGCGCGCGGGTCGAGGCCGCTGGCGGGTTCGTCGAGCAGCAGCAATTGCGGATCGTGAATGAGCACACGGGCGAGGCCGAGGCGTTGCTGCATGCCGCGACTCAGCGCACCAATTAAAGCGCCCTTCTTCTCGCTCAGCCCCACCAATTCGAGCACGTCGTTCACCGTTTTCTCGCGCTGGGCGGACGGGATGCGATAGCAGGCGCCGAAGAAATCGAGATACTCCGTCACCTCCATGTCCTTGTACACTCCAAAAAAGTCCGGCATGTACCCAATGATATGCCGCACGGCATCGGCGTCCTTGACGACGTCGTGCCCGGCGATGATCGCGTGGCCCGCGCTCGGCGCGAGAAAGGTGGCCAGAATCCGCAAGGTGGTCGTTTTGCCGGCGCCGTTGGAGCCGATGAAGCCGAACAGGTCGCCCTTGTTGACCGTGAGGTCGAGGCCTGAAAGCGCGGCGAGGTTGCCATACATCCGCGTCAGGCCGGTGATTTGAACCGCAGGAATCGGTGGGGCTTCGTTGGCCATAGTTATTGAAGTTGGACGGGCACCCGCCACAAGGTGTTCTTGGAAGCGCGACGCGCCCGGAACTGGTTCAGCCCCGGCACGGGCGCCTCGTCCGGCGCCCAGGCAAGCAGCACCGCCCCGCCTCGTTCAACCGCCTGGGCCAGGTCGAGTCCGGGAATCTGAATGAAGCTGCTCATGTAGTTTTGATTCTGCGGATGGTGCTCCGAAAGAAAACTGGCGGCCATGGTCGAGTTGGCTGGGTCGGATAGCCGTCCGCCCGTGCTGGCGCCGAACGCACTTTGTCGTTGCTGTGTCGCGCGTTGAAACTGTGCGGCATGTTGCTGAACAAACTGCGCCACGGAAGGCGCGCCGTCGGTCTTCGCGGTAAAGGTTGCAGTCGCACCCGCGCCGACTTCTCCCAGCGGGATCATCCGATCAGCGATCACCAGTTGGGCTGCTTTCACGGCGCGTTCGGTGTTGTTCTTCACCGTAACGCGCCAGCCACCCGTCTGGGGTGTGATCGTAACGTCAAACGGAGAAGCCGCCCCTTGCCACCAGTCACTCACGAACAATTGACTCGTCCATACGGGCACAAAGACCTCCGCCTTGAAGCTGTCGCCCTTCTGGGTTACGGCGGCGCGCTCGCCGGTCTCGCTGCCGACACCGAGGAATTCACTGCGGATCGTGGCGTACTTCTGTTTGCTTTCGAGGGTGAACTTCGCGTTGTTCGGCGAATAAATGCTCGCGTACGTCCGACCGCGCAGCTCCGCGCGGTCGGCGTTCCGCAACACATCCACGATGTGCAGCTCGTTGTACTCGCTTTCGCCGGAGCGAAGTTTGTAGCCGATGAAGTAAATCATCACCGAGAAGAGCACCACGTAGCACGGAAAGGTGATCCAGGTCAGCATCGGTTTGCCGATGCGCTTGAGCCACCATTGATCGAGTGGACCGATCACAACCAGGTAAACCACCAGCAGCAGGAGCAACCAGCCGATCGGCAGCTTGTGAATCTGCCGGCTGTCTATCAGCGCCCCAAAAATTCCGTCCGGGCTCTGACCATAAG
>CAYWCK010000642.1:0-2462 GCA_964456685.1 uncultured Bifidobacteriaceae bacterium | reverse complement strand
GGACGCATGACCGGCACAAGACCGTGGATGACCGGCCCTTTGGCGGTGGCCCGGGGATGTTGCTGAAGCCGGAGCCGATCTTTGAAGCAGTGGAAAGTTTGCGGCGCGAAAAGACGCGCGTGGTGTTGATGTCGCCCTCCGGGCGAAAGTTCCACCAAACCATCGCCCGGGAGCTGGCGCAGCAGGAACACCTGCTGATCGTCACGGGCCACTATGAAGGCTTCGACGAGCGGATTTGCGAAGCGCTGGCGGACGACGAATTGTCTATCGGCGATTACGTGCTGACAAATGGCGCGTTGCCCGCGATGGTGGTGATTGACGCGGTCGCGCGGTTGTTACCCGGCGTGCTCGGTGATGACGCGAGCTCAAACGAAGAGTCATTTAGCCACGGGTTGCTGGAGTATCCGCAATACACGAGGCCGGCTGAGTTTCGCGGAATGAAAGTTCCGGAAGTGTTGCAGTCCGGCAATCACGCGCAAATCGCCAAATGGCGCGCGGAGCAGGCAAAGTTACGGACAAAACAAAATAGACCGGATTTGATTTAGAGGAAAAATTTATGAATCAGGCATTGTTGGACAAAATACAATCGGAACAGTTTCGGAAAGACGAAGCCAAGTTTGGCGTCGGCGACAGCGTGCGTGTGCACACCAAGGTTGTCGAAGGCGACAAAGAGCGCATCCAGATTTTCGCCGGCGTTGTCATTGGCAAGCGCGGCCGTGGGTTGAATGAAACCTTCACCGTGCGCCGCATCAGTTACGGCGAAGGCGTGGAGCGTATTTTCCCCGTCCACTCGCCGCGCGTGGACAAGATCGAAGTCGAGCGCTCGGGTGAAGTCCGCCGCGCAAAACTAACCTACCTCCGCAAGCGTCTCGGCAAGGGCGCCACGCTCGTGAAGGAGAAGGGAGAAAAGGCCGAAGCGCCGGCCAAGAAGTAACACGCCGCAAAGCTTTTGGAGGCGAGGCTTCGGCCTCGCCTTTTTCTTTTAGGACGCGGGCTGGAATTCCTGGAGCGGGCCGCGGGTTTTGCGCATGATGAACTCGTCGTAATCTTTCACGACAAAGTCCTTCAACGTGCCGACGCGTTCGTAACCCAGTCGCTCATAAAGCCTCTGTGCCCCGTGATTAAATGATGAAACGCAGAGGAACACGTTGGGACTGATCCGGAAAATGCGCTCCTCTGCGAAGCGGATCATCTGTGCGCCAATGCCGCGCGAGCGCCAGTCCGGATGGACCGCAATGGTTTGGATGTAGCCTTTTACCACGCTATCGAGAAACAAGACCAGTACGCCAACAATCTTCCCATCCACCGTCGCCACGTGAATCTCCCGCGTGGGATCGGTCAGCCGCTGCATGGCGCTTTCGAGCGTCAGCCCAAGCGTGATCCACGGCTCGGAGGAGACGATGAACTCAGCGCACCGCCGGGCTTCCGCCGTGCTGTGGAGCGCACGCATCGTGATCGGAGTGGAAGCGGAGTCAGACACGTTCATCAAGTTGCAAGCCCAGCTCTGAATGCATTCCGGTGAATGTCGGACGCTGCTCGGCCGAAGCAAACCAATATGACCTTTTCGACCAAGCCATTCGTGGCGAGAAAACTCCTTACTCCGCGCACCGCAATTTCCGCCGCCTGCTCCATGGGGAAACCGTAAGCGCCCGTGCTGATCGAAGGAAACGCGATGGATTTGATACCATGCTGTTCGACCAACGCAAAGCAACTGCGATAACAGGCTGCCAGTGCTTCCGCTTCGCCAGATTTTCCATCGCGCCAGATTGGACCGACGGTATGAATTATCCAGCGGGCGGCGAGTCGGTAGCCTTTGGTGAGCCTGGCCTGACCCGTTGGGCAGCCGCCAAGGGTATGGCATTCGGCCAGCAATTCCGGTCCGGCGGCGCGATGAATCGCCCGGTCCACGCCGCCGCCGCCGAGGAGGCTCGAATTCGCCGCGTTCACAATTGCTTCCACCTGCTGCCGCGTGATGTCACCATCGACGATCGTGATGCGCTCGCTGACGGCAGGGTTGGTCATGGCTGTCTGGCCAACTCCGTCAGCAGGACGACAGCTTCCGCGGTATCCGCCGCTGCTTTCTCCTCGCGCGATTTCAAGTTGCGCAGCCGAATGCTAGAATCTCCCTCCACTCGGGCGGTGAAACGGGCCTTCAATTCCTGCGCGCGTTTGAATTGCTTGTCCGGCTTGGCGGCGACGAGTGAATAATCCACCGCGAATCCGGCGGCGCGAAGTTGTTGGATGAGCTGCAGTGAGGCCGGGCGCAGGGTTTCATCCTCAATCAGCACAAAAATCTCGGTAGCGGCATCGAATGCGGGCAGCAGGTTGCGCGACTTGAGCAATTCGAGCAGCACGACATCACCCATGCCGAAGCCGAGAGCGGGCATGTCCACTTTTCCGCCGCTGATGAGTTTGACCAGATTGTTGTAGCGTCCGCCACCGGCGATGGCGCGAAATTCTCC
>CAYWCK010000641.1:0-2465 GCA_964456685.1 uncultured Bifidobacteriaceae bacterium | reverse complement strand
CGCGCGTACGCTTCAAAAAGCAGGCTATACGACCGGCCATTTTGGCAAGTGGCATCTCAACGGCAAGAACGGCGACCGCATCACGACCAACGCACCTGGCCGCGCCATTCTTGAGAGCGATCCGCTTTCGCCCGGCAAAATGGGTTTCGACGAATGGGTTTCGGCGGACAACTTTTTCGATCTCGATCCCGTCTTGGGGCGCAATGGCGTGCCGGAGAAATTTCACGGCGACGGCTCGGACATCACGACCGATGAGGCGCTGAAGTTCATCCGCCGGAAAGCGCAGGAAGGGAAATCGTTTCTCGCCGTGGTGTGGTTCGGCAATCCTCACTCGCCGCACCTCGCGCTTGCGAAAGACAAGGCGCTCTATGCTTCGCTGCCGGAAAAGGACCAGAACTATTACGGCGAAATCACCGGCGTGGACCGCAGCGTCGGCCGGTTGCGTGCGGCGTTGCGTGAACTCAAGATCGCAGACAACACCTTGTTCTGGTATTGCAGCGACAACGGCGGCGTCAACGGCCCGAAATCCACCGGCTTTTTGCGCGGGCAAAAAGGGACGCTTTGGGAAGGCGGTTTGCGCGTGCCCGGCATCGTCGAGTGGCCTGCGCGCATTCCGAAGCCCTTCAGCAGCCAGATGCCTTGCTCGACGCTGGATATGTTTCCCACAATTCTCGAAGCCACTGGCGTGACCGCAAAGAATCAGATCCAGCCGCTGGATGGCATCAGTTTGATTTCACTTTTCGACCGCAAGACGGAGGTGCGCTCGAAGCCCATCCCGTTCTGGAATCATGGCAATCTCCGAAACCCCAAAGCCGGCCACGCTGCGTTGCTCGATTGGCCGTACAAACTGCACACCGACGCGGGGGGCAGTCGCCCAAATCAGAAGAAGGCCGCCGGCGAATCGCCGTCTGCCGTGTTGCTTTACGACGTCTCCAAAGATCCGAAAGAAACCACCGACCTAGCCGCGCAAGAACCTGAGCGCGTGAAGAACATGATTGCCACGCTGGCTACTTGGAAGGAGTCCGTGGAGAAAAGTCTCGGCGGCGCGGATTACCCCGGCGGCTTGAAGTAAGCCTGACGGTTTATGACTCAAACCTCGCGATGCATTTGCTTCACAACTTGCTCGCGAGTCGTGTTCAAAGCGGTGTCAAGGCCACGCTCCAGAGTGCGGGCTTCAACCCGTCTCCTTTTGCGAATGAATTCCAGGATTAACTCAGTATTCATCAATGGCGTCACGGCGATCGCCGCGATCTTGCTTATCTTCGGCGGGCTGAACTTGCAGGCCGCCGATCCGGCTGCAAAAAGCCTGCCACTGCCGGGAGAAGTTTTTCAGGTCCAAGGCCGCCCAGCTTTCGTCATCCCGCCCGCTCGCAAAGCGGCCAACCAACCGACACCTTGGGTCTGGTATGCGCCAACTCTCCCAGGTCTGCCCGGCAAGGAAGAGCGCTGGATGTTCGAGCGTTTTACCCAGGCCGGCATTGCCATCGCGGGCATTGACGTCGGCGAATCCTACGGCAGCCCGGACGGACGGAAACTTTTCACCGCGCTCTACGACGAACTCGTCACGCGTCGTGGCTTCGCGCCGAAGTCCGTTTTGCTTGGGCGCAGTCGCGGCGGCCTGATGACTTTGAACTGGGCGGCGGAGAATCCAGACAAAGTCGGTGGCTTTGCGGGCATTTATCCAGTTTGCAGCTTCGTGAGTTGGCCCGGCTTGGAGAAAGCCAGCCCGGCGTACGGGTTGACACCTGAGGAACTCGGCGCACGACTCGCGGAGCACAATCCGATTGATCGCCTTGCGCCGCTCGCCAAAGCCGGCGTGCCGCTGTTCGCTATTCACGGTAACGCCGACGACGTCGTGCCGCTGGAAGGTAACTCCGGCGAGATGCGCAAACGCTACGAGGCGCTGGGCGGGAAAATGCAGCTCATCGTCCCGCGCGGGCAGGGGCACAACATGTGGGAAGGCTTTTTTCAGAACCAGCCACTGGTCGAGTTTGTGCTCGCGAACGCCAAACCGCTGCCGCCTCCGGCGCGCGCCGAACTCGCGATTGACACGAAAGCGCCGACGCAGCCCTACAGTCCGATGCTCTTCGGCGGTTTCCTCGAACACTTCGATCATCAGATTTACGGCGGCGTGTTCGATCCGGGTTCACCGCTCGCGGACAAGAATGGATTTCGTCGCGACGTCATGGCGGCGTTGGAGGAATTGAAAGTCCCGGTGCTGCGCTGGCCCGGCGGTTGTTTCGCCAGCGGTTACCACTGGGAAGGCGGCGTTGGGAAGTCGCGCCAGCCGGCTGATGACATGGCGTGGGGCGTGATCGAACCGAACACTTTCGGCACGGATGAATTCGTCGAACTGTGCCGGCGCATGAACTGGTTGCCCTACATCTGCAACAACGCCGGCAACGGCACCGTCGAGGAGATGCGCAACTGGGTGGAGTATTGCAACGCGAAGGAGGGACGCTATG
>CAYWCK010000640.1:0-2468 GCA_964456685.1 uncultured Bifidobacteriaceae bacterium | reverse complement strand
GTGTGAAATATTCGCGTGCCAGCAGCTAAATTCAGATTGCCAGAAAAGTCCGAGTTGTAGCCTTGGAAATAAGCGTTGGTTACGTTGCCAGAAAGAGTCAGCGTGCCCGGCGAGGTCAAACCACCACCTACGCCGGTAGCTATTTGAGCGCCGTTCATAAGGGAGAGCGAGCCCAGCGTGTCATCGTGACCGTTGAGCCAAAGACGACCGTTGGGATTAACTGTGATCAACGTGGTATTCGCAACCTGGTTGTCCAGCAACCAGCGAACCAAGGGAGCGAACGAGAAATTCGTGCTGCCGATCACCAACGGGCCGGCGACCGCCACATACGTCGCGCTTGGAATAAACGTGCCGTTATTGAGATCCAGCGTGCCATCGCTCACAGTCGTAGTGCCGACGTAGGTGTTCGCGCCGCCGGCCGCAAACTTGAGCGTGCCAGGACTTGATTTTGTCAATCCACCCGCACCGCCGATGGTGGAGAGCACGCTGAATGTGCAACCGCTGGAAACCGCCACGAATCCGGAGTTGTTCAAATTCAAGGGGCTCGTGGACGCGAAGTAATTGCCGTCGCGACTGGCGAGGACCGCCCAGCCGCCGAGGCCCGTGCCCAAAAAGTTCAAAGTATTACCCGCCGGTTTGCCGTGAACGACATAGTTTGTGCCTTGAAACTGGATCGAATTCACCTTCAGTCCCACCACGTCGTTCGTGGAGATGCGCGGAGAATTGTCGTTCGGAAAAATGATCGTCACGTTCGTCTCGTTCGCGGATGGCGCGACGCCACCGGCCCAGTTGAAGTCGTTGCTCCACAAAAAATCCTGGCCGAAGAAGCCCGCGCCCGTCCAGGTGTAGGTCGTGGCGTGCGAACCCACCACGGAGAACCACAGGATGAACAGCCATGCGTTGCCCAACGCGCGGGTCACAATGTTGTTGCGAGGTTTTGCGTTCATGCTCATATGCTTTCCAAATCTTGATTCCATCGTGCGGAAAAGTTTTAGCGCGAAGTTGTTTCTCCGAAAATCGGCCGGACGACCTAGGTCGAAAGTCCTAGGCGCAGTTTTTGCCGCGACTCATTCCACGCGATAGAACATCCGGTTCGTGCCGGGCGAAATCGGATCGGTGACCGTGAAGATGCCTGAGGGTGTGTTCACGTTGGTGAACGCCGTCCAGTTGAGCAGGTCAGTTGAGCGTTTCACGGCATGATTGCGATCCGGCAAAGCTTCGACTTGCATCGTCCAGTTCGTGCCGCTCACGCCGCATTGCAGCACCAGCGCGTTGGTCGCGCTGCCAATCGTGACGGTCATCTGCTGCACCTGATTGTTGGATTCATCGGCCACGTACACCTGCCAACCGGGCGCGCAGGCCGCGAAGTTCGAGAAGTAGAATTTTCCACCACCCGTGCCGTAACCACCGAAGCTGCCGATGAAATTCGTGCCGTTGAATACCTGAATGCGATTGTTGTCCGGGTCCGCGATGTAAACGTAGCCCACGCGGTCGAATGACATGCCAGCCGGACCGTTGTTGTAAATCGAGGATGTTCCAAATTGGCTGTTGCCGCTACCCACCGAGCCAAACTTATCGAGGAACACGCCGTTCGTGCTGAAACGCAGAATCCGGCGATTGATGCTGTCCGAAACGTAAACAATCCCGTCGCGCGAAACGCCGACGCCCATCGGTTCGTTCATTTGTCCGTCGCCGTTGCCTTGCGAACCGAATTTCCCGAGAAAAACTCCGTTCGTCGTGAAGTGTTGAATGCGATGATTATCGCGGTCAGCCACAAACAACGTTCCATCCGGCGCAAACGCGGCGCTAGATGGGCGCTTGAACTGCCCGTCACCCGTGCCGTTACCGCCCCACATTCCCAAATGCCCGCCACTCGCAGTGAAGTAGTGGATGCGATGGTTGTCGCGCTCGACAACGTAAACGATTCCCGCCGGCGTGAACGCGATGGACACGGGATTTACGATCTCGCTCGTCCCCTGCCCCCACGTGCCCCATTGGCCGAGGTAAGTGCCATTAAGCGTGAAATACTGGATGCGATGATGCGCCTCATCCGCAACATAGATCCGCTGTAGCGGGCTGTAATTGAGACTGTGAACACCGGCGAATTGCCCATCGCCACTGCCGCCGCTGCCCCACTGCCGCACGAAGCTGGCGTTGAATTGAGCAAATACCGAGGTCTGGAGCACGACGCAGCCGGCCACCAACCGAACGGCCAGCCCGAATGATTTTGCGGAGACACGCTTCGGAACGAATTTAGTTTTCATTTTCTGATTTCCCTGCCGCGCTGTTGCCCGGCCACCGATATCTACTCCGCGGCAGAGAATTTGGTATAGGGCGGAAGAACTAAGTCTCCGCAATTGCGCTCATTCCGCGCGGCCATAGGTCAAAAGGCCTAGCGACCGCCGAGAATTGGTGATTCTCAAAAGCACCGTGCAGAACCTGCAAAGCACCTCGCGGGTCGATGTATC
>CAYWCK010000639.1:0-2480 GCA_964456685.1 uncultured Bifidobacteriaceae bacterium | reverse complement strand
GCCGCCATTGATAACTCAACGGTCCAGTGCCACTCGCGCCGACGATGAACGTCGCATTGCCACCGGCGGTCACCGTCTGACTCACCGGTTGTGTCGTGATGCTCGGCCCGACGGGTGCGGCGTTCACGGTCAACGTCGCCGCGCTGCTCGTCACCGCGTTAACACTGTTACTCACGACAACGGTGTAGCTGCCGGCTTGACCCGCAGTCACTCCCGTCAACGCCAAAACCGATGTCGTCGCGCCGGCGACATTCGTTCCGTTCTGCCGCCATTGATAACTCAACGGTCCAGTGCCACTCGCGCCGACGATGAACGTCGCGTTGCCACCGGCAGTTACCGTCTGACTCACCGGTTGCGTCGTGATGCTCGGCGCCGTGGCCGCACCGCCGCTGACGGTGATAGTGGCACTCCGGGTGTCACTGTCGCCTCCGCCGCAGCCAGTGCCGCTGTGAATTTTCATGGTGAAGGCAAACGTGCCGCTGGTGGTAGGCGTACCCCCGATTCGGACCAGATACGTGGCCGCATTCGTCAGCCAGAGTCCCGGAGCGACCTCGTAGGCAGTGTTGCAACCTGTCTGATTTCCGCTCCAATTCTTGGTCAATTCCCAGGACTGGGCCGACGATGCGTGGGATCCTGAATATTGCACGATGCCTGCATACGGCACGCCGGTGGTCGCTGTGGCGGGCGAGATGGAGATGCTCGAGGCACCTGATACCGCATCCACGCCACCTAATAGTGCGGCGGCGCCGGCAATCCACGTGGCGATGATGGCAAAACTCGAACCCGCGGCGGGTGTGGCGGCCACGAAGATTCGGGTAATGGGCAGCACTTGCAGAGCAAATGCGAGCGTGAGGGAAAAAAATGTACGAATTTTCATAACAACTCCTTGCAACCGATGTTAACCACAACTCCTGTCAGCGTTTTGGTGACGCCAAGATTTAACGGAATACTTCACTGCGCAGTAGCGGCGACCGATCCCGGCGCTGCAGCCGGATTCGGCTTCAATACTACGAACGACGGCAGGCCCATGACTTTGAAGTGGTCGAGAATCTCCCGGGCCGGCGATTGGTTGGGCTTCTCGGTCTGCAGCCGCACTTCATGAAAGCCAGCGAGCCGTTGCTTGACCGCTGGCGCGGCGAAGGTGGTGTGCTCCATGGCCGAACAGTTCTTGCACCAACTGGCGTAGAAATCCACGAACACCGGATTGCCATCCGCACGCGATGCCTGTAACGCCCGCGTCAGGTCAGCGGCGAAAGCGCCCGCCGCGTCCGCCGTCGTACCGTCGCGAGCCCGGACCGACAAAGCCGAGTCGGAACGGAACAAGCCAAACGCCAGATGGCCGTAGTAGGCCGCGAAAGCCACGATCAAAACGCCAAAGCCGTATTTGACACGCACCATCCATTTGCCGGGCTTGGGCAGAAAGGAAAGTCCCGCGCCGGCAAACGGCCACGGCAACCCCATGCCCACGCCGAGGAGTAAAGGCAGCAATAATCCCACGACAATCCCCTTGGCATGCAGAGCGGTGGCCTGGAGCAAAACTGAAATCACCACCGGCGCCACGCAGGCGCCCGCCAGCAGCGCCGAGACCGTGCCCATCGTGTAGGCGACGATGAATTTGCTTTTATTCTGAGCCGACGCACCGCCGGATTGACCTTGGAAACGGGAGAGATCAATCGAGAGTTTGTCAAACATCGCCAGCGCGAGCACGACGAACACGGCGGCGATGCCAAGGTTGAACCAAGGTGAAGAGTTGAGCGTGCCAAACTTGGCGCCGGTCAGCACGACGACCACGCCGAGCACGCCATACGCGATCGCCATTCCCGCTGCGTAAGTCGCGCCCAAAGCAAAGCCGCGCTTCTTGGAGCCGGCCTGAGCACCCGCCCCGATGATCGCGAGGTTGATGGGAATCATCGGCAGGATGCAGGGGGTGAGATTCAACGCCACGCCGCCCAAAACGATGAGAGTCATGGTCAACAGTACGCCCCAAAATCCGCTGCGAACTGAAACGGACCCGCCGTCGCCAATTTGTCCCGTCTGCGATTGAGACAGAAAGCCGAGGAATTCTTTCTCGTCCAGGTAACCGCTACCACGGCCAGCAACCGTGAAGCCCGAGGCGAGCGACTGCCATCCCGCCGGGGTTGATTCTGGCGCGGCATCGCTGGGAGTTTCAACCATTGCGACTTCACCTTTCGGCGAGATGCTGAACGTCTGTTCTTCGGGGAAATAGCAGTTCGCTTCGTCGCAACCCTGGAAGTTTACCATGAGCGTGAGCGCGTTCGTGAGCCCGCCAACCAGCGGCTGCGTGACTTCAAACGACCGCGCAAAGACTCGCTTCTGCTTGCCGCTGAACTTGTCGCTGATTAGCGCGGCGTCCGGCAGATCAAACCCGACGCGCGATTCGTGGCCTGACAAGCGCAGCGAAAGTTTATCCGCGTATAGGACGTGGTTGGTTGGAATGCCAAAGGCCACCCGTAACAAAG
>CAYWCK010000638.1:0-2495 GCA_964456685.1 uncultured Bifidobacteriaceae bacterium | reverse complement strand
CGCCGATGGCGACGAGTGCGCTCATGCTGTATTTGCCGCTGGGCTTGAGGTCGGCCACGACGGGCACGCGTTTGCCGATGCGCGTGAAGTCGTCGATGGTGAGCTTCACGTTCGCAGCGTGCGCGATGGCGAGCAGGTGCAACACGGCATTGGTCGAGCCGCCGAGCGCGATCACGACGGTGATGGCGTTCTCAAACGCTTTCTTGGTGAGGATATCGCGGGGCTTGAGGCCGAGGCGCAACATGTTCACGACGGCCGCCCCGGCGCGACGGCAATCGTCCATCTTCGCGGGGGAAACGGCGTTTTGCGCAGAGCTGTTGGGCAGACTCATGCCGAGCGCTTCGATGGCGCTGGCCATGGTGTTGGCGGTATACATGCCGCCGCATGAGCCCGGTCCGGGAATCGCGCAGGATTCCACGGCGTGCAATTCGGCTTCAGAGATTTTTCCGGCGGCGTGCTGGCCGATGGCTTCGAAGACGGAGACGATGTCGAGTTCCTTGCCCTTGGGCAAAGCGCTGCCTGCGGGCGGATTCGTCAGGCAGCCGGGCAAAATTGTTCCGCCATATACGAAAACGGCAGGCCGATTCATGCGAGCCATGCAGATGAGCGAGCCGGGCATGTTTTTGTCGCAACCGCCAATGGCGACGTAGCCGTCCATGCCGCCGCAGCCGACCACAGTTTCAATCGAGTCGGCGATGACCTCACGCGAAACGAGCGAATACTTCATGCCTTCGTTGCCGTTGGAAATGCCATCGGAGACCGTGATGGTGTTGAAGACGATCGCCTTGCCGCCGCCTTCATTCACGCCGCGCTCGGATTCCAGCGCGAGCTTGTCGATGTGCATGTTGCAGGGGGTGGTGTCGCCCCAAGTGGACGCGATGCCGATGAGCGGCTTCTTGAAATCTTCCTCGGTGAAGCCGACGGGATAAAGCATCGAGCGCGCAGCGGCGCGGTGCGGGCCGTCAAGGAGCGGGCCGGAGAATGGACGGAGATTGGGTGTCTGGTTGGCAGAAGATTTCTTTTTCATCGAGCCGGCAGATTGCCGGAAGACGGGCAGGGGAGCAAGGCGGAGAGCGCGGACAGTTGATGAACGTCAAAGCGCGCGTGGCAACTCGTCAGCCATTACGATTGCGGCGGCGGGGTATGCACTTATCCATCAATCGCGAGTGGACGTTGCGGGGCTGCGGGTTTGTGTCGAGAGGAAGCGCGAAGGTTCAGCCGCGGTTTGGCGAAACGATTTGAACATTGCGCGGTCAAATGGGTCTGCGTATATGTCACGCAACCAAGCTGCAACGCGCGGTGTTCCTAACCTGAACCGACATGCGAAACGCCGTTCAATCCAAAGCCTGCGGCATCCGGATTGCCAGGCTGGCTGCCACGCTGCTGTTGCTTCTCTCCCCATTGACGGTGCGAGCGGCGGTGCAATTTGATGTCTTTCTCGGTTACGACGGCGTCGGCCGCGAAGCTTGCTGGCTGCCCATCGTTTGCGAAATCAAGAACGACGGGCCGCCGATCAATGGGTTTGTGGAAGTCTCGCCCGCCAGTTATAGCCGGGGACAGGCCCAGCAGATTCCCGTTGAATTGCCCACCGGAACTTTGAAGCGCGTGACGATTCCGGTGTTTGCCATCAGCCGGCACAGCCCAATGTGGAACGTGCGGCTGGCCAATGAGCGAGGCAAAACGGTTGCGGAACAAACCGCCCAACGACCGCGTCGGCAGGTGGGCTGGGAAATCCCGCTCATGGGATCGCTGGCGCGTACCGCGTCGGGCGCGCCATCCATTCGCCCGATTGCCCGTGATCAACAGGACGTGCAACCGCTGGCCGCCCGTTTTCAGGCCAGCATCTTTCCGGACAATCCCTTGGTGCTGGAAGGACTGGACGCCATTTACCTGAGTTCCGAAGTCGCCGTGGCTTTGCGCAGCAGTCAGGCCAACGCCTTGATTGGTTGGATGAATGCGGGCGGACATTTGATCGTGGGCATCGAACAGGTTTCGGACGTCACGTCGTTGAGTTGGCTGAACAGCTTGATGCCCGTCGAGCCGAAGGACATGAAAACCATCGGCGGTCACGCGGAAATCCACGCCTGGTTGCGCAGTCCGCTGGCGTACGCGAGCCGGTCGCCGGCGATGGGCAACATGCCGGTTTACAACTACGGCCCGCGGCCAACCCGGAGCACGCGGGGAGCAATCGTGGAGAGTGTTTCCGCCGAAGCGCCTTTTGCCAGCCTGCCGGACGACGCAACATTCGAGTTGGCGGACATGCAAATCGTCACCGGGTCGGTGCGCGATGGGGAGGTCGTTATCAAGTCCGGGGACGCGCCGCTGGTCGTGACGGCGAATCGCGGCCTCGGCCGGATCACGGCGCTGATGTTCAGTCCGGAACGCGAGCCGTTCAAATCTTGGAAGCATGGACCGACGTTCTGGGCGCGGCTGCTGGAAGTACCGGCTTACCTCTACACTTCAAGCGACTATTACCCGGCTTATGGTCAGAGCCC
>CAYWCK010000637.1:0-2503 GCA_964456685.1 uncultured Bifidobacteriaceae bacterium | reverse complement strand
CAGGTCGGCACGCAACAACGCAGCGATAACAAGTTCCTTTCCGCCATCGCGCTGGCGCGCAGCGGGCGACTCGGCAAGCATCTGACCGCGACGTGCTCAATCGGTGGCGCGCCGAAGGGTGGCCCGTTCAAGACCTCCCCGCCGCCGGCCAATTTGGATTGGGATTTTTGGCTCGGGCAGGCGCCAATGGTGGATTACATCCCGGAACGCTGTCACGGCGAGTTCCGTTGGTGGTTGGAATATTCCGGCGGCAAGTTGACAGATTGGGGCGCGCATCATGTGGACATCGCGCAATGGGGGCTCGGGATGGAGCACACTGGACCGGTGGAGATCGAAGGTCACGGTGAGTTTCCCAACATTCCGAATGACTTCGATCCGGTTGCGTTTTTCGCCGGCCGGCAAAAGCTCGTGGACGGTTACAACACCGCCACCGAGTTCGCGATCAATCTAACTTTCAAGAACCGTTCGCAGATCATCGTCCGCGACGGCCCGGACAACGGCATCTGGTTCAAGGGCGAGAAGGGAGAAATCTTTGTGAACCGCGGCAAGCTCACCGGGCCGATGATTGACGAACTGACCGACAAGGATCGCGAGTGGCTGAAGCAGCAGATGGACAAGCTCTACAAGGGCATGCAGCGCCGAGGCCACATGCGGAATTTTTTCGACTGCGTCAAGGCGCGCAAAGAACCGGTGTCCGACGTATGGACGCATCATCGCATTCTGACCTCCTGCCATCTCAGCAACCTCGCCATGCTCCTCAAACGAAAATTGCGCTGGGATCCGAAGCGGGAGGTTTTTATCGGCGATGCGCAGGCCAACGCTCTCTTGACCCGCCCGCGTCGCAAGGGTTACGAACTCCGCGCCTGAATGAAAATCATTATCCGTCTCCTCCTCAGTATTGCGTTCCTCGGTGTGTTGGGCGTAACTCGCGCCGCCGACCAACCGAATTTCGTCCTAATCATGGCCGACGATCTCGGCTACGGCGACATCGGCCCGTTCGGTTCTAAAGTAAATCGCACGCCGAATCTCGACCGCATGGCGCGCGAGGGGATGAAGCTTACCAGTTTCTATGCCGCGCCGGTTTGCACGCCGTCGCGTGCACAGGTGTTGACCGGCTGTTACGCCAAGCGCGTCTCGCTGCCGGCTGTGATTTTTCCCGCCAGTCCGATCGGTTTGAGCGCAGAAGAACACACTATCGGCGGCCTGCTCAAAGCACGAGGTTACGACACGATGGTCATCGGCAAATGGCACGTGGGCGACGATCCGAGTTTTCTGCCGACACGGCGCGGGTTCGATCACTACTTCGGTTTGCCGTACTCCAACGACATGGGCGGGCCCGAACGCGCCGCGCAAATAAGACCCAATGGCAAACCCGACAAGCGTCCGCCGCTGCCGCTTGTGCGCGACGGGAAGGTGATTGAAACCGTCAGCCCGAAAGCGCAGGAAAAAATCACGGAGCGCTACACCGACGAAGCGGTGAAATTCATCCGGGAAAATCGCAAGAAGCCGTTCTTCCTCTACCTGCCGCACACGGCCGTTCATACGCCCATCCATCCCGGCGAGAAATTTCACGGCACGACCTACAGTCCGTTCGGCGACTGGGTTTCCGAACTTGATTGGAGCGTGGGCCGGGTGCTCGACACGTTGCGCGAACTCAAGCTCGACAAAAACACGCTGGTTGTTTTCACAAGTGACAACGGGCCGTGGTTGAGCCAGGGAACGAATGGCGGCGTGGCCGGTCCGTTACGGGGCGGCAAAGGCAGCACCTACGAAGGCGGCGTGCGTGAACCGACCATCGCCTGGTGGCCGGGCCGCGTCGCGGCGGGCTCGAGTTGCGATGCCGTTGCGGCGAACATTGATTTCCTTCCCACGTTCGTGAAGCTCGCCGGCGGCAGCGTGCCGACGGATCGCGCGATTGACGGCAAGGACATTTCCTCACTGCTGTTGGGACAGAGCAGCACTTCGCCGCACGACGCGTTCTATTACTTCAACGGGATCAAACTTCAAGCCGTTCGTTCCGGACCGTGGAAGCTCGCCATCGTTTCGCGACCGAAGGAAGTCCAGGACGAAGCCACGCCATTCACGCCGCGGCTCTACAATCTCGACACTGAAATCGGTGAGCAAACGAACGTCGCCGGTGACCATCCGGAAGTGGTGGCGCGTTTGCAGCAACTCGTCGCGCGCATGGATGCCGATCTAGGCGCGACTGGCAACGGCCCGGGGGTGCGCCCGCCAGGTCGGGTCGAGAAACCCGTTGGCCTATGGCTGCCCGGGCAAGAACCGAAAGCCACTGCGGTTGACAAGGTGTCGCAATAAACTTTTTCCTATTTGCATGACTCATAATTTTCTTCTTAAGCCCGCTTTGCGTTGGCGCGCGGGCGTTCGCGCGTCCACCGTCGCCTTGTACACATTCCTCTTGCTGGCCAAGTGGTCGCTGGGGGCTGCGGTTGCCGCTACGCCGTGGTGGAATGAATCAGTGGTTGCAGCGCTTGGCCAAGCTGGG
>CAYWCK010000636.1:0-2515 GCA_964456685.1 uncultured Bifidobacteriaceae bacterium | reverse complement strand
AATGCGCGGAAGTTGTCGCGCCACCGCTGGCGTTTGCGATGAGCCTGCGGGGAGGACTCCAGTGCCTGGAGGGTTTGAGCAACTGTTTCAAGAACCCAGCGGGCGGCGGAGAACAGCAAGCCGCGCGGGTTGTCATTGGCGTGGCGGAAAGCGATCCGGTGGTCACCTTCTGGCCCGCAATTTTGAATCACATTGCGATCATGGAGGATTTTCTCGGCACGAACCGCACGGTGTGGTTCAACGCACAGTCAGGCGCGTACACCGACGAATGGTTCGGCCGTTTCCGCCTCGCCTCGGTGACCAATTCCGAATGGGGCCGCATGATTTCCACGACGGAACGCGCGGATTTGTTGGCCAGCAATTTACCGCCCAGCGTCGCGACCGCGGAAATCAATCGCTTCCTTGATCGTTGGAATCTGACGCAAACCAACTGGGACGCGAACATCCTGAGCCCGGCCGAAGCGCCGCCCGGGGCGAACACGAACTTCATGAATTACCGGCTGCTGGAAGACCGGCTGGTCAGGGCTTCGGACTTCCATGCCTTGGCGCAGGACGCGGGTTTCCGCGATCCGATTGACGCCGTGGTTACGCCCATCAAGAATTTCCTCGCCTCCGAGCTGGGCAAGACTCGCGGGGTGTGCACGAGCGTGCGCGTGCGCATTGACCAGGAAGCGGTGCTCACGCGCGAAGCCTTCCGCGCCACGCTCGAATTCGAGAATGGCGAATCCGCGCCGCTCACCAACGTGGTCGTGACGCTCAATATTCTAGATGGCCAGGGATTCGAAGCCACGAACTTCTTCGCCGTGCCCGCACCCGAGTTGGTGAATCTCAGCGCGATCAACGGTACTGGTGCGCTGGGGACCGGCCAGGTGGCCACGGTGCGATGGACGATGGTGCCGACCGTGGAAGCGGCACCCACGACGCCCGTGCGTTATTACGTCGGCGGCCGGCTCCAATACAAACTCAACGGTCTGGACGTGGACATTCCGCTGCAACCCGCCGGCATAACCGTGCATCCGACCGCGCGGCTGGAACTCAAGTATTTCCACCAGCGCGACGTGTTCAGCGACGATCCGTTCACGGACATCGTCGAGCCGGCCGTGCCGTATTCGCTCGCGGTTATGGTGCAGAACAAGGGCGCGGGCACCGCGAAGGATTTCCGCATCACGTCGGCCCAGCCGAAGATCGTGGACAACGAAAAGGGGCTGGTCATTGATTTCAAGATCATCGCCACGGAGGTCGCGGGGCAGGGGCTCACGCCATCGCTCACGGCGGACTTCGGCGATGTCGCGCCCGGCACCAACCTGATCGCGCGCTGGCTGCTGACTTCTTCGTTGCAAGGACTGTTCACGGATTACGACGCAAAGTTCGAGCACCTCGACGACCTTGGGAACGAAAAGCTCTCGTTGCTTGATGCGGTCTCCATTCACGAGATGATCCATGTGGTCTCGGCCGGCGGACCCTTCGCCGATGGCCAACCCGATTTTCTGGTCAACGATCAGCCGGATCCGTTGGGCCTGCCGGACACGATCTATCTCAGCAACGGCTCGACTGGCTCGGTGAGCGTGGTGGCGGCAGCGAACATCACGGGCACGGTTTCGCCGGGTAATCTCTCGGTGCAACTCGACGCGCAGATGCCGGGCGGCTGGACATATTTGCGCGTGCCCGATCCGGGGAACGGCCAGTATCGGCTCGCCAGTGTTACGCGTTCCGACAACACGGTGATCCCCGTGGATGCGAATGTCTGGCTCACGGATCGCACGTTCATCGGCATGGGCAAAAAGCCGCTGGATGCGGACACGCTGCACCTGCTCGATTACAACAGCACCGGCAGTTACACGCTCACCTACGCGCCGAATGCGCCGGCGGACAACAGCCCTCCGGCGAGCGCCGTGGCCGCTTTGCCCGCGCAAAGTTCCACCGGCATCCCGCTGAGTTGGTTGGGCGCGGACAACACCGGCGTGGCCGGCTACGACATTTATGTAAGCGAAAACGGCGGCGCCTTCGCGCGTTGGTTGGTAAACGCCACCGCCACGAGTGCGATTTATCAAGGCAACTTCGGCAGCACCTACGCTTTCTACAGCATCGCTGTGGATCAAGCCGGCAATCGCGAAGCGGCGCCCGGCACGCCCGACGCGCAAACCACGGTCACGCAAACCAATCATCCGCCGGTGCTGACCGCGATCACGAACCGCACCATCTTCGAAGGGCAGACCTTGTCCGTCCCGTTGACGGTTGTGGATGCGGATGCAGATGAAATCACCTTGAGTGTCGGCGTGGGTTCGCCGGCGGGTGTGACGGTCAATTCGCCGGCGCGCCTGCTCACTTGGGTTACCGGCGAAGCGCAAGGTCCCTCGACGAATGTGCTCAGCGTCGTCGCGCGCGACAATGGCATTCCGCAATTGAGCGTCACGCAGGTGTTCACGGTGATCGTGGTGGAAACCAATTCGCCGCCCACGGTGGAGCCCATCGCCAACAAGTCGGTGGCGGAAGGCAAGCTGCTTTCCTTTACAGC
>CAYWCK010000635.1:0-2523 GCA_964456685.1 uncultured Bifidobacteriaceae bacterium | reverse complement strand
CAAGAAGGGCATCGTCGAAATGGCGGACCTCGTCCTGATCAACAAAGCGGACGGAGAAAATCGTTTGCGCGCCGAACACGCGCGCGCGGATCAGGATGCCGCGTTGCATTACACGCAACCAGCGACACCCGGATGGAAAACGGAAGTGTCCCTCGTTTCGGGTCTCACGGGTGAAGGGCTGCCGCAAGTTTGGGAACGCATCGAGAAATTTTTTACCGAACTTGAACCGAAGGACGTGATCGCCAAGCGCCGTCAGCAACAGACGCTCGAGTGGTTGGACGATTTGATCCACGACGAATTGCGGCGGCGGTTTGATCGCGATCCGCGCGTGATTGGGAAACTGCCGGAGTTGCGCGCGGCGTTGTTGCAGGGCGGAATGACCGCGGTTCGCGCCGCACAGATTTTGTTGGCCGCTCACAGCGAGACGGACCAAAGCACGACGAAGGAGAATCTATGATCAAAAAAATTGACCATCTCGGAATCGCGGTGAAATCACTCGACGAAGCCGTGCCTTACTACGAGAAGGCGCTCGGCTTGAAATGCGAGCATCGCGAAGAAGTGCCGTCGCAAAAAGTGCGCACGGCGTTTTTCCATTGCGGCGAGGTCCATATCGAATTGCTCGAACCGACCGATCCCGAGAGTCCGATCGCGAAGTATCTCGAAAAGAACCCGGCGGGCGGCATTCATCACATCGCGTTCGGCACGGACGACGTAACCAGCCAGCTTAAGCAGGCGGCGGACGCGGGGGTAAAGCTGATTCACGAGAAGCCTTTCGACGGCGCGGGTGGCAAGCTCGTCGCGTTTTTGCATCCGAAGTCAACCTACGGCGTGCTCACGGAATTCTGCATGCCCAAACCAAATTGATTTTATGGCCATACCCAAAGCATTCCTCGACGAACTGGAGAAGAAACGCGCTGAAGCTCGCGTGGGCGGCGGTGCGGACAAACTCGAAGCGCGCCGCTAGAAAGGCGTGATGACCGCGCGCGACCGGCTCAATGAATTGTTCCAAGCGGGAACGTTTCAAGAGTCCGGCATGCACGCCGATCACGATTGCCATAACTTCGGGCTCGAAAAAAAATCGCTGCCCGGCGACGGCGTGGTGACAGGCACGGGCCTGGTGGACGGTCGCGCGGTCGCGGCATTCAGCCAGGATTTCACCGTGAGCGGCGGCTCGCTCGGGCGCATTCACGCCAAGAAGATTTGCGACACGATGGAGTTCGCGCTGAAGTCCGGTTGTCCCATCATCGGCTTCAACGACTCCGGCGGCGCGCGCATTCAGGAAGGCGACGATTCGCTGTCCGGCTATGGTCAGGTATTTTTCCGCAATGTGCTCGTCTCGGGCGTCGTGCCGCAGATCGCGGTGATCGCTGGGCCGTGCGCGGGTGGCGCGGCGTATTCGCCGGCGTTGATGGACTTCATCATCATGGTGAAGAACAGCGCGAATATGTTCATTTGCGGACCGGAAGTGATTCAAGCCGTGACCGGCCAGAAATGTACGATGGAGGAAATCGGCAGCGCGACGGCCAATGCGAGCGTGAGCGGCAACGTTCATTTCGTGGCGGAGAATGACGCGGACGCGGTGCGCCTCGTGAAGAAGTTGCTGTCGTATCTGCCGTCGAACAACGTGATGGATCCGCCGCACCATCCGACGCCGCAGGTGGACCTGAGCGCCGATCCCGAGTTCAACAAGCTCGTGCCGGACGATTCCAAGAACCCGATGGATGTCACCAAAGTCATCGCGCGGCTCGTGGACAAAGGCGACTACCTCGAGATCATGAAAGATTTCGCGAAGAACATTGTCGTTTGCTTCGCGCGCATTCAGGGCGTGGTCGTGGGCATCATCGCAAATCAATCGGCGGTGAAAGCTGGCACGCTCGACATTGACGCGTCGGACAAATCGGCGCGCTTCATCCGTTTCTGCAACGTGTTCAACATTCCGATCGTCAATCTCGTGGACGTGCCGGGATTCCTACCGGGCGTGGCGCAGGAACGCGGCGGCATCATCCGGCATGGGGCGAAGATGTTGTTTGCCTACGCGTCAGCGACCGTGCCGAAGATCACGGTGATCCTGCGCAAGGCGTACGGCGGCGCGTATCTCGCCATGTGCAGCGCGGACATGGGCGCGGATGCGGTTTACGCGTGGCCGACTGCCGAGATTGCGGTCATGGGTGCAGAAGGTGCGGTGAAGATTCTCTACAAACGCGAAATCGCCGCCGCGGCCGATCCAAAAAAGGAAGAAGCCAAACTCGTGGCCGAGTATCGTGAAAAATTCTGCTCACCGTACGAAGCCGCAAAGAAAGCGATGATCAACGACGTCATTTCGCCGGCGGAAACGCGCGCGGTAGTTTCGCTGGCGCTGCGCAATCTGCTCAGCAAACGTGAAACGCGGCCGCCGAAAAAGCACGGCACGATTCCGCTGTGAGCAACCCCATTGAGCCATGAGCAATCCAACTCAATCTCCCGACGACCTGTCACCCGTCGAGTTGAACCTCGGCAAGGTGCTGGCGTTGATTCACCGCGTGT
>CAYWCK010000634.1:0-2527 GCA_964456685.1 uncultured Bifidobacteriaceae bacterium | reverse complement strand
TCCGTGAGGACGCCGGTGCCCAGCTTGACCACCACGCGGGAAATGTTTTTCAGCCATTCCGAACGCACGGCGCGGAAGGTAGAAGGGAATCACGACGCGAAAAAGGCGAAAGTGATGCGGCCGGATCGTTCAGAGCCGGAGAAAATCATCCAAGACCTGCTGGCAATCGGCGAGTTGCAGGGAGGGCCGATTCTCCGCGAAGAGGACGAGCACCGTGCCGTCATCCCGTTGGGCGATAAAGAGGCGGGCATGTTCAAAAACCCAGCAGGCGTGACTCACGTCAATTTCGCGACCGCGCAAACCTTCGAGCGCCTGCGCGAGTTGGGCAACCAGCTTCTGCAGTTGCTCCGCATGAAACCAATCAGTATTCGCGCGATGCTGGAAGGAACGATCCGGTCCCCGCAAGCCGTAGGCGGCCACGCCGGGCAGCGCCAGGCAGCGATCGAGCAAAGCTTGGAAGGCCGGAGTCATGGACGCGGGTGATTGCGGGTGGTGCGCACGAACAACCGGCGGTCGGTCTGCACCTGGCAAACCTGCCGGCCCTCGGGCGTGGCGATTTCGACGCGATCAAAGCGGCCCACGCCCGGCGTCTGGCTCAGTTCCATCGCCTGTTGATTCACAAAATCAAAGAGCGCCTGGCAGCGTTCGGTGGAACGGCACTCCCAGGCGTAGAGCACCTCGCCCGCACCAGAGCAGAGCACAACCTCAGCGGTCCGCGGTTGGGCCGCGGACAGCGAGGCCGGCGCCAAGGACGCCGGGATTTGGTCGGCCGTCGGCACGACCAATTCTGGCGTGAGATCCACCACGCCGACGGGCTCGGCAATCTCCTCGGGCAAGCCGCCTTCGTCCTGCAACCGCGCCGCCTCCATCAGGAGAAATTCCCACTGGCCCTGGATGCTGCGCTGGGCGGGCTCAACGAACGGCAGCAAATTGAAGCCGCCACCGCGCAAGGCGAGCAGGCTGTAGAGCGCGACCTCGCCCTGAAGCTGGCCTTTCTCGGCGTGGACGACGCTGCCATCGTGAATGAAAATCTGACCACGCACGCGGCTCGTGAACACTTCGAGGATGGAGGATTTTCGACCGAGGCATTCCATTTGCAGAACTTCCTGCAAACCGACCTGGCGCATCACGCCGCGAAAGCCCTCCTGCGGCAGCGCGCTGACCAGCGCATCCAGCGCCGCAAACACTTCCCGGTAGGCGGTGCTCGAAGTCGGTTTTTCCAAAAACAACACGGCGCCGAGTTCCTGGCAAACCTTGCGGTTTTGGGGCGTGGCCAGCCCGGTGAGAATGGCGACCTGCTGCCCGGGATTCGTCCGCATCAGCAAGCGGAGAAATTGCACACCGTCCATGACCGGCATGTTGATGTCCAGCACGGCCAGATCCACCTTGTGCTCGTTCAAAATCGCGAGAGCGGCGGAGGAATTTTGGGCGGTGTGGATTTTCCAGCGGCCCTTGGACATCTCGGTGAAAAGTTCCGCCAGCAGGCTGAGCAACGTGGCGTCGTCATCGACGAACAGGAACGTTTTTCGGGCTGGAGCGTTCGCACTCATGATGCAGCGGCAGCGCGGGCGCCACCGGAAATTTGGCGGAGAGAAAACTCGGCCGCCTGTTGAACGCCCACGTCCGGATCCTGCCGTGCCCGATTGAGCGCGGCCTCGGCACGCTGGCCCCCCAACCGCCCCAGGGCTTCGGCGGCGGCTTGACGCACGTCGCGATCGAAATCGAACAAGGCCATGGCGAAGAGACTGACCGCGAGCCCGGCGCGCTTATCCGGGATGTTCGTCGCGACAGCCGCAGCCACCGGAGCGGCGACGGGTTCAGCAGTCGGTTGGGAAGAACGGGCTGGCTTGGCCGGCCAACTTGGGGAGGGGCGAAATTCTGCGCCCAACTCGCTCAGGGGAATGTTGAGTTGGGCCAGGGCGTCTTGCGCTTCGGGCGAGGAACTCCAGTCCTCATCGAGACGCACCAACGCGGCAGCGGCGATGCGACGCACGCTGGTGGTTGGGTCGTTCAAAATCATGACCAGCGGCGCAATGGCCGAACGATCACCGAGCGTACCGAGCGCCTTGGCGGAGGCTTCCCGCACATCGGCATCGGTGTCGGTGAGTTTCTTGATCAGAGCGGCAACCGACTGCCGGTCCTTGAGCCGGCCCAGCGCTTCGGCGGTGGCACGCCGCACTTCCCAACTGCTGTCCGTGAGCAGGCCTCGGAGCGATTCGCCCGCGTCGGCCACGCCAAGTTTGCCGAGCGTTTCCACGGCGATCGCACGCACGCGCGAATCTTGATGGCGCAGAATTGCGGCCACACCCTGCCAGGCATCGGTGCATTCTTTGCGCCCCAGCACGTCCAGCGCGGCAACACAAACGCCGGCTTCGGGTGATTTGAGGGCGGCGACGACTGGTTTGAGAACGCGCGGATCGTTCACCCGGCCGAGCGCCTCGACGGCCGCGATGCGCATGCTGTAGGGCGCCTGTTCCAAAATGGCAACCAGCGGCGGCACCGCAATCGAACCCATGGCGGCCGCCCG
>CAYWCK010000633.1:0-2537 GCA_964456685.1 uncultured Bifidobacteriaceae bacterium | reverse complement strand
CCAGCAGGTTTTGCCCAAGGCTGTCGTGGAGTTCGGCAGCGATGCGTTTGCGCTCCTGCTCCTGCGATTCGAGGAGGCGGCGTGCGAAAGCTTCCTGCGCGGCGCGACGGCGCTCGAACTTCCGCACCCGCCAGAAATAGAATGCCGGTCCCATACCCAATAAACCCACGACGACCAATGCGCGGAACAGCGTCGTCTGCCAGAAGGTCGGCGCCACCACCACTGGAATCCGAGCCCGGGCACGGCTCCACACGCCATCGTTGTTTGCGGCATGCACGTAGAATTCATACCGCCCAGGCGGCACACGCGAGTACGAGGCGACGCGGTTCAGGCCCGCTTCAACCCAATCAGCGTCGTATCCAGCCAGGCGATAGCGGAAACGGACCAGTTCCGCCTCGGACGGACTGATGCCGGTAAAGCGAATCTCCAGGCGATGCCTCCCCGGCGGCACTTGGAACAAGCTCGTCGGCGAATTCCCAAGCTCCACCGTTACGCCATCAATGCTAATCTCCTCAAGACGCACCACAGGCGGGCTGGCGGGCTTGGAGTACCGTTTCGGATCAATCACCACCACGCCACTCCGCGTGCAAAACCACAGCCGTCCATCGCGAGCCTTGATCGCCGCCGGCTGATACTCGGTCCATGAATCAGGTCGCGGCAGGCCATCATTCCGCCCCACCAAAGTGCCGTCCGCGACGGAAATTTTCCCTGCCAGCAGTTCATGCAGGCGCGCGGTCGCCACACGCCACAAGCCCGCGCGGGTGCCCACCCACATGAACTGCTCGTCATCTTCGATCAACTGCGTCACGGTGTCATCCGGCAGGCCGTGCTGCGTATTTACGGCATGAAATTTAGAGCCGTCCCACGCCGCAAGGCCGCCGCCCAACGTGGCCGCCCAGAGCATGCCGCGGGAGTCCACGGCCAGCGCCGTGACGAATTGATGAGGCAACCCGTCACCGGTCCCCAAGCGCGAGATTTTTCCTTGGTGAAGCCGGTTCAAGCCATCCTCCGTTCCTACCCACATGTCACCATCCGGGGACTGCGCCAGACAATGGATGCCGTTCAACCAGAGCCCATCTTTGGTGGTGTAAAGCGTCAGGTTCGTTCCGGAAAAATACTCCAGTCCTCCCATGCGAGTACCGCGCCACAATTCCCCGTTGCGGTCCGTGAACAGCGCACGCGTACCCGTTTGATCTCCGATGCGTTCGACGACTTTGCCGTTCACAATTCGGGCGAGCGTTCCGGAATACGTTCCCGCCCAAAGGCCGCCCGCGTGCGCGGGCATCAACGAGGTCGGCCCTACATAATCTTCCGTCTCGGTTGAAATCGTTATCGGTGTGAACGAATTCCCATCGAACCGGTGCAGCGTCCAGCCCATCACGTTCACGAAAATGTCGCCGTCAGCATCTTGTCCCACACTGGCCAGACTGAGGGCCTGCAAGCCGTGTTTACGATTGTACAATTTCAGACGGGGCTCGCGCAGCCGGTAAACGCCCGCACCATTCATCCCGAGCCAAATGTTACCATCGCGGTCCTCGCAAAAGCCGATCGCGCGATTCCCCTCCAGACCGTCGGACTGGTTGATCTCGGTTTGAATACCGTTCCGAAGGCGAAAAGCGCGATTGCGCGAACCCGCCCCCACCCAAACGTCGCCATTCGGCGCGGCGAAAACAGTTCCGCAGCGTTCCTCTCCAAAGTCCGCGACCTCGGACCAGACCTCACCTGACAGTTTAAACAGTCTCCGTCCGCCCACCAAGCCCCAGAACTGTCCATCCGGCGCCGTGGTGATGATGTGAGGCGGCGGGCTGACGCGCGTCGGCTCCAGCTTTCCGTCATGACACCGCCACAACGTGCTCCTGCCCGCAAGCCACAAACCGCCATCGGCAGCAGCGCAGATGTCGTAAATGAATTCCGGGTCGCCACCGGTCAGCGGCACGGTGGCGAGATTCGTTCCGTCCCAGCGGATGAGGCGGCCGGCATCGTGAAACCAGACGCGCCCCGCTTTGTCCTCCGCGGGATGAAGGTAATATTCCGGCGGCACGTTCGGGCCAAGAGTCGTCACTTTGAATACCCCGCCCTGGTGCCGAAACAGCCCCCGGCGCGTACTGACCCAAAGCAAGCCGCGTTGATCCTCGTGCATCCAGTAAACGTCATCGCTGAAGAAACTCGGAGTGTTGGCGGAATTGAAAACCTTGAAGCGCACGCCATCAAAGCGCGCCAATCCGTGAGCCGTGCCGAGCCAGAAGTAACCATCCCGCGATTCGACGATGGCGCGGACGGTGTCGTCCGGGAGACCGTCGGCGGTGGTCCAGTTCTTGAGAAGATATTGGCCGGTTTCGTTCGTGGTGCCGGCCGCGAGCGGCCGTGTCGCCCCGCTGGCCAGCAGGCAGAACGCGGCGATCAGCGAAACAACGCAACGCTCGGACGACAAGGGCTTAAACCCTGATGATATGGCCAGGAACACCGCGCGCAGACTAGAGATTTGGCGCGCGGCTGACAATGATGCGCCCGCAGGTTGATGTGACGCTGTGCTCCGT
>CAYWCK010000632.1:0-2550 GCA_964456685.1 uncultured Bifidobacteriaceae bacterium | reverse complement strand
TGCTTCGGCTACGGCGTCGGCTACAAGTTCATCAAGACAAAGTCTGGCGATTGCAATGGCAACTTCCTCGGCATCGGCGCGGACGATTGTTTCACCGCGCTCGAAGTCGAACAGTGTTCGCCGATCGGCCTGCTGATTTCGAACGGCGAATTCGTTTCCTTCCACGGCCCGGACCCGACAATGGTGCGCGTCGGCACCAACAACACCGGCAGCGTGCGTTTCGTTAACTCCGCGTTTTGGGGACCGTGCAATCAGATCGCCAAGATTGCGGGCAAGGGCACGGTTGGTTTCGGGGATTGCACGTTCGTCCACTGGGATCGCAACAAGGAAGGCCGTGCGGCTATTCAGGCTGAAGGTGGCAGCGTGCTCGTGCGGGGCTGCGAGTTCCAGGAGAACAAACCGCAGGTCGAACTGGGCGCAGGCGTGCGGCGCGTCGTGGTCACGGAAAACTTGATTCGCGGCAAGGAGCGAATCACCAACAACAGCAAGGGTAATGCAGTCATCGCCAACAATGCAGCAGACGAGGTGAACAAATGAAAATCAATCGGGGATGGTCCTTCGGGCCAGGCTGGATGCGGGATAAGGTAACTACCAATCTTGGCCGACTGCGTCAGCGACTTGCCATGGCCTCGCGTGCTCGCCGGCTGCTTCCCTCTCCCAGCGGGAGAGGGATTGAGGGTGAGGGAGAGTTGACCCGCCCTCGTGCAGCCTTGAGAACATTCGACAGTTGCCGAAACGTCGGACAATCCTCCCTCACCCCGACCCTCTCCCGCAGGGAGAGGGAGGAGCTTCGGCTGGTCTCGGTGGATTCAATCTCTCCCCTCGCTGCCGCGCATCAGTTTGTTCGCGCCGTGGGACTATGCGTTTCACTAGTGGCACTTTTGGGAAGTTTTTGGTCTGCGACCGCCGCGCCCGAATTCGGTCGCCACACCTTCTTCGTCGCCACCAACGGCAACGATGCCTGGAGCGGCACGCTCGCCGCGCCGAATCGCCAGCGCACGGACGGCCCGTTTGCCACGATCCCGCACGCGCTCCAGGCCATCCGGGATCATCGGCGGCAATTGCGCGGCCTCACGGTCATCACCCTCGTTCAACGCGGTGGCACTTACTTCCTCGATCAACCCATCGTGTTACAGCCGCCGGACTCGATGCTGGAATGGTCGGCTTATCCGGGCGAGAAACCCGTGATCAGTGGCGGTCGGGCGATTACCGGCTGGCGCGAGGTGACGGTGAACGGGCGCAAACTCTGGGCCGCTGATATTCCTCAAACGCGCGATGGCAAATGGTATTTCCGGGAACTGTGGGTGAACGGCGAACGCCGTGTGCGCGCGCGCCATCCGAACACCGGTTATTTCAAAATCAAGAACCTGCCGGACAAAGCCGCGCAATGGACGGATGGCCATCGCCGCCTCGAATTCAACGCCGGCGACCTCCACAACTGGGCCTCGGTAACGAACGGCGAAGTCGTGGCGATGGCGCGCTGGGTCGAGTCGCGGTTGCCCGTTACTGCGGTGGACGAGGCGAAGCACATTGTCAACTTTGGCAAGCGCTCCGTGTTCGAGCTACAAAAGGATGATCTCTATTACATCGAAGGCGTGTTCGAAGCGCTGGATGCGCCCGGCGAGTGGTATCTCGATGCGGCTGCGGGCGTAATTTATTATTGCCCGAAGCGCGGCGAGCGACTGAAGAATTTCACCGCCATCGCGCCGGTTTTGAGTCAGGTGCTGCGCCTGACTGGCGACGTGGAAAAGGGAGAGTTTGTCCGCGACGTCAAATTCAACGGGCTGACGTTCGCCCACACCGAGTGGAACTTGCCCAACCCCGGAGACAAAACCATCACCGGCGGCTGGCCAGCGCCCGCGAATGAAGTGGGCGGCTTCAATCAGGCCGCCGTTGGCGTGCCTGGCGCGATTTGGGGCGAAGGCGTGCAGCATTGCGTGTTCACGAATTGCACGATTGCGCATGTCGGCACGTATGGGATCGAACTGGCGCGGGGCTGTTCGCGGAATCGCCTCACGCATTGCAACATCTACGATCTCGGCGCGGGCGGTGTCCGTCTGGGGGAAGCTGCCATTCGCAAAACCGAAAACGAAATGGCGCAGGGCAACGAAGTCTCCGACTGCCGCATTCATCATGGTGGGAAAATGTTTCAGAGCGGCATCGGTGTGTGGATTGGGCAGTCGCCGAACAACGTGCTTTCGCACAATGAAATCAATGACTTTTACTACACTGGTATTTCCATCGGCTGGACGTGGGGCTACGGGCCGGCGCTCGCATCCAACAATATCGTCGAGTTCAACCACGTCCATCACATCGGCGTGGCGTCGGATGGCGACGGTCCGGTGTTGAGCGACATGGCGGGCATCTACATGCTCGGCAAACAACCCGGCACGCGCGTCGTGAACAATCTCTGGCACGACGTCGCCGCGACGAAATATGGCGGCTGGGGGCTTTACACGGACGAAGGTAGCAGCGGCATTTTGCTGGAGAGCAATTTGGTGTATCGCACCACGCACGGCGGCTTCCATCAGCACTACGGCGAGACGAACA
>CAYWCK010000631.1:0-2551 GCA_964456685.1 uncultured Bifidobacteriaceae bacterium | reverse complement strand
GGATTCAATGGCGGCGCTTAGGTCGCCGACGTCTGCCGCGGCGACTTCACAAAGAGTCTGCTCCGTGGCCGGGTTGGTCAAGGGAGTGCGCTTGCCGGCGGAACCGGCCCGGAATTTTCCATCAATGAAAAGCGAGTCAGGCAAATTCATGGGCGCAGGCTAGTGGACCGCCAGCCGGTAAGCCAGTGGATTTGGGTTCGCGCGCGGCTCAGTGCGAGAGCACACTGGCGGGCACGACCTGCTTCTCGATCTTGTCGCTCTTCCAGCGGAAAATGCAACCGGCATCAATGTCCTTCTCAAAGAACTCGACCTTGAGCGCGTGCTTGCCGGCCTTCAGATTGATGTCGCCGGGGACTTCTTCCATTCCGTGGGCGCCGCCATTGTCGAGGACTTGCTTGCCATCAATGAACAGCCGCGAACCGTCGTCGGATTCGAGGTAGAAGGTGTATTTCCCGTCTGCCGGAATCTCGATGAAGCCGGTCCAGCGAATGTAGAAGAACTCCTTGAACTCCGTGCCCGGCCAGTTGTCCTGGGTGCTCTCGAAATTAATCTGCTTGTCCACCCGTTTGAGATCGGGGGTTTTGGTGTCCGAAAAATTGGGAAAGTCTTCCGAGCCTTCTTCCATGCGGAAATACTCGGCCTGCAAACCGCCGTTGCCGCCTGCGCTCGCGCCGCCCTTGTGAAAGAGCACGCTGGCGGGCACAACTTCCTTGGCCTTGCCTTCGGCTTGCCACGAAAGAATGCAGCCGGCGTCTTCTTCCTCGTCGAAGAACTCGACCTTGATTTCATGATCCCCAGCTTTCAATTCCGCGCGGCCAGACGCTTCGACCATCTCGTGCGTCCCGCCGTTGTCCACAATCTCCTTGCCGTCAATGAAGAGTCGCGAGCCATCGTCGGATTCGAGGGTGAACGTGTACTTGCCGTCCGCCGGGATGCGGATGACGCCGGTCCAGACTGCATAGAAATTATCTTTCAGTTTCGTGCCGGCGAATTCCTCCAGGGTGCTGGGGAAATTGATGTCCTTGTCCACACGCTCAACCTCCGGTTTACGGCCACCCAGCTGGGTGGGAAAATCACTCAAGGCGGTGAACTGGTAGTAGCGGCCCAGCAGGCCGGGTTTGAGCGAATCATCGGCAAGGGCGACGGTAGCTGCCAGGGCGCTGGCGAGCACAAGGGTGCGGATGGGATTCATGGATTGTTGGGGTTATGCAGCTTGGGTTATGGGGGATCAAAGCACTTCCAGGTAAAGTTTGCGGAAATCCTCCGCGGCGACGGGCACGACGTTGGTCTTGTGACACGGATCATCCACGGCTTGCGCGACGAGGGCATCGAGTTGCTCCGGCTTTGCGCCGTGATCGCGGAGGCGGGTGTTCAAACCGAGCTTCGCGAGGAAGTCCGCCATGAACGCAATGGTCTTCTGGTCGGCTTCAGCATCGGAAACCTTCTGGAGTTCCAGACCGCACGCGATGCCCACGCGCCGGTAAATGCCTGATTTGCGTGCGGCGCAAAATTTCATTCCGGCCACGAGGCAAAGGGCGTTGGCCAAGCCGTGGTGCATCCCGCAAATCGCCGAAAGCGGATGCGCGAGTGAGTGCACGACGCCGAGGTCCTTTTGGAAAGCAACGGCGCCCATCGCCGCGGCCACGAGCATGTGCCCGCGCGCTTCAAGGTCGTTGCCATTGGCGCACGCGCGCGGCAGCGCTTCCACGATCAGGCGGATGCCTTCGAGCGCGATGCCGTCGCACATCGGATGGAACTGCGGGCAGGTGAAGCTCTCGATGCAATGCGTCAACGCATCCGCGCCGGTGGCGGCGGTGAGCTTGGGCGGCAGGCCGGCGGTGAGTTGCGGATCGAGGATCACCAGCTTCGCCAGCAGTTCAGGATTGAACAGCACCGCCTTGCGATGCGTGGCGTCGAGCGTGATGACGGAGCTGCGCCCCACTTCGCTGCCCGTGCCCGCCGTGGTTGGGATGGCGATGCACGGCGCGAGCCCGGACCAATCGCTTTCATCGTAAAATTTGGCGAAGTCGAGGCCCGGCCGCTTGACGAGCAAACGCGCCGCCTTGCCCACGTCCAACGCGCTGCCGCCACCGAAAGCGATCACGCCGTCGCATTTGTTTTGCACGAAGGCCTGGGCCGCTTCCCGTACGTCCTGCTCGATCGGATTGGGATGCACGCCGGAGAAAACGAACCAGCTTTTGCCCTGATCAGCCGCGCCGAGCGATTTGGCCAGCGTGCGAAAGGCCTCGGTGTTGAGCAGGCCGCCGTCGGTGACCACTAGTGGTCGTTGGATGCCGAGCCGCTTGCCGCGCGCCGGCAGTTCTTGAATTGCGCCAACCCCAAACAACGTTGGCGTCGGAAAGGAGAAAGAAGAGAGATTCATTATTTAGCCTTGGATTGCAGATCGGAATTACGTTGCCGGTCAACCGACCGCGCCGCAAGCCAGAACACAGCGCGGGCGATTTGCCGAAAAGCCACGCCCAGCAGGCCGGCCAACCCCGGCTTGCGGGAAGCCGAGCGGTTCACTATCGTCCCGCCTCGAATTTGAGGA
>CAYWCK010000630.1:0-2560 GCA_964456685.1 uncultured Bifidobacteriaceae bacterium | reverse complement strand
TAATTGAATGAGGCCATCCGCACGAAGCCGGACCCGTCAATGTTCACCCGGAATATCGTTCCGACATTTAACGTGCCGCCGAGCGACGTGGTTCCATACAGCGTGAGGCCTGACAAGGTCAGGTCGCCTTCAGGATTACCTCCGTCAGTGGAATTGCAGTACTTGAGGACCGCATAATTTGACCCGTTGGCATCCAGTGCATAAACAACGCCATAGGTCGAACCTGGTCCCCCTTGATACGTCGTCCCAAAAAGCCGGTTGCCATCGCTCACCAAGCCGCCGCGCGGGTAACTCCCTATGCCGATAAAACTGTACAGGACTGTGTGCTCCGATCCATCTGGGTTCAGGCGATACACAGTGCCCACGTTGTTGTCCCCGCCATACTCCGTCGTGCCGTAAAGCTTTCCGCCCTGCAGCAGGAGACCGGAGAAGGGATATTTCCCGTCGCTGCCGGAGAAGCTTCGCAGGACGGAAAAACTTGAGCCGTTTGTCCTCAGCTTGAAGATCGTCCCGAAGTCGGACTCCCCCCCAACATAAGTAGTGCCGTAAAGCATTTCCCCATCGAGTGTCAGGCTCGCGCGCGGATCGCGGCCCTCGCTGCCGGAAAATGTTTTCAAAACCGCAAACCCCGTCCCGTCAGTATTCAGCCTGAATACCGTGCTGTAAGTCGTTCCAAAGAGTGTGTTCCCCGCCAAAACCAGGCCGCCGCGCGGGCCGGTGCCCTCCGCCGCATTCGTAAACCATTTCAAAACCGTAAACCCCGTTCCGTTGGCGCTGATCTTGTAAACGGTTCCCCACACCCCAGACTCCCCGGCATTGCAAGTGCCATAAAGCGTCCCATCCGCACCACGCACCAAAGGTGCTTTAGGTTGGCGGCCCGAAATATTGGTTAACACGCCGAAGCTCTTGAGCACCGAATACTCCTGGGCGGGGGTGAGTTGGCTGGCGACAAATAGAATCCCACTGATCAGCGCCATGGGATTGCAGATTCTGCGGATGCGTTCCCATCGCGGATCCTCTGAACCATGCCGCCCGTGGTTAGAATGCCTGCTGGTCAATGGCTCTCTCTTAACAGTAATTCGAATTGTTGTCGAGTTCCTGACACCCAATGCCGGCGGATGTTCTAACACTAAAATTGATCCTACCGCCGCAGGCTTTCACACCTCACATCGAGAAACGCCCACGCTGCTTCCGGCTTGGGCCGGCTTCTATTGTTCGCGGATAACGGTGACGTCGCTCAGGGCGAAACGTCAGGCGACCAAATCGTCGCTGCAATATAGCGGTCGCCTTTCGGTTGGTCGTGGAAGTAATAGGTGGTGACGATTTTTCCGTCGGGCCGTTGCACGGTGCGCGGGTAGCCGATGTCTGTGCCGCCGCCGTCGTCGCGCAAAATAAGTTCCGGCTGCCAGGTGCGCCCGCCGTCGTTGCTGATGCACGCGCGAATGCTGAACGGCGCGGCGCGATGGCCGTAAGTGAGGCACACGCGACCGTCTTTCAACTGAATCATGCTCGGCGGATTGCCGGTGCCAAGATCGGGCGCAGGAACGTTCTCCAGTTTCCAATGCTTGCCGTTGTCGCGCGAGCGATAGGTTTCGATCCACGCCTTTGTTTCATTGCGCCGGCGGATGGCGGTGAACAGTTCGCTTGGCCCGAGGCGAATCGTTGAAGGCATGATCGCGTAACCGTCGGGCTGGTCATTGATCCAGCCGACGAATTTCCATGAGCGACCACCATCGGTGGTGCGTGCGCAAAACGGGCGACCTTCTTCTCCGTCCGGTTTCGATGCGGTGAGCACAAGCAGGCAATCCCTCGGACCGTTGACGAGATAATCCGTGCGCGCGGCAACTCCCTTCTGGCCAAACAACGGCAGGCGAAACGGCCCTTCCCAGCGATGACCGCGGTCGGTCGAGTAATAGAAACGCGACGGACCGGTGCCGATGTCTGTCATGCGCAACGTCATGGCGAAGTCCGGATGGGTGAAATCAATTCCACCCGGGCAATCGCGCCATTCCTTTTCCTTCAGCCAGGGTGGTTGAATACCGTGCAGCGTTTTGCCGGTGGGAATCAGCGCGCCGTGCTCCGCTGGGTTTTCGATGCTCCACGTTTCGCCGCCGTCGAGGCTGCGCGCGAGCAAGTATTCCTCGGGCCTCTCGCGATCAATATTGTGGCGCTCACCAAGGTCCTTGTAGTAACCGCGGCTGAAGCCGAAAAGAATTTCATTGCCCCAAGACCCCCGCCCTTGGTTCGCCGGCCAGCCGCCGAAGCGTCCGGGCACGGCAAAAACTTTCACGTGCCGAAACGGGGAGAGGCTGGCCTCGCGCACGTTCAGCGTCACACCGTCGAGTTTCGTGCCGAGGTCGGCTTTCACCGCATGCCGGCTCCGCACGGTGATGTTGCCAGAGATGTTGAACAAACCGGTTTCGGCCTTCGCCAAAATCGCTGGCCGGGCACGCTCGTCTTCCACCGTGCAGTTTACGAACTCGATTCCGCCAAATTTTTTCTGACGGTCGGATTGCGAGGCTTCAAGTGCCAGCGGCGACCACATGTCGGCGTATTGCTT